>CAIXQV010000749.1 GCA_903921605.1 uncultured Planctomycetaceae bacterium | reverse complement strand
TGCCGCATTAACAGCGATGGCTGCGATCCACGCCAGCCGAGCACAGCCAGCTTGCCGGCCTGATAGGTTGTCAACGCCAGAGAACCCGCCAGTTCAGACAACCACCGATCAAACGGTTCCGAACTGCGGCACTCAATCCGCGTCTGCGCCGCAACGCCCGCACCATCCTGATCGTCAGGCGGCCCCGGCGGTGACGACAGTTCCAGAGCTTTTGTGTTTGTTGTCATAGAGATTCTTTGCTCGTTTAAGCAGGGTCTTGTTTTTTTGTGAGCGACGTTGTGAGTTGCTGCGTGAAGTGAATGGCCTGCCGACTGCACCCCTGCGAAGAGTGAAACGCCAATAAACAGCGTTGTTCCCTGCATCAGCAGCAACGCCAAGCCACCGTACCGGGCGTGTCTCGCAACAACGCTGTAGTCACGCTTCAATTGGCTTCCACAGTTTGAATCGACTTCCGCAGTTCATGCTGCAGCAACCACACAGCACTCCAGGAGTTGCAATGACTCACGGGACCGCGCAACATTGGCAGGCGCACCTTAGGAAGTTGGGAATGCTTAAACAGGAAGTAATGATCGATTTAATCCAATTAATCCGAAGTGTTAAAAGTATTTAGGTACTGTACTGCCAGTAGTATTTACTGCTATGGTGGGCTGAATTTAATCCCCCCCCTACGCACTTTCTGTTGGTTTCATTATGGTATTGCAGGAAACGGTGTGACTCGCCAGCCGACGGCCATCACACATCCTGCGCATTTCCATGGGACTTGACTGCGAAGACCTAAGCCTCTTATTAAACGTCCCCTGTAATTCTCAGGACTTCTACGTGGATTCCGGCGGAGGCTGCAAAGTGCTCCTTTCGGTCGTCGGTAAACAATCTCTGGTATAGCGACGCACTGTGTGCCACAGGGAGAACACATGACGTGCCAGTCACCGGCCATAACGCCGTCTGCGGAGTGCGATGCGAGGGCTTTTCCTGGCCTAACTGGACAGCGCCATGTCTGGAGAATCAGATTCACCGAAGTTGCATTTTGATCAATTTTTTGTCGCGTGAACGCAGTCCCTTCTCACCCTCTGGGGGAGAAGGTGGCCGATAGGCCGGATGAGCGGCTGTGTTGAAGGCAGCGTGCTAAAACGGCCCCTTTCGGTCGTTGGCAAACAATCTCTGTTATAGAGGCGCACTGTGTGTGACCGGTTGGATGACATCGCTGATGATCGATGGTCTCAATCGAGCCGGCGTTTTCAAAACTCAAGACGCGACATCGAGATTGAGCGAACAGGTCCGCCGGCAGACTCGTGGAGCTTGTGCAATTATTGATATTTTTTCTCGCCCGGGTTTGATCTGCCACTTCGGTGGGTGTCTGTGGGAAGCGTTCAAAAACGAGCCATCAAGCACTCGACCAAAAATAGATTTCTTTGGAACACCAAAGTTCCCAGACAGGGTGCCCTTGAAGTTGGTTGCGACTCGCTTACCCGGGGTCTCGCCAAATGCTCTGACGAGCGTTGCTTGCAAGGTGGTTGGTGTTGCCACATTGAGAAGCTCGTCGATGTCTTCTCTCACCCAGTCAATCCACTTAAAAAAGGCTTCACTTTTCTTACTGCCCTCGTCATTCCAGCGATCGCCAAAGTTCTCTCCGGGATTCGTTGGGTTCCCGATCACCCACCTGTCGCCAGCCGGAGAAAACGCCTGGACGTAGGAGAACAGGTTTTCGGTGATGTTGTCCTCGTCGCCCATCAGCTTTTTCATGTCTAACGGCGACGTGTTGTAGAACAACTGCCCGGATTTCTTGAGCAGGAATGGCTCAGGATTTAGCTCGGCCGCTTCTCGCTTCACCAGTTCCTTTAGAACCGCGTCCTTCGTTCCCTCCGGGACGCAATCCAGACGCCTCAACACCGTGAACGGCAAAATGACCTTTCCGGATTCCGACTGCTTGAAATCGCCTCGTAGAAGATCGGCAACGGAACAGATGAAAGAGGACAGATTGGGTTGGCTCATGTTTTGGGGGCGTGGCAATTCAACGTGATGAATTAGGGACGGTTACTGACTGGGGATGATTCGCCGCAGGCTACGGAGATAAGTCCCAGTAAGGAACTGACGGCCACGAAAGAAAGAGGCAGTTGACGAATTGACGCCAAGGCAGACGATGTACTTCGCAGCAGAGGAACAATGTCAAGTTGTCAGGACCAATGCTTGGAGATCACAGGAACCTCGGCGATTTAATTGCATTCAGTTGCCAGACAGCGCGGACGAAAGCTGAGCAAACACGGACCGAATGAAGAAGTTTTCGGTCTGCAATTCCTGCTTTAATACTCCGAAAATCTGAATCGGCAGCGTTGCCGATTGGTCAGAATCATTGACGAAACAACGATTTTCGGACGGTGATCACGTCATTTGGGTGTTGAACCGCCGAATGGCTTTGTCCTCTTTGGTGCCCTCACACCCCCGACGATGGAGATACTTTCCCCAAGGTTTTCCACCGTCGTGTCGTGCAGGCGGATCCATTTTTTTGGGGATGGTGTTGAGTTTACCTGACTCTTCATGGCTCGAATGGCTTCCAACGCCGTGTTCCTGTGAATCTCCAGGACCTTCGGGATGCTACCATCTGCCTCTTTTTGGTAGCCCCCAGCAAATAGCCAGCAAACTGCCATTCCAAGATCACGGCACGTTTCAAAAACAAACTGGTCTCGTTTTCGCATCTCTTCCGTGGTCATGAAACCACCAAGTGGATCATTCTTGTGCGGATCTGCGCCGGCCTGATACAGAATCAGTTCGACACCCTGTTCTTTCATTTTCCTGATGGCCATACGCAACTGTGTGATCAGTCGCTTCTGACTGAATGTTCGTGGCGTGAACTCACCGCCAAATGACCACGCCTTAATGACATCATTGAGTTCCAGCGTGTCAAGAATATCCACTACCCCATCAAACCAGTGAGCATCGCAGTCGATGATCCCCACCTTGGCAACACGGCCTTCCTCAATCAACTTGCGTGCTGCGACGATCAGTCCGTTGAACGTGCAGAAGCCAGAAGCCTGGGCAAAGTTGGAATGGTGGAAGCCACTAGACGGCGAACAGGTGATCCCATCGATCAGAGCCTGACGACTGGCTGCGACCATGGAACCACAGGTCCACAGACAGGAGTCAGTGACTGCTTTGATCGTGTTGCCGTGCCCGTTTGATTCCTTGCGGGTGAGAACACGCTTCACGAACTTTGGATCGTGTGCCAAACACAGATCTTTCTCTGTGATAGGCTCGAAGTCGATGAGCTGAATATCAAGCCCGCGGCTCTGCCAATCGGCAACTGCAGCAGCTGGCTTTGAACCGGACGGACTGTACCCGTGTGATGGTGTACTCATTTTTGGATTGTAGAAGACTTTCATTCCATCGCTCCCTTTGTGAAGTTGAATTCGTTCCTACTAACAAGCGGCATGTGTCTACGCTTGCAAGATCTGTGATCTGGATGGCCATCTTTGCCGTTCAAAGATTGCAATCGCAAACCCACGCAGTCTTCATGACACACTGAAGAACGAAGAATCCTTCCAGAATGGACCGAAATGACAGAACCCATGCACTACGCAGAACTGACTACCCGGCTCAAACAACTTGCAGCTGATCCGTCTTCCGAAGCTCGAACTGAATTTGATGAGTTACTGCAACAACTGATCACCCTGGATATGTCCATGCAGCCCGGACGTCAGGCCATGTGTCGTGGCGCGGCTGAGTTTTTGCGTGACGACGGATCGGCTGAAGATTCTCCGGAAGGTTCCGGTGAAACCTGACATTCAGCCTGCTGACCTTGCACCATCGGAAATGACATGTTGCCGAGGCTTTGGGGCACATAACACTTTCATGAGACACCCACATTTCGTAGGGTCTGCCAGGGTTTTCATGATCGGCAGCGTTGCGCGGTGGCCCCCGAACGTTGAAAATGCAGGGGTTTGTGGCCGACCCCGATTTGAAACATGCAATCGGCAGCGTTGCGCGGTCCCGAAAGACCCATAGTTTGATCGCTGTGGATTAGCCTGAATTGACTCGGCTCAAGATGCTCCGCACTGCCGTGTGTGTCCACTGAAGCTTTCCGGACTTCGTTCGAATGTTCGAGCAGTCGAGTTTTTCCGCAATCGCCCGAAGACTCTTACCCTCAGTTCGCAGTGCCTGGATCGTACGAACGGTTTCCAACTCCTCAACATTCTCAACCAGTGATTGGCCATCAATTGCCAAATTGAAACCATATGGCAGTTGCCCCAGGAACTTTCCTTGTTCACGCATATGTGACATTGCAGCTTTGGTGCGTTCGCTGATCTGGTTTCGTTCAAATTCCGCGAGAACGGCCAGCATCTGGAAAACCATTTTGCCCGCGGCCGTTGTGGTGTCGATCTTCTCTGAGAGACTCACCAGGTCCGCTCCGGCTTTGCTCAGACGCTCACTGATGGAAATCGTGTCCTTTGTGGATCGTGCCAATCGACTGAGAGAATAGACGATCAACACCCCACGACATTCAGTGACCGCATTCAACGCAGCTTGCAGTTCTGGTCGATTGTCCGCCCGCTTGCCACTCAGGCCAGCATCAACAAAAACCCCAGCCAGCAAAAACTCGTTTGCCACGCACCACGCTTGGATGCGTGATCGCTGAGCATCCAAAGAGACACCATCGACCGCCTGACCGTCCGTTGAGACTCGGATGTATCCGATTGCCCGCTGCATAATCCGCCCCCCCACTTTGAATCTGTGAACTCCATCATCATTCATCCAGATTCTGTACAACGGGGACCGGCGGTGTACGGATCACTTATTCTCTCGGCCACGTTTGCTATTTCGCGAGATTGTCAATCGGCTTCATTCGCAGCGACGTACAGCAGTCGCAGATCTGCGTTGCTAACTTCAGAATGAAGCATCAGCACTCTGTATCTCACCCCGACACCGAGCATTCGAGTAGCATCACCGCTGTGGTCCAAGCTGCAGGCAATTTCTGCGAGTGCGTGACTCTCTCTTTACAGCGTCGCGCTCAGGTGACGATGGCATTTTCTGGCGGGAATTCGTCTCGGATGTTTGGCGTCTTGGACGCTGCCGATTCTCTTTCCCTGTGTTTCCTGCGTTCAAATCATCATAGTAAAGCTTGACTATCTGGAATTTCATTCGACTTTTGTCGGTTTGAGAATGCTGACGATGATCAGTGGCACACTTCGGATTAAGTCGGAATGTGTCCCCCCTTCGAAGTCGCGAAACATTTCGCCGATTTCGATCGCGGCGATCCACTCGTCTTCATAGTAGGCGTCCTTTTCCAGCGTGACTCCCGCCAGTGGCGCCTTGAGTTCCTGCAGTTGTTTCAGTCTGCTTTCATAAACGCCACGCATCAGTCCAGCCAGTGTTTTTTGAATTTCTTCATGTGTCATGGGGAGTCATTTTCCTGTTGAAACTTGTCGGTAGCGCCTTCATGTGCAAGCTTGACTATGAAAAACTTCCATCCACTTTGTGCTTTTTTCTTTTGCGCATTCAAGGTGGCACGCCCCCGCTCGACGTGCCTTGAATTCACCTTGAACTATGCGATCACAATCAACTCACCGACTTGTGGAACGTAGCAGGAAGCCACCGGCACCGTGCTGATCCATATCACGTCTGCTTTCGGCCACTCTTCGAAATCGTCGTTTTTTCTGATTACTGGCCTTCCGTGAATTGGATTGCTGGCTTGTCCGATCAGAACGCCGTCGACGTAGATCATCTGGCGTCCCGTCTGGATCTGCTCGACGATATGTGCGATGCCAATGGCTGCGGTATCTTTGGCCAGTTTCAGGATTCTGGCGATGATTAGCGGCACGCACGACGGATCAATCCGGAATGTGTCCCCCCTTCGAAGTCGCGAAATATTTCGTCGATTTCGATCGCAGCGATCCACTTGTCTTCATCGTAGGCGGCCTTCTCCAGCGTGACTCCCGCAAAGGCATCCAGCGAGACGGCGGAAACAGTTCTTCCGGAAAGCGGAAAAGAGTCTTCCGAACCTGATCCTGACGTTCCAGAGCCAGCGGTGACGTCGCCAGAGTCAGTTTCTGAAGCGGAGTTGACTGAGTTCGTAGAAGACACGGACGGCGAGAACCCGGACCGGTTGACGGAAGTGGTTGAGGATCTGTCTGACAATCAAGTCAAGATCGTGAGCAAGATTGAAACCCTTGAGCGCCGCATTCAGGCACTGGAAAAACCGGTGGCGCAACCAGTCCATCGGTTGTAATCTCAACTTGCTGTCCCTTTTTGAACACTGCAGAACTCCGTTTGTGTTTTGAACCTGTTTTCCGCTTCGTTTTCATCATAGGTTTTCAAACCTATGATGACGTTCCCCATGAAAACACCGCAGAACTCCGTTTGTGTTTTGAACCTGTTTTTCGCTTCGTTTTCATCATAGGTTTTCAAACCTGTGATGCCGTTCCCCATGAATTCTCGCAGACCTTTTCGGCAGTTTTCCAGTCTTTTACGCTTCCAAACTGGATACTGTCACGTTGTATTTCTGCTGATACCTGTCGATTTCTTCGTCCAGGATTCCCGTCGCGATCACCGTGAGCATGGTCTGCGAATACTCCTGAACGCCGGGATAGCCCCACGGATACTGCGATCCCGTGTCGCCGACTCGGTTTTCACCGCTCAACATGGTCGATTGGTTGTCCCCACACCCATTTAAAGGACGTGGCCTTTCCGTCCTTGCGCCCAATCTTACTATAAGATTTCCCGCGCTCGTGCTCGAAGATGATTCCAAGCCGCTGCAGTTTTGCAAGAACGGCTCTGCCTAGCACCTTGGCATGGTCGTCGTTACGCAATTCCAGTCCAACGAGTTGCGCGGCCCACGCACCCATGTTACGCTGCGAAATGAAAAAAATCGATCCGGTATTATGGTCTGCCATTTCCCACACAAGCAAGACTGCAGCAGCCTCCGTCGAGTTCAGCCGCACATTTTGCTGAACCAACGAGATTTCTAACGTCTGCAATTCTTCGGGATAATAAAACCCCTCTGACCGTGAAGTGTACCCCTGACGCGATTCAATGAGCAGTCGTGTCATATAGACCCAGTCGCGTTCTCGGTAGAGTGTACTCTCAAACATCTCTGCAAAACGTCGAAAGATCTCTTCTTGATACGGAAGCTCTTCCTTGGTGTTCATTCCTGCTACGACAGCCTTTTCATAGAGCATATTGTACCAATCGTCAAAAATCTCCATGACGTAGTCGCTGTCTACCTGAGACGCCTCATACCCCATGCCCTTGAGTTTTCGGATCAGGGCAGGCATCAGATCGTTGTATATTACTACAGATAGTGAAAGGCGTTCTTTGCCTCTGATGTCAGTCGCGTTGTCGAGAAATGTATCAAAGACACGCGATTCATTTCCAAATGCAATTTTGGACATGGGAGTTTCTTTTGAGTCTCTTGAGAAGTTCTTGGAAGGGTCATGGGAGTCTCTTGATAAGCTCCTGGAAGGGTCATGGGAGTCTCTTGTGGACAGTTGTGAAAAACCAGTATTTTGGGAGCATTCAAAAAAAAGATCTTGGTCTATATCGACTGGTTTACGTGTTGTGATTGTCGTATCATTCGGCATCGTCGTGTTCCTTTAGCATGAGTCGCGAGGTCTGGGAGGTGCAACTCATCAGACCCCAAAACAATTTGAAAGCTGTCTGCCCATCGCAGGCGGCTTTTTTTATTATCCTGACAATATCGACAGTCGCTTCGTCGCAGAGACAGCCCGCAGGGGCATCAAGCCAACTCAGTCAAACCGAATCGGAATCGTCGCCGATTTCAATTTCAGTCGCTCCGCTCAAGCTCGTGTATGTGCCAACTGCATCAAATGCGAATTCTTGATCCATCCGGCTTTTAGTTCTGCCAGACCGTAACTTCGAATCAGAGGCATCACGGTCGTTGGGGTCGCTCTGGACGTTGCTGGCGATCTGCTGAAGGAACATCAGCCAGTCGCCGCCGATGACGTAGCGACGGTTTCCTGCGCGGATCACGCGGAGTCCCTTCATGCGCAAGGACCGCATTCCTGCGCGTCCCTGCCCGATCAGATGCTGGAAGTTCTCATATGCATAGACGGCGTCTGCATAGATTGTCCCTAGGCGCTCGCCAGATTTGTCGGACTGTCGTTCTTCTGATTTCACTTTCAACTCCTAAAATGAATGGGGTTGATAGTGATACGACATCTGTTGAGCGTCGTTTCGAATTTTTTTCAGTAGTAGAACACTGATCAAACAGCAGTCAGCAGTCCAGCCTCGATTCCTTGGTCAACCATGGGTGTGTTGCGAGTCCGGTAGTTGTGAGCGAGGGGCCACTTGAGGGGCCACTGGAAGGTCATTAACCCGTCGGACAGCGAACGGCTTTGAATTTCAGAGTTCAGTGTTTTTCCGTTACTCGAACACTGCTCGTACATTGCCATAACAGCTTTTTTGGACTCATAATCCGTTGGTTCTCGGTTCAAGTCCGAGCAGCCCTATTTTCGTGTTGATGATGTGGAGGGTTTCGGGATATTCCGAAACCCTCTTTTCGTTCGATGGCAGCTCGATAGTCGCTGTCGGCTCTCAGGGTCGATCACAGCCCGCCTGATACATCTTCGACGTTCGGACCCGAACAATCACGGTGTGAGCGTCTTGACAGAAGGCAGCACGCCAATATTCAGGCTGGTCGAGTGATGTGACGAGCGGAAGACTCGATGCGTGGCCTTTTGGAAATCTTCTGGCTTTGCAAAGTAGATGTTCGGCACAAAGGTCTGCGGATTCCGATCGACCAGCGGAAACCAGGTGCTCTGAATCTGGATCATCAAACGATGACCCTTCTGAAAGCGATGCAGCACGTCTAACAACTCAAGTCGGACCTGAGTTGGCTCGCCGGGAACAAAGGCTTCGGGCTTCGCATAGTCGTTCCGGAAGCGACCTCTAATCACTTCACTCCGCAGCAACATCTGATACCCGGCAAGAGGAACGGTGTCTGGCCCGTCCGGGCGGACATCAATCAGCTTCACAATCCAATCAGCATCCGTGCCCGTTGTCGACACCCAAAGATCCGTCTGTATCGGACCGGCAATGACTGTCTCTTCGGCAAATGGCTCCGTCTGATAAGTCAAAACGTCGGGACGACGAGAAGCAAAACGCTGATCATCCACCATGTACTCGATCGTCATGCGTGGAGTTACGGTTTCCGTATACGGGACCGGCTTGTTGGGGTCACTGACGAACTCATCAAATGACTCCGCGTCTTTTCCTTCGGGCTTTTGAACGTCCAGCTTGCCATGCGGTTTCAAATAGAGAGTTTGCGATTCAACGTTTTTTGGCGGCCACGCATCGAAGGTTCTCCAGGTATTGGAACCAGTCTCAAACACCGTCGCTTCAGCAGGAGCTGGATGGTCAGCATCCTTGAGATACCTCTCGAAGAACGGCAGCTCAATCTCAGCTCGATAAAACGCTCCGGTCTTTGAACCGAAAGAAACATTCCCGAGCTTATCGCCGTCGACGGACGCCCAGCCGCCATGGTGCCACGGTCCAACGACAAGAACGCTGTTCACATTCGGGTTCAACTTCTCGACCGACTGATATGTCTTGAAAGAACCATAGAGATCTTCAGCATCGTACCAGCCGGTCACAGTCATTACCGCCGGTGCGACGTTCTTCAGATGCGGTATGATCGCACGCTTCTGCCAGAACTCATCACGATTCGGATGTTGCATCATGTCTTCCCAGAACGGAATCGCGCCCTTGAGGTAGAGCTTGTCGATATTCTCGACGGACCCGGCTTCGAGGAACATTTTGTAGCCGTCAGTCATTGGGTAGACATAAGGTTTGGCAGGCTCCATCGTTGGGGTCGGCCGCTCAGTCGCATTGCCGCTCAGCCACTTGAAGGCATGAGCCAGAAAGAAAGCCCCGTGGTGCAGAAAGTCGTCGAAGTACCAGTCCCCCACGGGAGCCTGAGGAGAGACCGCTTTCAACGCAGGATGAGCATCGATCATACCGGCGGCCGCGTAGAAGCCGGGGTACGAGATGCCATACATGCCTACACGACCGTTATGGTTCGGAACGTTCTTTAACAGCCATTCGATCGTATCGAAAGTGTCCGAACTCTCATCAACATCGGTCGGTTTCGTCTTGTTAACGATGTGAGGCGTGACCTGAATGAATTGCCCCTCAGACGCGAATCGCCCTCGCACATCCTGATTCACGAAGATGTAGCCGGCTCGCACAAAATGTTCACTCGGACCCAACTTTGAGGGATACTTTTCTTCTCCATACGGCGCCACGTTGTACGGCGTACGCTTCATCAGGATCGGATAAGTCTTGCCCGTCTCCTTTGGCACGAACACAACCGTCATCAGCTTCACACCATCCCGCATTGGCACCATGTGTTCGTGCTTGGTGTAATGCAGCCGGATATAGCTCTCGATCGTCTGCGGGTCTGAAGTCGCCGACTGAGAAAACGCGGACGAGGAGTCAATCACCGCGCCGAGAAAGATAAGGAACCGAAGCCCATGCTGCATGATGATTCTCCCCAGATTGCATCGTCGTTGAGAGTGCTTCGAGCCGGTGAGTGCTCTGGTCACTGACATCATTCTGCAGGAATGCCTGGTGAAATGGAATCGCCAGGGTTATCGGCCTTAGTAGCCGATACAGCCCAAAGTGCTTAATTCATCGTTTGCCGCCCAGCCGAAGGCGCCGGCCAGTCCAAAAGCCGACTTTGCTCTAAATCATGTGCGAGGTCGCCGAGAAAGTATTTTTTGTTCTTGCTGAGTCCCTGCGGTGGGGACGATCTGCTGGTGGATCACGTGCCGACCAATGTAGCCATTTCGCTCCGCCGAGATGAGCCTTATGCGATGCACACCGCGCTGCCAAAGCCAGCCGCCATTGTCAAACAGCGTGGACAAAGTAGTGTTACGGATCGGCTTGGAGTTTCTTCAGCACTGGGCTGGCTGCAAGGACTCGTCTCGGCGGAGCGAGACGGCTACTATGAGGTCCAACTGATTCGAGTCGAACCCGTGACTTTTTGTAACCACGAAAGACACGAAATACACCAAAGAATCGAAGTCACGCTGACGCACGCCTACTCTTCTCGTGTTTCGTGTACTTCGTGGTTAACGAATACTCACGACATGGCATCCGTCCAGCGACATGACTACGTATGCCTAAAACGGCTATCGCCTGCGAGTTCCGGCTGATCACGCGAGAAAACAGCGTCCCTGAAAGACTGCTACTTACTTTCACTCTCCGGTGTCACGTCTGTCGTTGTCCATACGCCGAGGTCATAGCGTTTCCAGAAGTCTTCCGCTGACATTTCTTCTTCGATAGAAGTCTGAATCAGAACCAGGCTCTTCATGGCTCGCAGATGCTCCATGCCGGTTCGGATTCGCTCGGGCGTCAGAACGATCCGTTCCAACCCCAGACCTCGAAGCGGAGTCACATCAGTGACCTGCGTCTCCGCTATGTTTAACCTGCGCAAAGATGACACCGTGGCAAGTGGATACAGATTGCTGACCGCCGTGCGCTCGATGTCGAGACTCACCAGTCGGCCAGCGGGAAGATCGGTGAGATCTGTGACCTGTGTTGCTGTCAGCCACAGAGTATTCATCGGCATACCTTTTAACAGTGACAAATCACCGAACGGCAAATTCAGAAGATTGAGCTGTTCCAAAGGCATCCCCGGCAGAGCAGAAAAGTCTGTGACTTTGGTCTTCTGCATCTTGAGTACTCTCAGCGGCATGCCTTTCAGAACGCTGATATCACTCACCGGAACATTTTCCAGAATCAATGTCTCCAGCTTCATCCCTGCCAATGGCGACAGGTCGGACACCGAAGTCAGTCCCAGATCGATCCCGCGCAATGGTAAGCCTTTAAGCGGCTCGATCGATCGCACACCCGAGCGGAACAGATTCACTTCAACAATATCGTTGCCGGAGACGAGAAACGTAGCCATCTCGTTCGTCTTGAGCTTCTTCCGCAGCTCATCAGGAGTCATCTTCAACGTGGTCGAATCTTCCTTAGCCGCTCGGCGAGCATGCTCGGCCGTTTTATCCGTCGCCGGACCTTCTTCGCAGCCGGTCAATAAAGCCAGCGAAGACAGCCAAACCACCAGAGACATCATCGCAAAAAAATTACGATGACATGACAAAGGCCGCCACGAACGCGTGTTCATCCTGAGCATCATTCCACAGGTCTCCATTCCCTGGCGAACTGACAAAACAATTCGCCTCGTTCTCGATAATCTCGAAACCACCCGTAACTTGCACACCCGGGTGAAAGCAGCACGATATCGCCTGGATTGCTGAGTGCAACCGCACGAGCAAATGCTTCGGCAAAGTCTCCCGCGACAATCGTCGGAAGTGTCGCCGACTGATCGCCGGAGTCCAGCAGCGTTTTCAGGGATTCGGCCGTCTTTCCCATCAGTACCACTGCTTTAGAACGGGCCTTGATCTCGTTGGCAAATTCGCGCAGATCCTGACCTTTGTCGTATCCTCCGGCAAGCAAAACGGCACGCCCCGAGAAGACTCGAAGCGCCATGATCGCGGACTCGGGTGTTGTCGCGATCGAATCGTTCCAGAACTGTCGACCCGCCTGTTCAGCGACCAATTGCAAACGATGTGGCAAGGGCTGAAACGTTTTGAGAGAGGCCGAGAAGGATTCGGGATTGGCCCCGGCCTGCCACGCCGCACAAGTGGCGGCCGCGACGTTGAGTGCGTTATGCGCACCGGGAAGCTGGGCCGGAATTGTTAAACGCACACTGTCCTCAAAAGTACCTCGAGCCGCACGCAGAATCAAATTGCCATCATCAAAGAAGACTCCGTCTTCCCCTTGATCAACAAGTCCAAACTGCATTCGCTGCCCGCGAGTCTTCCAGACGATCGGCTCTGCTCCGTCTCCTGCATTATCATCGTCGCCAGGAACGATGGCGACATCGTCAGTCGTCTGAAAATCGAAGATCGCCTGCTTGGCTGCGCGATAGGCTGAGACTGTCCCGTGCCAGTCCAAATGATTGGGAGAGAAATTTGTCAGTACCGCAATTTGAGGACGAAAGCGTTTTCGTCGAAGGGTTTCGAGCTGAAAACTGCTGAGCTCGAGAACCACAATATCGTCGTTAGTAATCTGCGAGAGCTGATCAAGCAGGCTGATTCCGATGTTTCCACCCAGCCAGATGTTTCGAAAGCCGGAGTTGGGCTCTTCGTCTG
>CAIXQV010000748.1 GCA_903921605.1 uncultured Planctomycetaceae bacterium | reverse complement strand
TCGGGGTTTCTGAGATAAACGCTGCGTTTTTCAACGCCTATCGAAGCGGAGAGACAGGGATTCGAACCCTGGGTACCCTTGCGGGTACTCCGGTTTTCAAGACCGGTTTAGATTTGCCGCAACCGCTAACTCAGCCTAGAGTTACGCAAAAAGATCACATCCGAGGTGCCCGTATGGGTGCCGAACTCTCGGGGGCGTCTTTTTTTGGGGCGGCATCATCCTTTTGGTGCCAACGAAGTCCAAAGTTTCCAGTAAACATCCGCTTTCCTCTTCTGGAAAATATGCCATAATTGGAAAACAGAAGCCGATTTTCCTATTCAATGCGATTTTCCAGATACGGAAAATCATTCGCTTCCGGAAAATTCACATCTGACGAAAATCGAAGACGGGTAGTGCGCCATGCTCAGTGAAGCGGAGATGCGAAATAAATTTGCCGACGGCTTCGACTTCCCGCCGCTACAGATCCGTCTGGGCGAAAGGGATGCTCTGCTGCAAGAAAACGATGACTTGGACGCCATTCTCTCTGTCTCCGCCGACGATCAAAGCTTCGAGTTCGCGGTCGAGTTCAAACCCCGAAACTCCCCTCGTATCTTTGAAGAAGCACTCGCCGCCATCCAGAGGGCAGCCCAGCGACGGCAGATGCTGCCAATGTTGGTTGTTCCGTACCTGCGAGAAAGCCAACTCGAAGAGCTTCAGCAACGGAAACTGAGCGGTATCGATCTGTCAGGCAACGGTGTCGTCACCGTTCCTGGAAGGCTGCTCGTCTATCGCACTGGAGCACAGAATAAATTCCCGGACTCGGCACCAACGAAGTATGCGTACCGGGGAGCCACATCGTTGGTCGCCAGAGCATTTCTGTGCCGGGCAGCGTACGAATCCCTGGCTGACATCGAAACTGAGATCAAGACACGCGGCGGCCGCGTCGTGATATCCACCATCTCTAAGGCGCTCAAGCGAATGGAGTCCGACTTGATCGTCGACCGCACCGAGGCGGGAATTCGATTACGGCAACCAGACAAGTTGCTGAAGCAGCTTACGGACAGTTACAGTAGTCCCAAGATCAGCAAAACGATGACGCTGCGAATCGCCAGCCTCCCGGGCAGCACTGCAGGACAACAGCCGACAGCAAAAATGTCCTTGGAGAAGCTCTTCCTGACCAACGATCTCATGGTGCTGAGCGGCACTTCCTCGATTGAGAAGTACGCCGTCATGGGCCGACAGGAATGGCCGGTCATTTACACCCCGAATATCGACAAGCTGGTCAAGATGTGGGGCAACAGCGTTGAGCCGACATCGCGTTTCGTTGACTTCGAGCTGCGCGAAACAGCTGATCCCACGGTTTACTTCGACTTACGATTCAAGCAGAATCTTCCATACGCTTCACCAATTCAGGTGTTCCTGGAATGTTCTGCTGGTGACAAACGGGAACAGGAAACAGCGATTCAGGTCAGGGATTTGATTCTTCGCGAACTCAAGGAATGACGCTCGGTGAAACTCGATGGCTCAAGACCCACTCCTGACCACACTGCTTGACCTCGATGCGGCGCTCTCTCCCCAGAAGCTGATCATCGGAGGAGGTTACGGCCTCTACCTCAAGCAACTCTACGTCAGCAACAATCCGCAGATTCGTACACTGTTTGCTGTGAACGACTTGCCGAGCGCACGGACGACCGAAGACATTGATCTGATCTTGCGTGCAGAGATTGTCACGGACTCCAGTTCGATGAAGGCAATTCGCGACGTGTTGGACCACCTGGGATTCACAGTTGTCGAAACGGCGGTGTACACGCAGTTTGTTCGGCCAATGTCACCAGGGCGGGTAAAAATTGACCTGCTGGCTGCCCCACTGGGGGAATTCGCTTCCCGCGTTCCAAGGGATCGCAGACGCGTAAGACCGAGACCCAGTGTTAGCCTGCACGCGAGTAAACTCGAAGAAGCGATTGCGGTTGAGCGTCACGGCATCTCAATTCCGATTCAGGGCCAATTGTCATCCGGCAATCCGCATCAAACCGATGTTCTTATTCCCCAGGCGTTCACGTATTTGCTGATGAAGCTCTGTGCGTATCGCGATCGAATGGACGACACAAACAAGTATCTCGGTCAACACCATGCGATCGACATCTACCGCATTGTGGGATTGCTCACCGAAGCAGAGGATGTTGACGTGCGAGCCCTCAGCGCAGAGTTTGCCGAGCATCCGACAGTCATCGACGCTCGCCAAGTCGCCGCGACTCACTTCATTTCCTCAGACGGAATCGGTCGTCTGCGGATTCGGGAACATCCGCTTTACAATACAAAAGTGGATCTCGACCGGTTTAGTAAAGAGCTCCATCAGCTCCTTGCCGGATCTCAGTAACAACGCTGAACTTCAGTCGCAGGATACGAGGTACCAATACACATTGGTGTTCTGTAATGCGTATCCATTATGGCGTCGAACGAATCGCGTAATACCCAGATCGCCCGTCTCCTACATATTCGATCAGGCCTCTCAGAGTCAGCTCTGCCAGATCCCGCTTGGCTGTCCGTGAATGAATGCAGAATCGCTTCTCCAGCATCACTCGCTGTAGTTGAGTGCCCTTCCGAATTTCCCTCAGCACCCATTCCTGCCGCTCGTTGAACTGGGACATCACCTTGTCGCCGGTGGTGTCACTGGTGGCAGCCACTACCTTTCCACCTCTGTCACCGGGGGCCGTCCTGATGGCACCGGTGACAATCGCGGTTTTTCGAGGACTGTT
>CAIXQV010000747.1 GCA_903921605.1 uncultured Planctomycetaceae bacterium | reverse complement strand
TGAGTGACGTTTCGGGGATCGAGCGAATTCGGTTCATCACCAATTTTCCTCGCGACATGACCGACGACTTGCTGCAGGCGGTGCGTGATCTTCCGAAGGTCATGAAGTACCTGCACGTGCCACTTCAGTCTGGATGTAATGATGTTCTCAAACGCATGAAGCGCGGCTACACGGTGGAAGAATACCGTGAAATGATGCACCGCATTCGGGAGTACGTTCCAGGCTGCTCCGTATCCAGCGACTTTATTGTTGGGTTCTGCGGCGAGAGCGAAGAGTCGTTTCAGAAGAGCATGGATCTGATTCGTGAATGCCGGTTCAAGAACAGCTTCATCTTTAAGTACAGCAAACGCGAAGGCACCAAGGCGTTTGACCTGTTCGAAGATGATATTCCGGATGAAGTGAAACGCCGCCGCAACAACGAGATGCTCGATCTGCAGAATGCAATCAGTGAAGAGGACAACGCCGAATTCATTGGTCGCCGTGTGTCCGTCCTTGTCGAAGGGCCCAGCAAGTCAGCGGCCAAGCGGGCTGCTCGCGAGAGTCAGCCATCTGAGCTGACGTCGCTGCTGCCGATTGCTGGACAGAGCACCCCGGCCCACCATGAGCATGATCACGGGCACGATCATCATCACGATGAAGAGCCACAGACCATTCAGCATGCGTCCGCCGAGGCCGCGCGTTTGGCGATGCAACTGACGGGTCGATCGGAATGTGACAGAATCGTAGTTTTCGATGGCAATCCGCGGTTGATTGGAACTCGCGCGGAGATCGAGATCCACGATTGCACCAGTACGACTCTGATGGGGTCGATTGTCACACGAGAAGTTCAGCATGGCTGCGACCTTCTGCTGCCAATTCTGGGCTAAGAAAAAAACGGCATTGCGTCCTGAGCTTCCGCGAAGGGGGGTCGGTGCCTCGCTGATTTTCATGAATTCGCAATGCCGTTGTGTACGACGGGCCGTCAGCTGAACTGCAGTCCTATTCAATAAAAGCCATATTCAATTCTTTAATCGCAGCCTGTTCAGCGCGGGATACTTTCAGGAAACCCAGCAGTCCACCAGCGGACTCGGCAACTTTCCATGCTCGAACGACCGTAATCACCTGCAGAGAATTAAACATTTCCGCAGAAACGAATAAGCGGACTGCAGCCACATAGTCTTTCCATGTTTTGATCAGATGAGTATCCGGACGACGTGTCAGCCAGCCCTTGAGAACTTCATAACCTGGTGAATCAACGCGGATTCCATCCTGCGCTGCGGCTTCAAGAATCGCCAGTCGTTCGGCCCGTTCAATGTGGCCGTTCGACCATGCTACGTGAACAAGAGGGACCAGCATCAGGACATGTAACGAGTCGGCTCGAACACCGCAGTTAATCAGCTCTGTTAGTAGCTGCTGATCAGAGATATGAGTTGCTTCTCGAATGGCTTCCAGTTCAGCATGTTTGGCTGATTCCACCCTCGCGGCTTCGATCAGTCGTCGATCCGTTTCGTAGGCATAACTTTGTTCGAGCAGAGCACCGCGTTTGGACAGACCATCACCGAACATACTCACAATCTCCTCTAAAGTCGGGGCGATCCTGCATGAAGGTCGCCATCATGAAACGAATCTGAGGGGAGAAGACAGGTGAGTCTGAACTGCGATGATTTCTTACCGATTCATCGTGGTTCATTCTGCACCGGAGGTTGCGTGGCCATCCAGGCTAAGCGACGCCTGACACGGTCAGGCGATGAGACATGTTTATGTCGAGCGACAGGAACCTGCTGACTTTTTCCGTGCTTCAGGAATCAAGATTCGGGCTGAACACATCGCAGTGCATGATGCATGTCACATTCACGGAATCGTCGGACCTTTTGGCGGTAGTGCTTCCCTGCAGTTTGGCGTTTTTATTCTCGATGCAGGAACGCATCATGATGCCGCCACGCGACAACACTATGCAGAGATTCCCTCAGACGATCGAGTCGAGCCGTATGAGCAACGCAGGGTGAATGGCACTCTGAACGACGACAACATGGGTTTCGGCGAAACACAATTCCGTTTTGTCACGAAGCAGAAGAGCAGTGCTCGCCTCTTTCAACGAGGTCTGAAGATGGCCTTCCAGTGGTGGTTATCGTCCTGGAGGATTCGCATGCCGCTAACTGTTGATTACCTGTTTGAGGCAACCAGGGAGTTCCTTCATCACCTCATCACTTCGTCAGTTACCGGTCGTTCCAACAGTTTGTTCGTTTCATGAGTCATATGGTTGGGTCGCTGAACCACCTTCAGGACGAACTGAACGCAATTCACAGAATGGATCTGCGAGGCGTGGCAATTCAACTCGAGATGCTTCGAAGGGAGTAACTTCCATCTCAGCTTCAGGTGTTGAGAGAAACTCTGCATTCAGCTGGGGCAGCATGAGCCAACGCCAAATGGAAGGGAGACTTTCGAGGAAAGACCACGGGAATCACAGACTTAATGAGTCAGGCCGGGGGAGTTGATCTGCCGTTGGCCGCGGTGTCTCCAGGCCATGGGACAAGTCGCTAATGGTGAGTAGTCCATCACGTGAATGAGCATGAGTCGCCCGAATATCGCCGATCGTGCCGATTATTCCGGGTTAGAATGTGGCGTTTCTTCGGGGTAACGCCACCTGGGCGGATGCTCCTGACCTAGACTCGAATGGGACACTATCAGGTGACATCGCGCCGCTCGGCGGGAGTCCGCATGGTGCGAATACACGTTCCGGGATATCTGGGCATCATGATACAGGCCTATCAGGATCAGCAAACCGCTGAAAGTGACCGATTCACTCGGGAACTGATGGGCACTCGTTTTTCCGTACTCCGGCCGGTGGGAGCAACTGAATTCGACCTCCGCGACGTGCCGGTCCTGAAAGATACGCTATCTGCTTTGGCGTTAGCGGAGGTCATCGCACTGTGCAGGGGCGTGCTCAGTAGCGGACAACCGCAGCTCAAACGCATCTCTGAGAAGAACTTTGCCTGGGTCGTGCCTTTGCTGGATGATCCGGCATCCGGGGTTGCTCTGGAACTGGTTGGCACTGATCCTGATGAACTTGCGGAACTGGTCAATCGTTCTTCACTCTGTGCATGGACACGCGAGCTTTCTGTTCGATCATCCGCAACGGAGATCTCATCACAATATGAGCAGCTTGAAGCCTACGCCTCGCAGGTTTCTGAGGATCTTGAAGAACTGACATGGCTTCGAAATCTGGCCAACAATCTGGAACTCAGTGAGTCTGGAAACAGCGTCGAGCGGATCGCCGAGACTGTATTGCCATCACTCTGCCAGTTGATGAATGCTCATTCACTGATTTTTGTCCGTGATGTGGCCGTCACAGGTCTGAACTCGCGATTGCCAATCATCTGGCAGACAGGCCCGGTTCGGATTCCTCGTCGTAACTGTCTGGCCATCATCGAAGCACTGCGTGGAAAAAATGCCGACCGCACCGTCGTCAAGAACTTTCCCAAGCGGGAATTCAGTGATGGCGGATTTGAGGGCATTGAATCCTGCGTGCTGGTGCCTGTGGCAACTGCGTCCGGGAGACTCGGCTGGCTGTTGGCCGTAGACAAGGAGATGGCCGCAGAAAGTTGCTCACGAACTTTCGGCGATCCGAGTTACCGAACTTACATGAGTGAGCGGGAGTTCGGGACGTTTGAAGCCAGCCTGATGAGCGCTACGGCTGTTGTGCTTGCGTCCCATGGACGAAACTGCGGCCTGTTCCACGAAAAGGAGATCCTGCTGCGTGGCGTGATTCGCTCAATGATCAATGCCATCGACGCGAAGGACTCGTACACTTGCGGTCATAGCGATCGTGTGGCCGAATTCTCCCGCCTGATTGCTCGCGAGTTGTCGTTGCCCGATGCAAAGTGCGAAGAAGTCTACATGACCGGGCTACTGCACGACGTCGGTAAGATTGGCGTTCCCGACTACGTGCTGAAGAAGCCGGGGCGTTTGACCGACGCTGAGTTCGAACTGATCAAGCAGCATCCAGTCATCGGGTACGAAATTCTGAAGCATCTGGAGAACCTGAGCTACGTTCTTCCCGGAGTTCTGCACCATCACGAAGCAATGGACGGTTCCGGCTATCCGAATGGTCTCAAAGGCGAAGAGATTCCGCTGTATGCTCGTATTCTTGCAGTGGCCGATTCGTATGACGCGATGACCAGCAATCGTCCGTATCGACGCGGGATGCCAACCGACAAAGCTGAAGCGATTCTGCGAGGAGGCAGCGGCAATCAGTGGGATCCGCAATGTGTTGATGCGTTCTTTCGCACGGTCAGCGGGATCCGTCTGCTTGCCAGTCAGAGATCATCGACCTACTTGCCGACAAGATCTGAAGCGTCACAAACGGATTCACTTGAACTGCGGCAGGCATGCGTCAATGGTTGAAGATTCGATCGAGCATTATCGCAGATTGTGTACCAGCGCCAGAACAACCGCCGCAATGACGCCCACTCGCACGTTGTCGTTGATGTTCGACCGAATTGATTCGGCAAACGCTGCGGAGACCACGGCCGGCATCGTCAATGCCAGCGCCATGCCGAAGGAAACTGCGGGCTCAGCCGCTTCCGGATTATGCGTCTCACCCCAGTAGATCCACGCGGTCATTAAGGATCCTACCCCGATGAAGGCCAGCAGTCCGCTCCAGGATTTCGCCTGATTCCAGGGCAATCGTGGCCCTCGCAACATCAGACCAAACAGAGTGGCGGATCCATCTCCGAACGCAAGGATGGAAAGAACTGCCAGGCCAAGCTCAAGATCCTGCGGGTAGAGCAGGCACATAAACAGGACGGAGAATGCGTAGCCACAAATAGCGGCGACCCCAGCACCCTCTCCCTGGCGCTGAATCTGCTGAAAGTTGTAAAAGATTCGCAGCCCGATGACCGCACAGCAGCCAATGATGATCGTTCGCATTAACCAAGAGATGGGATCTGCATGAGGAAATATGTGCAGACCAAAGGCCAGCAAACCGGGGGCCATGTGCCAAAGTCGGCGTTTAATTTCGCGATAGGGCAACGAGCGAAAAGCGAGCCCTGGCGTTGTGGCAATCGGAAGGTCATCCTTGAGGACCTTAACCGGAGGTTCCCTGAGTCCTACCGGCTGATTATTGCTGAAGCTGGAGTCCATATGTTCGACCTGTCTGCTTTCAGGAACCAAGCAATCGAACGACGTCCGGAGAATATCATTCTTAAGACGTTTGTCGACTCAAACTCACACGCCCGCTTTGACATCCCCGAGGATCCTCGGGTGTTCCCAGTGTGTCTGAGAACTCGTTCAAATTCTCCCGGGCCTGTCACGTGCCCGTAATGAGCACGATAAAGGGAAGATCCTCAACTGAAGATCGAGAAACCAGCCCTCGAGTTAAAGACAATCTAACACAAGCGATCAATGTTAATGAAGACCCGGTTGGTGATAGCGAATAGTCCGCGTGGTAAAACGGCAAGAACTGCCGAAGTCAGCCTCGCTATTCCGGAGAGCCGTCGAGAAGTGACGGGGTAAAGCCTCTTCCCAGGTGAGTGAGATCGCGTTGAAATACAATTCGTGGGGGAGATTTTGTGGCGTCGATCATTGCTTCCAGACGTGTCGTCGGGCCGCCTTCATCGAAGTGCCCAACCGCCTGAAACGAATAGACGTCTCCGCCAGTTGTGAGCCACGGGCCCAGTCGTTTGAATGTCGGCAGATCGACCCAGCCTTCGGCCAGCAGCCACGCGGGGGTCACGCGAGTCGCCATCATGGCGGCCGACATGCCACCTGCTTCAATCGGTGGACGAGCGGCGATAATATCGTCGGCAATTTTTTCCGTGACATCCGGCATCGCCATCAGAATCTCCTTTGGAGCCTGATTGATGTTGATGCGTCCGTCAACGAATTCGTCATTCAGCACCGTTAGTTTCGCTTCAAGGAGGGGCATACTTTCCAGAAGGGAACCCGCATCGGAAGTCCACGGACTGGTGAGAGTCACCAAACCTCCGTTGATCTCAACTTCGACCTTGGCATCGATTAAATCGTAGAGCGAACGAAACTGGGCGGTGGGAGGTTCTGAGAGATCCATGCCGCCGCGAGTGACTTCACCCAATTCCCCGCTGGAGATGTTCTTCGCGATCCAGTCAACCAGCTGCTGTTGCTCAATCGTCAGCTTTCCCTGAGCCAGAGAATCGGCGTTCTGATCGCCTTTCATTCGATACGCGGTGATGAACGTCGCTGTTTCCGTGTCGAACTCTTCTTCCAGGAAGTCGAACATCTCGGCAACGATGCCGTTGTTGATGTTGATCTTCTTGTCACCGCCCGGCAGCGTATTGCGTTCTCGGCTGGATACCGTCAAATAGTCGCGGAACCCAGCGTCGAGGACACCGTCAGCATCATCGAACGGAGGTTTTTCTGCGCCGTCGTCTTCATTAGGGTCCAGAACTCCGTTTCGATTGGCATCTTCGCCGTAGAACAGTTGCGGCGTAATGCCCTGGATCTGCAACAATTCGTCAATCGATTCCAACGGCGCGTTTCGAGCAGAGTAAGGTACCGCCAGGCCCTGATACGTGATCGATTCGGCACCGCCAAGCCTTGCTTCTTCGTCGCTGTCGATCCAGTCGAGAATGGCGTTCGTGATGTCTTCCGTCATGTTGGGAATGTACGAAAGTGCGATATAGGGATCAGTTGTGTCGTCCGTATCGTTTTCAAACTCCATCAGTCGATTGATATTGAATTTTGCATTCTCGGAGCTCAGTCCGGATCGAGGCATTCCGGCCGTGGTTCCGTTGATATCCGGGACAACAATCGAAAATCGAACCTGACCACGAGGATTATCCGTCTCATTCATCGCCTGATTGTGGAACGTGCCCGGATTGTGATACACGTCGATCGACGGATCCGTTTCCTTCAGAGCAATCTGACAGGCCGCAAACTCAGCGGCCGACTCGGCAGCCATACGAGCTTCCACGTCGCGTCCAAACATCGCCGCAGCAGCGTGTTCCGTAGCCATGGAGTTCATATAACCATAAGCCGCCAACGACAACAAAATCACAACGACGGTCACGACCAGCAGGATGAATCCACGGCGAGAAGCCGGGCCTTTCGATCGACTGGCAGTTCCTGTGACAAGCAAATGTTTCGTCTTCATAGTGCCGACTCCGTTACGAACGGTTCAGCAACCGGGATCGGAACGACCATGCGATGAGTCGTCTCGGGCAGTGCGTAGGGGTCGGTAACGTTATCCGAAAACGCTTCTCCGGCATCTTCCTGATTTCGTAGTGTCAGAGTAATCTCAATCGCTTTCGGCATTTCATTCAACGCGTTGCTGTCCCATGATTCCTGCCAGCTAAGGCCGTCATAATATCGAAACTGCAACCCCGAGACTTCTTTGGCCAATAGCTTGCTGGCAGCCAGCTGTGGAGATTCTTCACTGGTTTCGACCGCAGTGCTCAGACCGTACAAATCGCCTTCAAGCTTCGCGATCCCGACCGGGCCGGATTTCGTTCCAATCGATTCTTTGTCGGCAATCGCAGACGCCAAACCACCACCACCAGACTGAGCCATCAAGTACCGAATGATCATGAGATCGCTTGTTCGCTGACTTGTCGAAGTCAGATCCTGCGAAGCAACATAGGCCAGACTCTTCTCCGGTCGGCTGACAAACAACTGCAGGTCGGTCGCAGTTCCCACGAGACCGTTCGTGTAGGTGGTCATCACGGTCTCAGGATCAATTGAAGACTGACCATAGGAATTGCCGTCGAGCGAGCCTGAACTTGAACCCGCCGATCCTGTGGACGTTGAACTGCTGCCCGTTCCTCCGGTTGTTCCTGAACCCGAGGATGAACTGCCGGATGACGAACCGCCAGAAGAGGAATCTGATGATGAACTGCCGGACGATCCAGAACTGCCGTCTGAACTCGACGCGGAGCTGCTTCCCTCGCTAACACTGGTCGATGTCCCCGATGTCTCGTCGTTAGCCAGCTTTTTAACGAACACCACTGATTGAATGTCACGTGTCATCTGACGCAGCAGAGACCGTGCTATTTGCTGGCGAGTGATCTCTTCATTGCTGTCGAGCTGCAAACTGAAGTACTGCTGCAACGCGGCGAAGAGAGCAATCATCAACAGGGATGTCAGGCCAACGGCAATCATCAATTCGAGCATCGTGTAGGCGGCTCGCCGATCATCGGCGATCAGTCGTCCCGAACTGCGGGATGAACTCTTCATCATTCGCTCTCCTGCAGAGCGGCATCAAGGAAGAGCTGAGGATCTCGCATGAAACGCACCAGCGTAAAGGCGGCGTTTGGTTCTTCTCCGCCCGGTCTGTGTTCAACCAGCACCGTCACCTGCAGCAGTCCCGTAGTCCCGGCTTCTGCAACTTCGGCCGACCATTCCCAGTGGCCCGTCTCATCGTCGTCAAAGCTGCCCCCCTGCGCGCTTGATGCCTCTTTGGCTCCGCAGAGAATCTCGCCCATGACCGTTTCAGAACGGAGCACGGCTTCAGATTGCAGTCGTGCTGATAGCTCCGACCTTCGACCAATTTGCAGACCTTGCATGATGGCCGCCAGCGATGCCATAAAGATAGCGACAGAGATAATAATCTCCAGCAGGCTCAGGCCGCTCCGCCGTTGTCGCTGCACGGCTGAGGCATTGCGAGAAACTCTGATTCGTCGCATCAATCGGCCTCCATCATGAAGGCAGGGGCGACTTTGATGGACCCGGTGAGTCCTCGCACAGAAATCTCAGATGTGCGATTCTCCTCGTCCATGACTCGAAATGTTCGATCTTCCGCAGATCCATCGAAGCGAAAAAGTATCGGAGTCGACCACGAGCGATTTGATAAACTATCGTTACCGTCCAAGTTCGCAAAAGCAGCCGGCTCAAGTTGTTCGCCACCGGCATTCTCTCCCTTTACGGCTCGCAGGAACATCTTTTCTGGCTCAAGGACCAGCGACATCACCAGCACTTCGGTCTGAGAAGAATCGTTTCCTGCCTGATTGACCAGCGTCGGCTGAGGCTCCGCGGGAATTGCCACAACAGCCTGTCCATTGACTTCAAAACGAACGTGGTAGTCCACTCCCGAATCGATCGCCTGCTGTCTGGCAAAGGCCATAACCTCACGCACGTCTTCGGCGGCTTCCTGAACTCTCCCGTTACGAACTCGCTCCATCATATTCGGAGCAGCCATGGCCGTGATCGTGACAATGATCGTCATCACAATCAACAACTCAAACAACGAGAACCCGCAGTTCCCCGTCGTCCTGGATTGTTGAACATGATGACGCATCAAAGAATGCTCTAACCAAAGGAATCAAAAAATTATGCGTCAGAAACCCGAGAATCGAACACTGATTCACAGCACCTGACCATCTTGATTCACAGTATTTCAGGATCACAGAACATGAATACGAGCGACACGGCCTTCACCATGTCGCTCGCGATGTGTTGCATAAAGCATTTAAGCCTGACGACCAATTCATCAGTTGCCGGCGTTTGATGCGGCCGGTGTCCAGTTATTCAGCGCAGTCCCGCCGGAGTTTGTTCCATCGCCCTGGCCATCAGATCCCGTTGACCAGATTGCAGGCTTCAGAGCATTCTGCTTCTTGCTGTGCCCGTCGCCGTTCCATTCGTACTGAAGAGGATTTCCCCATGGATCGATGGGCACTTCTTCCAGATACGGACGCAGCTTGCGGCCTTTGTAGGCAGGAGGATTAATCATCGCCTGCCATGCTTCGGTGCCGTTGCCCTTGAAATATTCGCCATCATGGTCAGTCGCGTAATTGCCAGCGGCCTTTTCCATTTCCTTCACCAGAGTAAAGGCGATTCGTTCGTTCGCCGTTTTCTGGCTGCCAATAAGATTCGGCACAACCATACCAGCGATCACCAGAATGATGGCCAGTACAATCAAGAGTTCCAGAAGCGTAAAACCCGAACGCTTCTGCGCGGGGGACAACAGTAGAGAACGTTTTTGCATGACACGAAATCCTGATTTTCAATCAATCCATGTGAGGTAAAGGGAAGCCCGCACTGCTACCGAAATCCAGTCGTTGCTAGGTCGGGTTCGTTGACATTTTAATCACCGGCAATAGCAGTGCCATCACGATAAACACAACCACTCCGGCCATTGCCAGAAGCATCATGGGCTCCAGCAATCTGACAACCATGTCTATTCGCCGGCTGGTCCGTTTCTCAAGATTATCTGCTACGCCAATCAGCACATTCTCCAGATTATTAGCCTCTTCGCCAACTGCAATCATTTCGATCAGGTCCTTTGAGAACTGACCACTGGCTCTCAATGGAACTGCCAGCGACTGGCCGCTGCTGACGTTATCAGCCGCATTTCCGATCGCTTCGGCCAGCACCATGTTTCCACTCGCGTCTTTGGCAATGCGCAACGACTGCAGAATCGGGACGCCGTTCTTTAAAAGCGTTCCCAGCATTCGGGAGAAACGAGCCACCGCAAGGCTTTGCAGGATGCCGCCAAGTCCCGGGACTTTCAGCTTCCACTCGTCAACGAACCGACGCCCCTCCGGGGACTGGACGTACGTAACAATGAGACCCACAAGTCCCGCGATTACCGCAAAGATCAAAAGCCCGTAGCTCGTCAGAGTATCGCTGATGCTGAAAAGCGTTGTCGTGGCCCACGGCAGAGTCCCGTCGCGTTCCATCTTTTCAAACATCGGAGCAAAGTTCGGCACGACCCACATCATCATGGCCGTGACGACAAGCAATCCCACAACAAGCAGGAAGACCGGGTAAACCATCGCCCCGGTGACCTTGCCTTTGAGCTCTTCCTGATGATCATTGAAGGCCGCGATTCGAGACAGCACGTCTTCCAGAAAACCGCCTTCTTCGCCCGCCTTGACCATACTGACGGTCAGGAAGTTGAACGCTCGCGGATGTCGCCGCATGGCATCGTTCAGGCGAGTTCCATCCGCAACCTGCTCACGAACATCCTGAATGACAAATCTCAGCCCGGCATGCGATGTCTGATCTTCCAAAAGCTGCAGCGAACGCAGCAATGGAACACCTGACTTCAGCAAATCCGCAAGCTGATTGTAGAAGACGGTCAGATACTTTGTGGAAACTCGTCGAGCACCTGTGGCGGCCTGCTGTTTTGACTGCTCAGACAACGACACGGAAATCGGAAACAGACTGCGCGCTGCCAGACTTGAGAGCGCATCTTTCTCGCTGGTCGCTGTCAGCGTGCCTGTGACCTGTTTGCCGGTCAGTTCGCGAGCTAGGTATTTGAAATCTGGCATGGTTTTTGGAAGTCAGAATCTGATCATGATTCAAGAGCAGCGAGGGCTCAGTTTTTGTTTGCTGGTTTTAATTTTGTTCTGAACAGAGCGTCGTTCACGCCCACCGCACAATGTTCATGAGACCATCGCATTCTAGCCAATGATATCGCCGCGAGTAATTCGCAGGACTTCGTCAATACTTGTGACACCAACCTGAACCTGTTCCCATCCACTCGATCGCAGCGTTGTCATCCCCGCTTTGATGGCGTAATCTCGAATCTCCACGCTGCTGCGACTTTCCGAGCACATGCGTTGAATCATCGGATCCGTCTTCAGCAGCTCAAACACTCCGATTCGGCCAGCATAGCCGGTTTCACGGCATTCACGACAGCCGACAGGTTCATAAACCGCCTCGGGTAAAGGTCTTGGAAAGTCGGCCGGAATTTCCACCTTTTCAATTGGGGTCAGACGTTTGCAATGCGGACAAAGCCGCCGTACCAGACGCTGAGCCAGAATCCCCTCAACGGTACTCGCCACCAAATAAGGTTCGACACCCATATCGATAAGTCGAGTAAACGTGCCCGGCGCGTCGTTGGTATGCAACGTACTAAACACAAGGTGCCCGGTGAGTGATGCCTGAATCGCGGCCTGCGCGGTTTCACCGTCTCGAATTTCCCCGATCAGGACAACATCCGGGTCATGTCGCAGGATGCTTCTCAGGGCAGCCGCAAAAGTCAAACCAATCCGGCTGTGAACCTGGATCTGACTAATCCCGTCCATCTGATACTCAACCGGATCTTCCACGGTAATGATTTTTATGGCGGGATCTTTAATCTCGTTCAAAGCACTGTAGAGAGTTGTGGACTTACCGCTTCCGGTCGGCCCGGTGACGAGCACAATTCCGTGCGGCAGGTCGATCAGCTGCTTAAAGATCTTTGACACCGTCGGCGGCATTCCGACGGCTTTCAGGTCGAACTTCATGCGTGCTTTATCCAGCAATCGCATGACCACGCCTTCGCCATGCATCATCGGAATGATGGACACGCGCACGTCGACTTCACGCCCGGAAACTCGCAGCTTGATCCGCCCGTCCTGAGGCAAACGCTTCTCTGCAATGTTCAGATGTGACATGATCTTCAAGCGTGTCACGATCGCGGAATAAAACTGAGCGATCTCCGGGGGAGTTGGCTGAACTCGCAGCATCCCGTCCAGACGATATCGAACCCTCATTCCGTTTTCCTGAGGCTCGATATGCACGTCGCTGGTCTGTAGCTTGACCGCTTCCATTAACAGCTCATTCACCAGCTTGATGACCGACGGCGCTTGAGCTCCTTCAGCCAGTTCGCCGAAGTCTTCGTTGATCTCTTCAAGAAGTTCGATGCCTTCTTCGGTTCGACGTCGAACCAGTTCATTGATCGTGTCGCCGCCGACACCCAGGAGTTCATGAATTCGACTGCCCAGTTCACCACTGCGAGTCAGTACCGGTTCCAATTTGAACCCACTGACGGTGCTCAGCTCATCCAGGCCTTCCAGATTCAAAGGGTCCGAGGTGGCAACGACGACGTGGCCATTCTGACGGTACAGCGGCAACAGCGAATGGCGATAGATCGAGGACGTAGGGAACTTGGCCAACAGTTCCGCATCAACCTCAATATCTTTCAGGTCGATGTACTGCATTCCGAATTCATCGGACAGTTTGCGAAGAATTGCATCCTCGGTCACCACCCCCAATTTCACCAGTGCCTGATCAATGCGCAGGCCAGCGTGAGTTTCGCGAGCCTGCTGCAGTTGCTCGCGAGTCACCAGGCCTTCATCGACAAGTAGTTTTCCAAGTTCCATTGCGGGGCTTTATTGTGAGTCACTCGGGGCAAGACCAACGACCGTTCGACGACCGTCCAGATAAAAGAAACTTATCGGCCGCCGCGGCCTCCATTCGTGCCGCCACCGCGACCACCAAAGTTTCCTCCGCCAAACGGGTTGAATGCACCACCGCCGAATGGAGATGCACCACCTCGACCAGTGTCGCCGCCGCGTTGTCGCATGCGATCCTGTATCATCTGCTGGAACGGATCCGTCTGAGGCTGCTGGGGTTGAGGCTGCTGAGGATTGTTGGTGTTGCCGGAGTTTTGACTATTCGTACTGGAGGACGATGGTCGCGTCGCACTTGTCGTCACTCGAGGAAACAGGGATCGCAGCGACTCCTGGATCATTGATGCATCTGAATTCTTTAACTGGACGACTCGAATCGTGCGATTCGACTTCTTCGCGGCTTCGTCAGATTCCTTTACCATTTCCTGCACTTTGGTGAACAACCCCTCGCTGGAGGAAATCACCAATGAACTTGTTTGGCGATCCACAGCGACCGTCATCTGAACTCCCTGTGGTTCATTGCTTTTCCCATTGCCGCCACCACCGCCGAACATCTGGGCCAGCGGATTGTTCTGCTGCTGCCGACCGCCAGCTGGCTCCATATAGGGCTTGAATGTTTCATTCACCATTGTGGCGATGTCATCAATTTCCGCGTGCTCCACGACAATGCGACGCGGCTGCATGTCGCGTAGAGATTCGGGAATATTGTTTGAGTCCAGCACCTCCAGAAATCCCTCCGCTTCTTCCACCGAGGCCTGCGGGCCGGTCACGAATAATGAGTTCGAACGTGGATCCGGAATAATTCGCAGCGTCTGAGGATTTCCGCCCAAACTGCTGAGACCCGTCATGTCCGAAACCGATTCCGTCAGCGGGCTAAACATTGAACTGAGCCCGAAACTGCTGGATGACGCCGTGTTCGTCACGCTGCTGCTGGGAATAAATTGCTCCAGCAGTGCGGCCGCTTCTGTTGCATCAGCGGCCTGCAAATAGAACACAGTCCACTTCGTACGAAATGGAATCGATTGCTGCAGGAAATCCATTGTTTCCTCCAGTCGATCCAGCGCATCTTCATCGCGGGACAGTAACAGCAATTCATCGCCATCGACAACAATCTGAATTCCGTCCGGCGTGGTACTTTCTCTGCGATCAGCAGCCGGTGGATTACTCTCCATCGGCACCTGCTGCGACGTAGCGGCCGGATCAGCCGCTGCCGTGGCTTCGTCGATAACGCGATTCACAGGAAGATAGCCGCTCTCTTTCCTCAAGCCTGTTCGGCGAGAGCGTGTCTGAGTTGTCGAATCTTCCTTTTCCTCGGTAGCAGGTTCTTCTTTCGCATCGGGAACTTCATCCGACGGAGTTTTGATGCCTTTGATCGGCCCACTCTTTTTTGGCACAACAATACGAATTGAAGTCTTCTCGCTCGCCTGCCATTCCTGCTCAAGGTACTTGAAGAACTCTTCAGGATCACGACCTCGCAGAGAGTAGCGACGAATGTTGCCTCCTTCGCCCTTCTTCTTCAGACCCGTACCGTCTTCACCCAGATCCGTGAGCACTTGCTTGATCTGCTCTACCTGCAGAGCAGTGCCTTTGACGATGATGCGGTTCCCGTACAGATCAGTTTCAACGGTCGGAGCATTGGCTCCTTCAGCAACAAACAGATTTCGTAGTGTCGCAGCGGCTGTCAGCGGATCCATTTTGGCCAGAGGAATTACAGCGACCGAACCACTGGCTCCCGTTCCTTCACTAAACGACTTAACCCACTCTTCAACCTGCTGGTGTTGACGAGAAGTGCCAAAAATGTGCACCGTACCTGCAGCCCCATCTTCATTGACGACAACCCCCGGCATCATCGCGGTAATGCTCTGAGCCACCTGATCGGCTCGCCCGCTGACACGGTAGACTCGCAGATAAGGCCCGGAATTGCCCTCGCGAGTCAGTTTCGTGCCATCCGGCAATTCCGAAATATCAATCGCCTTGATGATCTCTTCCACCAGAGCCTGCTGATCCGGCGACGCCGTCACAAACAAGCTGTTGGTTCGAGTGTCGGACATGACCTGAAGCTGCGCGCTCGACGCAACAGGGGCTGGCGTTGGGCTTGGCGGACCGCGACGATCACCGCCCGCTCCAGAGCTCACATTGGCAACACCCTGTCGCATTCCAAACTGACTTAGCAGCATGAACTCCGCTTCTTCAGCGTCAATGTTCTTCAGCATGTAAGTCTTAAACACCAAGTCGCCTTTGCGACGACTGACAGACATATCGACGTATGACTTGATGCGACGGAGATTCGAACCGGTATCTGCAATAATTAGGGAGCCTGTTTGCGTAAACGCCGTCATCGTGCCAAGGCTGCCCAGAAGCTGTTCTACTTCCTGAGCCATCACGCCAACATCCAGCTTCTCCAGCGGAATTTCGATGCGAACGATTTGGTTCTCACCGATCGTGTGAATTCCCTGTTCAACCTTCAGAAGCTCATCCACAGCAACGTCCGGAATCAGGTTCGGCGGAATTCCCTTGTCAACATTCACACAGACGAGGAAACCGTCCTTCAGCAACAGGGCATAACCTTTTCGCTGCAGGTAGCCGTTAAGAACATCCAGTGCCTTTCCTGCGCTGTACTCTTTGGTATCGATGTGGCTAAACGTGCCTGGCGGAACCTGATTGAGATCCAGGGTATACCCGGCACCAGCAGCAAAGTCCTGCAGCACATGATCCCACGGCGCGTAACGAAAGTTGAATGAGAACTTTTCAACAAGCTGATTCGCTTCTGCCGCATCCGCAGCGCCGCCAAAGCTGGAGACGATCTCTGCGCCGGCCGGAGCTGCCGCATCTGGTGACACAACCGCAGGCGGGGCTGGCACGTTGGGATTACTCATCGCAGGCGCGGCGCCGGGAACACCGGCAACAGCCGGCGAGGAGGAGGACTGCTCAGCCCACTTCTTTTTCTGTTCGTCGTTCAGGACCGCGAGGTATTTGCCTTCCCATTCTTTTCGGAAGGTTTCCTGCTGTTCAGGTGTCGTATCAAAACCGACTTTCGAAGATGCCTCACGTCGCTGCGCGGCCAGTTCATCGATCGCCTTTTTTTGTTCTTCTGTGATTCCTAACTCCGCGGCCACCCGAGCATCAGAAAATGCTCGCACGCCTGCCTGCTGGATGTACAACGAGCGCAGAAGCTTCAACTGGCGGCTGTCAAGAATCGTCAAGGCTTTCGCATTCGCGTCTTCTTTCGCTTTGACGGTCGCCAGTTTCATTTCATCGCGAATCTTTGTTCGCTCCGCCTCGTCGGAAGTTTCCTTCATACGCTGCAGGAAGGGATCGAAAATCTCCCGGCCGGGAGAACCACCCTTCGCCGCCTCCGTGATCGCATCCTGTTGAGACTGGGACAAGCCTAGCTGCTGAACCAACTCCGGGTTGCGAAGCAAATCCAGCTCACTACCAACTTTGGGAGCATCCTGCGCGGTTGCTGTTGGCGGGCCGTCAGCAGCCAAAATCGCGCAGAGAAGCAGAACAGTGCGGAGAGCAGGTTGTGGTCGACAAATTCTCATGCTTCAATTCCGTTGCAGTTCGCAACTCGCCAAAACTCTGAATGCAGGAAAAGTGAACGCGTGATCACTTCTCCGGCGTTTACCAAAGCCAGTTTCTTCATTGTCCCAGAACCGTTACTAAACGTTCCCAATCACCTATTCTTCGCGAACTCGAGAACAATTCGCGTTTTCTCCTCCAGGATTTGGCGGAAAGCCCAAACTCAAGGAAGGTTACAGAGAGGTTAACGGTTGCAGCAACCGGTCACGGCAGGGCGCCAGTACAAGTTTTGGCTGGGTAATTGGAAGAAATGGTACCCTCGGTGTTTCAAACCCAAACAAAGGTTCCGGGAGTCTTGAAAAATCGCAAATCATTACGATTCGCGGATATCCTGCCGGGGTTCAACGATTGAGTCTGAAACAGAACCGGTCGGAAGACCGTTTTAGTCTCGATTTAATGTGTTTCCGTGGAAATCGCTCTGAAGAAAAACCATGAAGCGTTTGTTCACTATATGCGTTTCGGCCTTTGCAATCTTTGGCATGTTGAGCGAATTCAGCATGGCTCAGGACCGTGGCGACCGAGGGGATAGGCGCGATCGAGGTGGATTCGGTGGCGATTCTGGTCGCGGAGATCGCGGCGGATCTGGTGGTCCTCCGCCCGGGTTTGGAGGAGGCGGCTTTGGCGGACCGCCACCTGGAATGGGCGGACCGCCTTCTGGATTCGGCGGCGGCGGATTTGGAGGACCACCGGGCGGCTTTGGAGGTGGTTTTGGCGGGCCGCCGGGCGGTTTCTCTGGAGGCTTTGGCGGCGGCGATCGCGAAAGCCGATTCGGCTCAATGATGGATTCCAATGGAAATGGCACCGTTGATCAGGAAGAGCTCGACCGAATGCCCTCGTTTGTACGCGACATGATGAAGGCACGGGGCGTCGAACTGAAGGCGGGGATGTCGCTGGACGACATGAGAAATAGCTTTCGCAGCAACTTCAACCCGGGAAACAATGGTCAGCCTGGCGGGCAGCCCAATGATCCGAATCGCAACGGCACAACCGGTGCCGTAGTCCTGACACCTTATAAGATGAAGCCAAAGAAGCCGTTGACGATCACTCTTCCGCCGGCGTACAGCGAAGTCGACACTGATTTCGATGGTCAAATTGCGATGCACGAATGGATGTTGACTCGCCGAGTCGACCTCGAGAAGTTCGACTCAATGGATATCGATTCGGATGGGTTTCTGATTCCTGAAGAACTCGCGATCGCTGATGCAGCAGCCGCCAACCAGGATGCAGTG
>CAIXQV010000746.1 GCA_903921605.1 uncultured Planctomycetaceae bacterium | reverse complement strand
GTGCGAAACTCCATCGTCAGGAGTCATGAGTTCGCTTGGTTGAGGACTGTCCAACGCCACCCACTGTCGAACATACTCGCAGACAGTCCTCACACGCTGTTCCGAAACACTACTCCTGTAGTTCGCAGCCATGCTGTTGTCGGTGTGCCCCATGACGATGCCGCAGGCTACCGGATCGAGGCAGTTGTCCGCCACGGTCCGAAAGGTGTGCCGCAGGGAATAGAACGACAGGCCCGGTCTGCTTAGTTTGACCACAGTCATCAGTTTTGCGAACTCTTTGGCGACTCCATCATCAACGCATTTGTCCGTGACCTTGACCCAGTCGGAACCTGTCCTTCGACTGAAGACACGAGCATCCTCTGACTTGATCGCTTCGAGTGCAGTTCTGGTTTCCGGCCACAGGTACGCCAATCTGTCAACCGAAGTCTTCTGCCGAGGATAGACCGCCCACTCCTTTTTAATGTGAGTCCACAGCAAAGAACTGCAGTCTGTGTTTCCGTAGGCGCAGTTGATCCCGAGATAGATCATGGCCTTCATCTGCTTATTGGCCGCCGCCAGCAGCTTCCTGATCTGATCCGGAGAGAACTCCCGAGTGCCATGGGTAGCAACCCGATTTTGCTTGTCCCTGCGGAGTACCGTCTTTGAGGTCTGTTTGAATTGGGAGCCGAAGCGGATGCGACCTTCGATCAGATCCTCCTGTTCGGCGAATCGGAACACGATGCGTGCCAGCCGGATCCGATTGGCGGCTGTCTGAACTCCCACACCCTCCACCAGCTGGGCCTTGAGAAGCCCGAAGGCATGGGGATCCATATCTTCGACCAGACGGGGTTTCCCGAGGGCCTCAGTGATCAGCGTGCAGATGCGAAAGTAATCGTTCCAGCTTCTCTGGGACAATTCTCCGGCCTTCATCTGCCGATCCTTGGACGCCAGGAAGGTATTCACCAGGAAATCGATGTTGAGAACGCATTCCGATTGTTCTGGCTTTTCCGGCTTCGCTCCGTCGCGGCGCAGGAGGTAGTCTTCCAGAGCTTCATGATGGCTTCCCCAGCGCTTGCCGAAGTAGTAGACTTTGCCTGCGATTCGCTTGTACCAGTATCCAGTTTTGTGCCAGTTGAGCGGGAACTCTGGATACGGTTTTTCTCTGTGTTCCTGGTTCATCAGCACCCCCGTTTTGGATGCAAAGCGCGTAATCTGAGTGACAAAGCGCGTAACATCGGACCTAAGTGTGGCAGAAGACAGAGGTTTTTCAAGCGTTTTCTCAGTGGGGGCTGTAGCTCAATCGGTTAGAGCAGCGGACTCATAATCCGTTGGTTCTCGGTTCAAGTCCGAGCAGCCCTATTTGTTTTTCAGTGGTTTTTATTCCCACTGGTGCTGAAATCTGCCACGGGGCCACCGGAGGGGCCACTTGGCAAGTTTTCGTTGGTCGCTCCCGCCAGTCTGAGGCTGGATTGCTGCAGCAGCCCTTGCAGCATGCGAGAAGTGTCGTCGGCACTTATCCCGACGTAGTATTTCTCCGTCGTCGTTACAGAGGCATGTCGCATGAGGTCGCGCAGCACCATTGAATTCACACAGCGTGACCAACGGTAACCGAACGCGCGTCTCAGATCGTGTGCCGACGCCCAGACGGGCTTCGGTTTGCCACCGCTTTCTTTCGATGGCTTCGCATCAACCTTGACGCCCGCCGATTCTCCGATTGCCGAGATTGCTTTGCTGACGGTATCAGTGCGTCTGCAAACGCCCCGAGACAGAATTGGATTGAACACGAATCCAGTTCTGGACGTTGCTGGAATTGATCTCAGTAGTTCTGCGAAGTCTGGTGTGACTGGATACAGCCTGTCTTGACCGCCCTTTTCCGCCTCGGCCGGTATTCTCAGTTTCACAAACTCCCCGGTCATATCCACCCAGATACCGTCGTCCCATTGGTCCCAGGTCAGATTGAGTGCCTCGCCAAGTCTGAGACCTGAAAGCCACAGACCATGCAGGAGAAATTTGATTGACGAACGCTGTTCCCTTCTACGCAAGTTTGCATCGTTTCGGTCGTGTTTGAAATCAGGCCAGACTGTCTCGACGGACGCCAGCATTCTTTCAAACTCTTCGGTCGTGATTGGCCTTCCCTTCATCAGTTTGGCCATTCTCACTTTGTTCCGGCGAGGAATCTTCGGGACGGCAACCATCAGTGACTGTTCGTGGGCCCAGTTCAGGGCAGCCTTAAAGTGCCGAAGAATACTCTCTACGGTCGCCGGAGCACGATCAGATTTTCTTAGGCGTTCAACAAGGAGTTGCATCCACTGAGGTGTAATTCGCCGAAGGTCATCCGGATTCATCAACTCTTGCACAACATTGAGAGCCCCAAGCGCTTTGTCTTGAGTGCGTGGACGCAATCCCGAGACTTTATGAGACTCATAAGCATCGCGAAATGCTTCCCATCTTGTGCTTGTCCGTGCGGCGATTCCGGCCTTCAGCTGGGCTTGCCATTCGCCAGCTTTCTTTCGCGCGTCGTTCTCAGACTTCGTGCCACTACTCTTGGAAAATATCTGTCCGGTGATCGGACATTTGTAACGCAGGTAAAAGTTCGTCTTACCTGGTTTTCTGATGACCCATACAGCGATTTCACTCACGGCTCCCCCCCTCAAAGAAGTCATTCCAGTGTCATAGCAATGATCGATCTGCGTCATATGCCCTTACGCTGTCTTGATCGAGGTGGACCATGAGTCCAGGTTTATTGCTGAGATTTCCTGCAATATTTTCTCCGCCGTGGACGGTACTTTTCTACGCAAGCCCAAAACTTCATCTCGATAATCCGCGCGGATCTCCAGAAGCTCAAAGGCAACCCATTGGTTCTTTAGGCCGGTCGCGGCTAATGCATCGTCGATTGGCGCGAACTTTGGCAGCTCTTGTTCACTCAATTGCCTGACGTTCCTCATCAGTGAACTTGTTATCAATGGCCTCGCCGGCATTAGCAGCCATTCGCATTCGGCTGATTTTCTTTGCCGCAGCATCGTAAGTACCGCGAACTTTATCAGCTGCAAAGCCAGCAATGCCGTCGGCGGCTATTCCCAGCGAAGCACCTTCAGCGAAAGCGTCCTGATTTGCGGCCAGGAATGTGAACTGCCATCGGTATGCCGATTGCTAATGTTCAATCATCTGGCGAATCTGATCCCGGTGAAACTCGCGACTGGCATTCTCCTGACCGTCAGTGACGATCACGAACACCACAAGGCCAGGACGTCGTGTTTCTTCCATCGCTGCCAGTCTGGATCCCGTCTCATTGATGGCTCGGCCGACAGCGTCCAGCAGAGCCGTGGAGCCACTTGGCTGAAGTCGATAAGCAGGCACCTGCTTGATCGAAATCCCGGAATGGATGAATTCGTAGGTCGTGTTGAACTGAACCAGCGTCAGCAGTGCTTCGCCGGGTTCTTGTTGCTGCTGTGCAACGAATGAATTGATGCCGCCCTCCGCGTCGCTTCTGATGGAAGCCATTGAACCACTGCGGTCCACGACCATCGTGATGTCTGTCAGATCGTTTCTCATGTGTTAAGCCTTTCGAGTGGAACGTGTAATCAGGTTGTTTCCTGAACATGCTTCGTCCGCGAAGTTCGCTCGCGCCAGATAATACTGAACGAACAAAGGCTTAAATCGGATCAACAATTGTCTGCGCTTCTTGGACTACCTTCTCTGAGTTTCATCAAACCGAACTACAGGGACCGTTGAACCACTTGCCACTCTCAGATCGCTTTGAGGTGATCGTGAATGGCGAGAAACTCCATAAATCCATCAGCGTTTCAGTACCTTCCATGAAAAGAGACTCGCCAGCAGCGAAAAGACAAAGCATGCGATCGCTGGAATCTTGTCTTTAGCGACGAGATAGAGCACTATGGATGCCACGCATATCAGCCCCGATGTTAAGTACATCACGATCTGTGCCTGCGAGATACTGATTCGCTCAGAGGCCTTGGCGACCTGATGGAGACCGTGATCTTCGCGACCTGCTCCAATCGCGGCCTTACATGCCGGATCAATTTTTGCGATCGCCTCCAGTTTCTGGTAGAGGCAGTTTCAAAACCCCTTCAGGCATAGCATCATGCAAGCCAGATGTAGGAATCCTTCGAAGAGGTGGGCGTGTCTTTCATGTCGGACGAGGAGTCGTCTTTGATATTGAAGCCAGCTGATCGTGCGTTCGATCTT
>CAIXQV010000745.1 GCA_903921605.1 uncultured Planctomycetaceae bacterium | reverse complement strand
CCTTCTTCGATAATCTCGGCAACGGCCTGTTCCAGCTTCGCGGCCGCCTTGGCTTCGCCGAGATGCTCCAGCATCAGCTTCGCGGAAAGAATCAATGCGGTTGGGTTAACCTTATTCAGGCCCTTGTACTTCGGAGCACTGCCGTGAGTCGCTTCGAAGATGGCTCCGTCGACTCCGATGTTTGCACCAGGAGCAACACCAAGGCCGCCAACAAGTCCGGCACAAAGGTCGCTGAGAATATCACCGTACAGATTTCCCATCACCAGAACGTCGTACTGTTCCGGCTTCTGGACGAGCTGCATACACATGTTGTCGATCAGACGCTCCATGTAAGTGATGTTGCCCGCGTTCAGCTTGCCAGCGTTCGCATCCGGAGATGGAGCGACATTCTTTGCCAACTCGGCCCATTCATGTTTTGCATGATAAGAATTGGCCACCGCTCGGGTGACGTCGTACCACAGTCCATCGGTGAACTTCATGATGTTCGCCTTGGAGATGGATGTCACAGACTTGCGTTTATGATCCACAGCATACTTGAATGCATAGTCAGCAATACGAGTCGTCCCTTCGATGGACATCGGCTTAATGCTGACGCCCGTGGTCTTCAGGCCGGTCGTGATCTTCTTGCCCGAAGCCACTTCGTTGATCTGACCGATCAGCTTCTCGGTAACAGCTTCACCCGCCTTGAATTCAACACCGGCATACAGGTCTTCCGTGTTTTCGCGAACAATCACAAGGTCCACATTGCAGGATTCAAAGAATGTTCGGACCCCTTTGTACGTCTTGCAGGGGCGAACGCAGGCGTACAGACCGAGTTCCTGGCGAAGGTAAACGTTAACGCTGCGGAAACCCTTGCCAATCGGTGTGGTGATCGGAGCTTTCAACGCAACGCCGTTAGCACGAATAGACTCCAGAACGCTGGCTGGCACGCCACCCTTGGCTTCAATGACTTCAATGCCGCATTCCTGCACGTCCCACTGAATCTTAACTCCGGTAGCTTCAACGCACTTTCGTGTTGCTTCAGCGATCTCCGGGCCAACACCATCACCTGGCAAAAGGGTAACTTTGTGCATTGCTGTTCTTCGTTTTTCCTGAACCTTGTGGACGTCTGGAACCTTCATTCACGACAACTCGGACGGTAACACAACATCGAAACCGCTTCAACCACTCGCGATTGCGACTGCCCTCAAACCCACAGGGAGAACCGGGTTTCTGAAGATCCGGAACGATTCCGGAGTCGATTGCCGCTACCGGCCATTGTGAGAGAACTCTAAACTGACCGAAAACTACCGGGGCGAAGACCCGTCTTAGAATTCAGCCAAAGAAAGCTGCCTTGCGATGACTTCGAAACTCCCGCGTGTCTTCCCGGAAATCGCTGAGCAGCACTCCGCTGAGGCGAATGCTGGCTATCACCACCCTGCCCTTCCCAGGTCCGGCCGTCTTCGCTTGCTCATGCTGATGTTGATCAGTCAACTGCCTTTTTCCGCCGCCATGGCAGAAAACTGGCCATGCTGGCGAGGCCCTCGAGGCGACGGTACGTCCGTTGAGACCGATGTACCAACCGTCTGGGATGGGAAAACCGGGGAGAACATCGTCTGGAAGTCGAAACTGCGAGGAACCGGTCACGCATCACCAGTCATCTGGAATGATCGCATCTTTCTGAGCGGCTGCGACGAAGCCACAGGCGAAAGAATTCTGACATGCCTGGATCAAGCCAACGGTGAGATGCTGTGGCAAAGGATGGTGGCCAAATCAAAGCTGGAAACCAAACACCAGCTGAACAGCTACGCTTCCGGAACGCCAGCAACGGATGGCAAGACGGTTTATGTTTCGTTTTTGACCGTTGATGGCCATGAAATTCCTGCCCCCAATGTCGGTAGCGAACGAAACGTCACCCCAGGTCAAATCCTCGTGGCCGCTTTTGACTTCAATGGCGATGAACTCTGGCATGTCACGATCGGTGACTTCATCAGCGCTCATGGATTCTGCAGCTCGCCGGTGATTTTCGAAAACCTTCTGATCGTCAATGGTGATCATGATGGTGACTCGTATGTCGTTGCACTGGATCGCTCAAACGGCAAAACGGTCTGGAAGACTCCACGAGAACACAAGATCCGCAGTTATTGCACGCCCATCATTCGCGACATCGCGGGCCGAACTCAAATGGTGATGTCCGGCAGCAAACAGGTGGTGAGCCTCGATCCACGAACCGGGCAGGAAGTCTGGAAGATTGAAGGCCCCACGGAACAATTTGTTTCGTCTATGGTCGCCGACGAACAAGGCTTTTATCTGACGGCCGGCTACCCGACGCATCATGTCATGGCCATCAGTCCGGATGGTTCCGGCGACGTGACAACATCCCATGTGCGATGGCAATCAGACGAAGCCAAATGCTACGTGCCGTCACCCGTGCTGACAGGCCCTTATCTGTTTGTCGCTGACGACCGAGGCACGGTCAATTGTTTTGAAACAGCGACCGGAAAACGTCTCTGGCAGGATCGCCTCGGCAAGCACTACAGCGCGTCACTGTTGACGGCCAACGGTCTGGTCTACTTCACCGCAGATGATGGAATCACGTCGGTCGTCAAGCCAGGTGACAAACTCAACGTCGTCTCCCGAAATGAACTGGGCGAATACACATGGTCCTCCCCCGCCATTGCAAACGGACGAATTTATATCAGGGGCGAGCAACACCTGTTTGCGATTGGAAAGCCATAGCAAAGACTTCCTCATCTTTCGCCAGTCCTTGACTTCGATCTAGCTTGCTGCCGTCTGCTTCATAAACTCGACAAACTTCCGGGCATACTGATCCAGCACCTCGAGGCTGTTTCCATCGCGGAGCGGAGAACACATCTCGAAGGCTACGCAGCCATCGAAACCGTGTTCACATAACGCCTTCAGAAAACCTCGATAGTCGATAAACCCCTCGCCCATAGGCACCGCCTGAATGTAGTCTTCGTCGCGGCGATAATTCACCAGCTCGGGCTGATAACGAAACCGGGGCACTCGGACATAATCGGCTATCGTTGTGTGAACGGTGAGCGGTGCCAGCTTCTTCGCGGCCGTCAGATAGTTGTCACTCTGCAGAGCCGGAGACCACGCATCAAAGGCCGCTCGACAGTTCGATTCATCAACAGCCTTCAGAAACATCAAGAACGCCTCCGAGTGCGCTGCCAGATCGTGATGGTTCTGCACGGCGACAATCGCCCCAACGTCCGCTGCTCGACGAGCACATTCCTTGACCGCGCTGACGGTCAAGTCCCACGCTTTTGAATAAGGCAGCAACGGATGCTCATAGCCCGTAAAGATTCGCACGATCTGGCCCCCAAGCTCGACGGCCAATCGGCACAACTCGGTCACGTAATGAATCTGCATCTCGCGATGAGGCACCTCCGCATGCTCTGCATCAGCGGTGAAGTTCGTGTATCCGGCCAGACAGGACATCTCTACCTTCGCGTCAGTCATTCGACTTCGAAGTTCACGTCGGGCGTCAGGTGTCATGTCCAGCAACGACGCATGAGGTCGCTTTCCAGCCAGCATGATCCCATCATACCCCAGCATTGACGCTCGCTGGACAATCTCTTCCAGCGGCAACTTCGCCTGTCCCCATGAACCGGAATAGCTGATGGTGTGCAATGCTGTTTTCATCCGGTAATCCTCTGCCGAACATATAGACCGAGCGGATCGAAGTGCACGATCAGCCCTGCTGACACTTTTCACACGACCTATGGTATCCTGTCGACCTGATTCACGTCACCTGATCCATGAGCCTGTGGGGATTTCATGCGTATTTATCCTGGCATCACTTTGCTGCTGCTTCTCGCTGGAACATCACTCCGAGCCGGAGAACAAACCGTCTCGTCTCGAGAAGAATTGCTTCAAGCAGCTCGAATCGCAAAGCCCGGCGACGTGTTGAAGCTGGCTTCTGGTATCACCATTCGGGGCGATTTCGAACTGCGGGAAATCCACGGGACCAAAGCGGCCCCGGTCATTCTGAGAGCAGCAGATTCACAGAAGCCACCGGTGTTCGAAGGCGGAGGAAGCGGCGTCCACGTCACGCGATGTTCCTATCTGACAATCGACGGTCTGCACCTCACTGGCGCGACGGGAAATGGAATCAACGTTGATAACGGAGGCTCCCAGACCACGACATCACGCGGAATCACGCTGCTGAATCTTGTGGTGAGTAATGTCGGCCCGAATGGAAACAGCGATGGCATCAAACTATCGGGACTTGACGACTTCAAAGTCGAAAACTGTCGTATCGTCGACTGGGGCACCGGCGGCTCCGCGATCGATATGGTTGGCTGTCACGATGGCGTGATCACGGACTGCATGATCTCACGTAACCCCGACGATACCAAAGGCCGACAACAGGCAAACGGCGTGCAGATGAAGGGCGGGAGCGCTCGCGTCATGGTCCGGAAATGTCGCTTCGAATATCCTGGCAGTCGAGGCGTCAATGTGGGTGGCAGCACCGGCAAAGATTTTTTCCGGCCAGCCGATGCCAACTACGAGGCCAAAGACATCACGGTTGAAGATTGTCAGTTTATCGGAGGCATGGCAGCAATTGCCTTTGTCGGCGTCGACTCGGCGATCGTGCGGCACAATACCCTCTATCATCCGGAAAGATGGGCGTTGAGAATTCTGCAGGAGAACCGTACTCCCGGTTTTCTCCCCAGTCGCAATGGAACATTTTCAAATAACATCGTGGTCTTCAACAGCCAGCAAATGGTGGACGCCGTCAACATCAGCGATGCCACCGCTCCCGAGACTTTTCGCTTCGAAAACAACGGCTGGTATTGCGAAGACCGCCCGCAGCAAACCCAGCGGCGAGTACGATTGCCCGTGCCGGAAGTCGATGGGATTTACGATACCAAACCCGAGTTCATTGACGCCCCGGTCGATATTCGCGTCAAGGGCCCGGCTTCACTTCAAGACTATGGACCACGATAGAACATCGGCGATCACGGGGTGTTGATAGCATAGTGTGGTCTTTCGCTCCGCGAAAGTTGCGTTGCTTTCGCAGAGCTAAAGACGACACTAGTTGCTTGATCACGACTAAATCAACTGGCTGCTAAGGCAGAGCAACCTGTTCCGAACCCATCAGGTAGGCGAACAAATCACGCACTTCATCGTGAGCCATCTTTTGCAGGATCCCTTCCGGCATCATGGACACGTCGGCGATCTTCTGTTCCTCGATCTCGTTCCGAGGCACAATGATCCTTTCTGT
>CAIXQV010000744.1 GCA_903921605.1 uncultured Planctomycetaceae bacterium | reverse complement strand
GGCTCAGATTCTGCTGGATCGAGCAGGAATTACGGATGTGCGGATTGAGCCAACTCATGGCTTTCTCAGCGATCACTATAATCCGGCCACGAAGACTCTGGCGTTATCCGAGCAGGTTTACGCCAGTAACTCCGTGGCCGCGATTGGTGTGGCCTGCCATGAGGCCGGACACGCGATCCAGCATGCTCGGTCTTATGCGCCTTTGTGGATGCGATCAGCGCTTGTCCCGGTGGTCGGTTTTGGTTCAGGCGCCTCGAATACTCTGCTGATGCTAGGCATTCTGATGTCATCGAAGCCCCTATTAGTACTCGGCACGATCGCATTCAGCACAATCGTCCTGTTTCAGCTGGTGACGTTGCCGGTGGAGTTTGACGCGAGTGCTCGTGCAAAACGTCTGGCGGTTGAGAGCGGAATCATCGGTGAAGATGAACGATCCGGCATGAACAGTGTTCTGAATGCTGCCGCGTTGACCTATGTGGCTGCGTTTGTGTCGAGTCTGTTGACCCTGTTGTATTATCTAATGAAGTCGGGACTCCTTGGCGGTCGTCGCGAAGAATAAGGTCCTCAATGCTCATCGGCAAAGTTTCTCAGTGCAGCTAGCAGTTCAGGTGCCAGGTGAGTGACGCGAAAGACGCCGTTGTTGAGAGAGACAGCTCGCGGTTCTGGCAACAGCATCATGAAACCGGCGAAGGCCACGATCGCGGCACAAACGGTTATCAGTCCCCAGCCGAACGAGGCAGCAAAGAGCTGAGGAAGGACGATCAGCGTGGGGGCAAGAACGAAGATACCGACGGCCAGCGACGGAATTGTTCTGCGAAACATGTGACCTCGTCGTCCTTCGCGGCTGCGACGATAACAGATCCGAAAGCTGGGTGTCCGGCGGAGGATGATGATGAAGATTGCGATATAGGCGAGCACGAACATAAATGAAGGAATGCCGAAGATCTTCACCGATCCGGTCTGCATGACGCGGCCCAGCACGAGCAGTATCAGAATAGTCGCGATGCTCAATGAGTGAAACAGGCGAAACACGATTCGTCGTTGCTGTGAAGGAGCGAAAATCTTCATGTAGAAGACCTTCGCATCAGTCTCCACGGGTAATCCGGTGGAAAAACAAAGCCAGTCGAAGGTCAGATCGCCGCGGCATAGCAGGGCCTCTCCATCGATCGTCCACGGGCTGCCCGGGGGCAATTCGATAGCCGGAGAACTCTGATCCCGAGATTCGGGGGCTGCATAGGGATTAGTGTCGTTGGAGCGACTTTGAAGATTCATCCGAGCAGCCATTTCAGATCTCTTCCATCCAATTGGGGCTTCCGAGCGGCGTTTGGTTCAGGATTTACGCTGATCATTGGGAAGTGTTAAGGATCGTCTGTTTTCGACTCGAGATCGCGAGGCAGCGTTTTGATGCCAAGCCCAGCAGTTGATTTCTCAGTCGACCTTGACCTTGATTTCCTGCTTATCATTCATGCGATAAAGAGGCAGAAAGCGGTAATAAACTTCCAGCGTCAGTGTCGCCAAAGCGGTTGAATAAAGACGACCGCCGTAGCGTCCCCATTGATCTTTGGGTTCCCAGCTGCCCGCATTTTTCCCCGAGGTGACCTGTTCGGAGATCAGGACCTCACGCACGGTCGAATTCCAGTCCTGCCAGGCTCGACCACCATGCTGGTACATCGCCAGAGTTCCATAATACCAGTAGTAGTAATTGAGATCTGACAATCGCGGAGTATTCCTCATCAGGTAGGCGACAGATTCCTGATTCGAGGCGGACTCCTGGGGATATCCAAGCATCTGTTGGCAGAACAATGCTTCGGCCGTCATCGTGGGACTGACAGGCTCGGAATCTTTTCCATCGCTGACGACATTGCGCCGGTAACCGAAGAGTCCACCATCTTTTCCCTGCCGCACGCTGTTCAGGAAATCATCCATGCGCTGCCGAACTTTTGAGGGAAAAAAAACACCGGCGATCTCGGCGCTTTTGAGCGACATCATCTGCCAGCCAAACATGCTGACATCGCCCTCCTGGAGTTCTCGATAACGCCAGCCTCCGCTTTTGGGATCTTGCCGTCCGATCGTAAAGGCGACGGCTCGCGCAAGAGCTGCACGAAGTCGGAGATCATCGACGAGGCGGAATGAGCTGGCGACTTTGTCGGCCACCATTTGGCTTCGGCCAGGTTCCATGGCCAACAGCAAGAGTCCACTTTGCGAGGTTGCACCGGCGGCAGCAACAGCTCCGGCCAGAGCAGCAGCATCGTTGGGAGCCCGAATCAATGCCGGGTTCACAATGGGCCCGAGAACCGTATCCTGCTGCATGCCGTAAGCTTCGGCCAACGCGTAAGTGGCCATCGCGTGGCAGTACATTTTGGCAAAGTGCTCGGAATTCCCGAAGAGGTTCCCATCTGGCTGTTGTTGACGAATCAGCCAGTCCAGAGCATGGTCGACCTGAATTGCGTAACGTCCGTCTTCATGCGTGTAGCCCGCGCCGAGGAACGACAGGATCACCAGGGCCGTTAAGCCCGTGTCGGCTTCGCGTCCGGCGTATTGTCGATCAACGCCAATTTCATCGATCTTGACTTGACCCGCACCGTAATCTTCTGCATCCCAGTGTCCATCGGCGGATTGACAGGCGGCCAGCCAGCGCAGGCTGCGTTCGACGGCGTTCTCGGATTCACGAGTGCCACCGAAACGCAAGGCCGCATCACGACGTGTGGCGAGGCTGCGAAGCTGATAGGTGGCCGGTGGGTTTTCTCGCCGACGGACCGTGGGCAGATCGGCTTCCACCAGGGCGGCCGCCGATTCCAAAGCCTCACTGAACTGTGGGGCAACGTCTCCAACGCGAACATCATCGTAAGTGCTGTTCAGGGGCGTCATCGTCCGCGCTCGATCAGGAGTCATTCTGGAGGGACGTTCAGCCGGGGTACGATCGGGAGTCGTGCGAGCTGGCCGAGGCAGACGAGCCTGAAAGCTGGAGGCTGCTCCATTCTTCGGATCCAGAACATTCTGCGTC
>CAIXQV010000743.1 GCA_903921605.1 uncultured Planctomycetaceae bacterium | reverse complement strand
TGAAATCCGATGCTGGTCACCTTGCCGTCTCGCTCGCCGACAACAAGTCGCTGATCATCCGACGACCAGGCCAGACGAGTGATCATCGAATCAAATCCGCGGAAGAAGTAGGGATCGCCGGATCGGAGCGGCGTCCAAAGCATGACGATTCCGTCCGCATCGGCCGACGCGATGTCATTGCCTTTGGACTGGAACGTCAGTTGAGTCAGTCGCGTCGCGTGGGCCTCCAGCATGCGTGGCTCACGGCCTTCCGGACCAACTCCGGAACAATCCCAGAGAATGATCGAATCACTTCCGCCGGTCGCCAGGTAATCTCCCGATCGATGCCAGGACATCTCGAGCACCTTGGTGGCAAACCCCGTCATCTGAGAATCTTTGCCGGTCTTCACGTACCAGATATGAACCGACGAATCCTGTTCCCCGGTGACCAGATACTTCGCCGTGGGACTCCACGCAAGAACCAGACTCGATCCCTTCCATTCATACTGTCGAACACCTTTCCCCGGAATATGCAACGTCACTCCGAAGTACGCCGCCACAGCAATCGCGCTGCCATCGGGGTTCCATGCGATGTCAGCAATGGTGCTGGCGTGATCAGATGATTCGTAGACCAGTTTCCCTTCCGCCGTAAACAGTCGTAGTGACTTTCCGGCGGCGGAAGCGAGACGCTGGCCGTTCGATTTCCAGGCAACCCGAGTTCCCCAGGAAGCACCTGATTCCAACTGCATCAGCAATGAACCGTTCGCCGCATTCCAGTGCCGAATGAACCCGTCATGGCCGATCGTTGAGAATTCCGTGGTCCCCGGCCGCCACGACAACGACGTTCCGCCGCCTTTGTGCTCGCCTATGCGAACCGCGATCTGATCTGCGTGATGGCAAACCCAGACCTGTCCTTCCACCGTGATGATGGCGACGAACTGACCGTCTGACGACCATGCCAGGTCCTGCACATAGTCTTCGACATCAATCTGCCAGTGTTCGATCACCTGGCGGCCACCCCGCTGTGCGGATCTTATGCCAGGCATGCTTCGAACTCCGCGTTCAGAGATTCCCGATCCAGATTGCGGCCGATAAAGATGAGCGAACTGCGACGCGCCTGATCACCCCACGGCCGATCCTCACGTCCGTCAAACAGCATGTGAACTCCCTGAAAAACATAGCGAGTATCCATGTCTTTAAAATTCAGAATGCCTTTCATGCGGAAGATGTCCGGCCCCTGTTCGGCGAGCAGTCTTCCGAGCCACTTCTGGAACTTCTTGAGGTCAAGCTCTTTGAACGAAGTAATTCCCACGGAAGTAACCTCTTCGTCGTGCTCGTGGTCTGGCTTGTACTCGCGTGTGACCAGCGGAACCATCACGTTCCCCGCCGCATCCTGAAGCGACGCCTCGAACTCATCCGGATGATGTTCCGTAAACAGAACCCACCCACCGGCAGAAGGGATCGTGACTCGAAATTTCTTCGGAGCATCCTCTAGCGGCAACTGGATCAGTTCAACGTTCGATGTGATCGCATCGCCCGCCGCCAGTTCTGTTTCATCGGCCGAGTATCGCAGCACAGCCGCTTCGACTGTGTCGCGCATGGCCTGCTCCGTGTTTCCCTTGGCCGGAACAAGGCAGACGTTCATCGCCGGATCGGGGCCGGGATTCATTTCAAAGAAATACTCACCCGCCGCCAGGTCGTACAATCCGCTCCATTCAAACGGATACTCGGGCTCCAGGAACTTCGGATCGGTCTCCAGAGCCCGATCCAGATCAAAACCGCCGAGGTTCAGAATCTTGTCCATGTCGACAACAGCGTCTCGAGTCCGATGGATTTTCGCCGCCGAATTCATACTGTGAATGCGGGACTCAAGTGCATCCAGATCGGCCGAAGAGACGAGGTCTGTTTTGTTGAGCAGGATGACATCCGCGAATGCAATCTGCTCTTTCACTTCATCCGAATCATCAATGTGCTGGAGCACGTGCTTCGCGTCAACGAGCGTGACGACTCCATCGAGGCTTAGTTGAGTCTGAATCTCATCGTCCATAAAGAATGTCTGAGCAACCGGCCCCGGATCGGCCATGCCGGTGGTTTCGATCATGATGTGGTCGAACTTATCGCGACGCTTCATCAGATTGCCCAGAATTCGAATCAGATCGCCTCGCACGGTGCAGCAAATGCAGCCGTTGTTCATTTCGAAGATCTCTTCTTCGGCACCAATGACAAGATCATTGTCAACGCCAACCTCACCGAACTCGTTTTCAATCACGGCGATTCGCTTGCCGTGATTCTCCGAGAGAATTCGATTGAGCAGCGTGGTCTTGCCGGAACCCAGGAAGCCGGTCAGAACTGTGACGGGGACTTTGGAGGTGGTTGTCATGGTTGGCTCAGAATGAAATCAGAATGAAAAGGGAATACGTCTCGTTTACCGCCCAGCCGCAGGCGCCGGCAGGCTGTTGATTCAGTGGTGTATTGGGCGTTTTCGTTTAACGGCGAGCCGCAGGCGTAGACGAGCCGAGCAACGACGCCTGCGGCTTGCCGTTAAACGACTAAATCAACCACCCGCAAGCGGAACATTGAGTTAATGGGTTTTCGCAACCCGAAACGTCAGTGAGGGATAAACGTGGCTGCGTAGTCAACAGCAATCCCTCGCTGACGCAGCGGGCTAGGATTAAATCAAGCCGCCTCAATCAGGACACCGCCATTCCTGCGGAGTCCATTCTCCGGTGCTGCTGCAAAGGTCTTCGATATCACCTCGAGTGACATCACGAAGCGGCCTGGGCAGCTTCCACTGCTTAGGCCCGGTGTGATTACACAGGATGGCAATAATCGTCTCCACCGGAGGACATCCCTCCTCCGGACATTCCATCTGTTTGACCATGACAAAGGCGTCTTCCGGGACAGGCAGCAATTCCGCCACCCACGCCCGAATCTGAGCCACCTGGACAGGATCACGTTTTTCGGAATTTCCGAAGAGGAGCATAACATCGCCCATTGAGAAGACATTCTGCTGCGTAAACAGCGAATGTGTATTTGCAACCGCATTGCATTAGACTAGTGTGTGTGAATAACGTCAAGCGATAAAAGAGACTCCCGAAGGCCGAAAGATGATTTTGAAACCCAACAGAGCGTTGACAGCGATCTTCCTGCTGCTGATCACGGCTCTTCCCGGCTGCGGCCGAACTGAATCACCTCGTGAAGATCCCAGGTCGACCGATCTCGCAACGAAGGACTCAGCGGCTGGTGGCAGCGCGGCTGCGGATGACCCAACAGGCGGCAAGATTCCTGTCATCGCAACCTACAGCATTCTCGGAGACTGGGTCGGCCGCGTTGGCGGAGAACATGTGCGCCTGACCACGCTGGTCGGCCCCGGCGGGGATGCTCATACCTATGAACCCACGCCGCAGGACAGTGCCGCCGTTGCTGATGCAGCGTTGCTCTTCGAGAACGGCCTGGGCTTCGAGGTCTGGCTGGATCGGCTTTTCGAGGCCAGTGGATCCCGGGCGACTCGTGTGGTTGTTACTCAGAAGATCCCCGGCCGAACATTCTCTGACGATCATGGCCACAGCGAAACCGATCCTCATGTCTGGCACGATCCCCAATTCGCGATTGAGATGGTTCAAGCCGTCTCCGCTGCGTTAATAAAGGCTGATCCTGCTCATGCCGACGATTATCAGAAGAATACAGATGCCTACGTCAGCGAGCTGCAGGAATTGAATACGTGGATTCAGGGTCAGGTCGCGGCATTGCCTGATTCTCGCCGGAAGCTGGTGACGACTCACGATACGTTCGGCTATTTTGCGGAACGTTATGGGTTTCAGGTCTCCAGTGTGATGGGGACTGTTTCGAGCGAAGTAGCGGATCCCTCGGCCGCTCAGATTGCAGCCATTATCGAGACGATTCGTCGCGAACAGGTTCCTGCGATCTTTGCAGAGAATATTCTCAACCCGCAACTCACCGAGCAGGTCGCTCGCGAAGCTGGGGTTCGCGTTGTCCCGACACTGTTTACTGATGCTCTGGGGGAAAAAGGCTCGGGCGGGGAATCTTACCTGCAGATGATGCGTTCGAATGTGACGAAGATCGTGGAGTCTCTGCAGTAATGTCACTCAAAACCTCAGAGCCTCGCAGTGAAACACCCGCCCATGCTGGTTGTTCTTGCCCGGAGCATTCTCATCATGTCGACCCGTGGTTGCCCTATGGAGGACGAGGCCACAAAGATCCACAACCGGGCTGCTCGGCGGTCGATCTTAAGAATGTGACCGTGCGCTATGAGCATTCTGCCATGCCTGCCGTCTCGGACGTGTCCCTGGTTGTCAATGTCGGAGAGCGAGTGGCCCTTGTTGGCCCGAACGGAGCCGGAAAAAGCACGCTTCTGAAAACCATCGCTGGTTTGCTCAAGCCCATATCAGGGTCCGTAAATCTCTTCGGCAATCGCGTCGGAGCGTGTCATCATCGAACCGCCTATCTGCCTCAGCGCGCGGATCTTGACTGGTGTTTTCCGATGACGGTCGCCGATCTGGTGATGACAGGGCGATATGTGCATCTTGGCTGGCTGAAGCGACCGGGGCGAAAGGACATGGAAGCAGTGCGGCAGGGATTGGATCGTCTGAAGATCTCTGATCTGGCCGAGCGTCAGATCGGTGAACTTTCCGGCGGCCAGCAGCAACGCACGTTGTTGGCTCGAGCGATCGTTCAGGGGGCCAGTCTGTTTCTGCTGGATGAGCCCCTGAATGCTGTCGACGAAGCGACTCGAGATATCGTCGACGAAGTGTTGCGCGAAGAGACTCGCGGTGGTTCCAGTGTGCTGGCTGCGACGCACGATCTGGGGCGATTGTCGGAGTCGTTTGATCGAGCCGTTTATTTACGTGAAGGTAGAGTTCAAGCAACAACGGGCAACCTGCTTCATTCGTAGGATGGGCATTCCTGCCCGTCGCTCCATCGTCGGACAAGAATTTCCAACGTACATTCAGCACAGCGAATCACAGAACAATTCGCAAATCATGGACCACACATGACCTGGCTTCTCGAACCGCTTCAATACAGTTTTATGCGACAGGCGTTGCTGGCCAGTACGCTCATTGGAGCCACATGTTCATTGCTGGGCGTTTACGTTGTGCTGCGACGCATGGCGTTTATGGGCGACGCAATTGCTCACACGACACTGCCGGGACTTGTTGTCGCTTATCTAAACCGCTGGAACCTGTTCTTTGGAGCGATCATCGCAGCCATCATCACGGCTCTGGGAATCGGCTGGCTGAGCCGCCGTCAGCAGCTTCGAGAGGACACAGCGATCGGAGTTCTGTTCTCCGGCATGTTCGCTCTCGGGATTGTGCTGATCAGTACTGTCCGCAGTTACCGTGACTTTTCTCACATGTTGTTCGGCAACGTGCTGGGAGTGACATCCTCAGATCTAATCGGGATTGTTATCACGGGAACGATCGTGGTGGTCTGTCTGCTGATTTTTCAGAAGGAACTTATGCTGACAACGGTGGATCCGCTGCATGCCCAGGTGATCGGACTCTCGTCGGAACGGATGCGTTACCTCCTGCTGTTGCTTCTCGCTTTGTCCGTTGTCACTGCGATTCAGGCTGTTGGAGTTGTGCTCACATCTGCCCTGCTGGTCACGCCGGCGGCGACGGCATCATTACTGACAAAGCGATTGAACAGGATGTTGATGCTATCGGTCGTCTTTTCGACATGCAGCAGCGTCATCGGGCTGTACGCGTCTTACTACCTGTCGATTTCCAGCGGCGGAGCCATCGTCCTAGCCTGCACGACCTTGTTTGGAATCGTGTTCGTCTTCAAAGTTCGTGATAACTCCCGCAGCGGCTTCAGCCACTGACACAAAAGAGGAGACTCAAAATCCATGCCAGTCTACGTTTATGGGGTGATACTGACAGACGATTCAGTGGGCGAAACCTTCGAGGTGGAACAGAGCATCAAAGAGGCGCCTTTGACACACCATCCTGTAACCGGGCAGCCGATTCGCCGAGTGATTTGCGCGCCGTTCGTCGCAGGAAAATGGTCTGAATCCGGAATGAAATCTGCCATGAGCGACGGGAAACTGGAATCCAAAGGCTTTACGAAGTATGTAAAAATGGGAGATGGAAGGTACGAAAAGCGTGCGGGACAAGGGCCCGATGTTATCTCCGCGGAATAAACGGCCCGGCAGAAACTTTCGTGGCGACTGTTATTAGTTCAGCGTTTTCATTTGCCCCGGCGTACGTTAGAGTTATTCGTACACGCAGAACGCTGAAATGCCCACTGGTCGGAGGCATTCCGGTTGCGTGTCAATGCGGACCATCTGGCTTGAACATTAGTTGTTGAGCCGGTCTTCTTCAGTCGCTTCCCGGAATCCGACCAGTATGCATCTTCACTCTCATTCGCACGAACTGAGCCTCGGCCTGAGCTTTTTTCTCGGCGCCTTGCATGCTCTTGAACCTGGTCATGGCAAGACGGCCATGTTCGTGTACCTGCTGGATGGAAAACGCAGCTTCTGGCATCCGGTGGTCATGGGGCTTTCGACGGCATTTTCTCATTCGGTGTCGTTGTTCGCCATCGCCTTTGGTGTCCACATTGCTCATCACCTGATTGCCGGTGATCATCATCATGAGGAGCAGGTTTCCAGCGTGCTCCAGTGGATCAGCGCTTTGTTGGTGGTGGCGGTCGGCGGCTTCCTGTTGGTGCAGGCCATTCGAGGTCGCAAGGTGAGATGTTGCGGTCAGCATCACGATGGAACATGCTCTGATCATTCGCATGGTCATGTTCACGGGAATGCTCACGAGCACACTGCATGCGTGATTGAGCCGCAGTTGGTGCAACTGGGCGGATTTTCATCACCGATCATGGCTGCGTCCACCGCCAATTCCACAGCCGCAGTCCTGCCGATTGTTTCCGTTGAATCCGCGCCCGCTGCAGTGACACCTTCGCGAGCCAGCTATCGGACCACGGCAATTCTGGGGCTCGCCGTTGGACTTCTCCCATGCCCAACAGCAATGGCCGCGTACTTCACAGGGCTCTCATCCGGATCGCCCGGCGCGACGTATCTGATCATTGGCTTGTTTGCGGCGGGAATCGCCAGCTCGCTGTCAGTGGTCGGAATTCTGCTGCAGTACTTTGGCGAAAAGTTTGGCCGTCGCTCAGAACGACTCGTCAATCTCCCGTGGAACTACATCCGATCGGCATTGATTCTGGGGATCGGACTGATCTATCTGGTGCGACTGATCACCGATTCCGCCGCATAGGGTTCTTTCGGTGCAGGTCGCTTTGCTCGCCACTCAATCGCAGCCTGTTGTTCAGGCCGCTCGTCAGCAGTTCCCTGAAATGCGTAACGTGCTCCGTTTCACGGCCACAACGCAGGCAGCAACGATCAAAAACGGCAGGATCACGGACGTTGCTGAGGAACTCGCGTGAGGCCACACATAACCAGACCAGTACGACATCACACGCCACAAGAGGTGATGAATCAACACCGTCAAAAAAAGATGCCATAACAATCGATCGACACGATCGGTGAGCATACTCCTTACCAGCATCAGGCCGCAGAAGAATGTCGCAATTGACAGCACGGCCTGCCAACCGAGGACGGCGCCGATTAATCCGAACGAGGGAATTGTGGCCATCAGTTCGCCCGGTTCATGTTGCAGACTTCTTCGCCACGCCCAATTCAGCACACAACCAATCAACAAGCCGACGATGGTTCCCGCTCCAACAAACATTGCCGATGATATCAGCCCTGTCGGTAAAGAAGGCCAGACAGGCACAACAGCGAGGTCTGGAAATGCGAGCGGCAGTGCGATCGCGACGGTGAAGGCAAAGATCAACAGTCGGCGAGGAATCCGACTTCTGTCCAGTGCCATCAGATTCCACACCAACAGAACGCAGAAAAGATAACAGTGATAGAGATACAGCCCGATCACATCCCACTTGGGATACATGATGATCCAGAGCACTCCACGATACATGTTGATCCCACGCACTGGCAAGTTGGCACCGCCAGAGATCAGCTCCACGAAATAGAACAGCAGAAACACCGTCCCGGTGATCGCTTCCACAATCGGATATCGAGGCGAAATCTCCGTTCTGCAGGCACGGCATTGGCCACCGAGCCCCAGCCAGCCGAAGATCGGGATGTTGTCTCGGCTTGCAATCTTCGTTGAACAAATCGGGCAGCGAGAATCCCCATGCACGATGGAAATCCCCAGCGGCATCCGCCATACCACCACATTCAAAAAGCTTCCGATGTTGGCCCCCAGAGCAAAGAAGCAGGCCGTGACCATGGCTTCCCCGCAACGGAATCCAGCTTCCTCGATAAAGCTCATTCGTTCCATCGCCAGCTTCTCCGGCACCGGATGACTGGCTTGATAAATCGCCTTCACAGTCGGAACACCCAGCCCCCAGGCCAGAAATAGCCCCACGAACGCCAACTTCAAAGCAACGCCGTCTCGTTTTCGCCGTTCGGGATTCGTCAGTCCAGCATGTGAGCGGACTCGAACATCCAGAAACTCGACCACCAACAAGACACCCAGCAGAATCGTCGAGACAATCGGCGCAATAATGCTGCCGGACATCCATTCAGGAACCCGGGAAACTCCCGTGATGGCCAGCACGCCAGTCATGATCAGCATTAAGACAGAAACGGCAGCGGTTGATTTCTCTCCGGCTAATCCTCCGAATGCACGGAAGGCGATCCAGAGTCCGGACAGGACCATGATCAAAGCGGCCGAATTCTTCGGCACAGCAGCCGCCCACCAGATCGCTCCAAACACCGCATGGGCCATTATCAACAGCGAAGCGTATTCTCCCAGCAGCGTTGAACTCAGGACGGTGGAACGAACGATTCCCTCCCGAATCGCAACGGGTGACATTCTGACAGGACTTTGTATTTCAGCATTCATGGATTGACTTCCTGTGCTCCCGTGGGGGCTCGTTGTACATCCCAGCGAGGAAAAGGATCGGTAAACTTCAGCCATTCAAAAGGCCCCTCAGCAGACTCTTCACTGGTCAGCAGACACGCTTCCAGTGACTCGCGAATGGCCGCCTCGTCCATGTCGATACCAATGAAGACCAGTTCCTGTCGGCAGTCGCCAACATCCGGATCCCAGTACTTCATCACAGCCTCCTCAAACCCCGGCGTCTTTGGCCATTCTTCACGCGGGACGCTGCTCCACCAGAATCCCGCAACATCCAGCCGGGCGACTCGTCCGGCCTGAGACCAGACGCCAATCTTGTCGACTCTTGACGCCAGCCAGAAGTAGCCCTTCGATCGCAGCACCCCCGACCATTCGGCCGTCAGTCGGCGATAAAAACGCTCCGGATGAAATGGAACACGCGACCGAAAAACGAAGCTGCGAATTCCATACTCTTCGACTTCACTGGCCCCATCATCACGCAGCACCAGTTGCCAGCCTTTGCAGGTTTTGGCGCGTTCGAAATCAAAGCGGTGAGTCCCCAGGATCTTCTTCAGCGGAACTTTTCCGAACTCACTGCGAATCTTGAGTGCGTAAGGATTGAGCTGCTCCAGAAAACCTTCGACGCGAGCCAATTCCTCGGCACTGACCAGGTCGGTCTTGTTCAGCACAATGACATCGGCAAACTCAGCCTGATCAATCAGCAGATCGGCTACCGTGCGAACATCATCTGCCGTGGCCGCAGTTCCCTGTGACTGCAGATCTTCGCCGATGCGAAGATCCATCAGGAAGTTCATACAGTCGATGACCGTGACCATTGTGTCCAGTTCGGCGACATCCGACAACGACTGATTGTTGGCGATCGCATAGGTGAACGTGTCAGCCACAGGAGCAGGTTCGGAAATCCCTGTGGATTCAATCAGCAGATAATCGAACCGCCCCTCCAGAGCCAACTGGCTGATCTCACGCAGCAGATCTTCTCGCAGAGTGCAGCAGATGCACCCGTTGGTCATTTCGATCAGCTTCTCCTCCGTGCGACTCAGCGCAGCCGAGCCTCCGGCGATCAACTGCGCGTCGATGTTCACTTCGCTCATGTCGTTGACGATCACAGCCACCTTCATGCCCTCGCGATTCGCGAGAACATGATTCAGCAGAGTCGTCTTTCCGGCACCGAGAAATCCGGACAGAACGGTCACAGGCAGAAGTTTCATCGTTCATCCGCCTCTTCGTCATCGCCAGGCAGTTCGCAGCTTTCTGACATGTCGCTGTCGGCAATTTCCCACGGCGCAAACGGATCTTCAAACTGCTCCCAGGCAGCCGGGCCCGCGGCAAGTTCAGCGTCCGTCAGGAGGCATGCATCAAGAGCACGAGTGACTTCGGCGATCTGCAGATCCTGACCGATGATCACAATTTCCTGGCGACGATCACCGACCTGTTCATCCCAGATTGATTCAATCTCGGCGATCTGCTGAGGATCCTCAAGAGGCCAGTCGTCTCGCGGAGTTTCGGCCCACCATTGGCCACCCGGATCCGCGCTAATCACACCACCGGCCTGTGACCAGAAACCGGCCAGACTATGCCGTGAGGCCAGCCAGAAATAGCCTTTGGAACGCAGAATCGACGAGGCGGCATCATCGTTGACCCAGAACTCATGAAATCGCTCGGGATGAAACGGTCGTCGCGCTCGATAGACGAAGCTGGAGATGCCGTACTCCGCGGTCTCTGTCTGTTCCTCACCGCGTGGCACGCTGAGCCATTCAGATGCGGATTCGGCCCATTCCATTTGAAAGCGCCCGGTGTTCAAAATCGCCGTAAGCGGGACTCGACTACGTTCTGCCTCCAGCACGATTGCTTCCGGGTTCATCTTCTTAAGGATGCTGTGCAGACGATGCCGTTCATCCTCAGAGATCAAGTCGGTCTTATTCAGAATGATCACGTTGGCGAATTCAATCTGGTCTGTCAGCAACAGCGAGAGATCTCGATCATCGGTTTCATCCATGCCCATTTTTCGATCGCGGAGTTCATCCTGCGATGAGAAGTCGTTCATGAAATTGGCGGCATCCACAACCGTCACCATCGTATCCAGCATGGCCACGTCGCTCAGCGAGTTGCCATTTTCATCGGCGAACGTGAACGTCTCAGCGACTGGCAGAGGTTCTGAAATGCCGGTCGATTCAATCAGCAGATAATCGAAGCGGCCTTCGTGAGCCAGCTTGGTGATTTCCACCAGCAGGTCTTCTCGCAGAGTGCAGCAAATGCAGCCATTGGACATCTCGACCAGTTTCTCATCGGTTCGGCTGAGTTGCGCCGGACCTCCGGCGACTTGCTGAGCGTCGATGTTCACTTCGCTCATGTCGTTCACAATCACGGCGACCTTCAGGCCCTCGCGATTGGCGAGTACGTGATTCAGCAGCGTTGTCTTGCCGGCTCCCAAAAAGCCAGAGAGCACGGTGACGGGTAACTTCTTCATCTGTTTTTTCCTTTGGTGTCTAAAATTCCGAGGCGATCAACCGCCAGATACCACTGATTTCTCTGCTGATCCCAGCAACGATTTCGAAGCAGGCCCCATGCGGCCGGCATTTTTTCTGCAGTAACAAACGGATGCAGCCATGACTTCACGCATCGCTGTCGATACGTAGCGCCGACTTCCTGCATCACCCACATTTCATAATTAACGATCCAGTCGAGCATATTGCGGCAGAGCCGATGAGCTGCTTTCCATTGTCGAACTCCGGCCGGGCGACCGAAGGGTGGAAGATCATCCGGATAGTGCACGGCACTGGACAGAGATTCGAGATTGGCCCAGCGAGGTCGGAAGTCGTAACGTCCGACAAAGAGTCCGCCGAGGCTGCGTTCACCATAGAACATCCCAAAGCCCCAAAGAGCAACGTGCAGCGGGCCGTCGTCCAGCCGATAGCAGGTCGATCCGGAACTACCTTTTCCGGGTTCTCGATGACGCTCAAAACCATAGTTCATCAGGAGATTGCCCGCAGGCGATTTGATGTCGCGTCCCCAGCACCACAATTGCTGGCTCATCAACTGTTCGGCAAACTTCCGGACGGATTCCGGATGACACCAGCCACATCGAACCGGTCGCGCGATTCGACCGGGCGCGTCTTTGCAGTTCGCGGTCCGCGCGGTGAGAGGAGGTTTAAGAACGTGCGTGGAAATCGTGTTAGCCTTGATCTTTGGGATGACGAAGTTTGGAGCGAGCAGAGAACCCGACGCTAACGCATGCTGTTTGATTAATTCATCAGCCTGCTTGTGATCCCTGAACTGCATGCTGTCGGCAGTATGCGCAGCCACTTGTGTCTGTTCGACGCGTGGGAATGCCAGGGACGTTCGCAAATGTGCCCCGAATTACGGGACGAAGCGCCTGAGTCTCCGGCATCAGGCTGGACTGCACCTACCAGGCGGCTGTCGAAGTCAACAACTTAAGCCGTCAAGGAAACGGGATCAGTCCGCGCCAGAACGAAGCCGGCAAGACTCAGCAGATGCCAATGGCCGGTGGCGCGCGGCATCGAGTCGGGAGACCAAACCCGAGCAGTGGGTCTGAACAGTCCGCAAAAACGAGGGCTTCCATCACTTCGACGGAAGCCTCCAGTGACACAATCGCCACAAGAGTTCGCGGTGCGGCAATAGCCTGGCAGACAGCACAGTTGGAGCAGTCATGAGCCTTCGAAGGAGGCTGCTCCTTTGAATTATGGTTGCTCTGCGGAGAATTCTTCGCATGGTGAGCGCAGGCACAGGAATGCTTCGAATGGGTCGCCGAAGCTTGACTCTTCAGGACAGATGAACCGGGGTATTCTTCGCATTTCGCTTGAGCGCAGTTATCCTCAATGCAGATATGCAACCACGGCGCACTGCAGGGCAGAATAAGCTGCCAAAGAATCAGCAGCGGCGTCAAGATTCGAAAGCAGGATTGAAACATGCTCTCAGGGCAACGGAAAGTAGAGAAACTCCGGCCCGACCAGTTCTGGTAATTCTGCCCGATGTGGGAGACAAGTCAATGGTAAGCAGCGAGTTGATGCGGATTAATTGTGCTGCAACCCAAATCGAACAGAGCCAACCCTAACTTCATCAAGCCTGAGAGGCCAAACAAGGCGAAGCCGGGAGCACGCAAAACAATGCCAATCGTCCACGAACGATGCCCTGAAATCGTTGCCCGACAGGGCCGCAACGCATTCTCCGCATTTTGCCCGTAGTTAAATCCCATTTCAGGCCCTTGAGTTCATGGCGGTAGGTGGATAGAGTTCTGACATTGAACGGCAAAAATGTCTCTCTCAAGTCGCCGTTTGTAGTCTCTCACTTTCAGGCTCAGTTCACCGTGCGTTTGCTTTTTTTCTCGACGGAACGAGAAGCATTCGTGAAATCCCGGCTTAGCCTGAACGTTTAACTGGAATCGTGCTTCAAGGAGGAAACACGCATGAACCGTATTCACCTGCGTTTGTTCACGCCCACCGACGATGCTGTCTTGGAAACCGAAGACAGCTTACCGATTCCGGC
>CAIXQV010000742.1 GCA_903921605.1 uncultured Planctomycetaceae bacterium | reverse complement strand
GGCCAGCGTGACCAACCAGCGGCGTGATTTGCAATCCTGAACCGACATCCCAAACCCCAAGCAGGATGTCGATTTCTCCGGTTGATGCAATGCGAGCCCCATCGGGACTGAAACGGAGCTCGTGAACCCAGCCCATCTTGCCGTCACCGGTCCAGAGTTTCTGAGTGAGTTCGACATTCCAGAGTGTGACCACGCCGTAACCCGCAGCGGCGATCTTCATTCCATCGGGGCTGAAGGCAACACTTTGTGGCCACGTGACAGCGTTGTCACGCCGTGCGAGTTCCTGTCCGGTCGTTGCGTCCCAAAGATGAATTCCTGAGTTCACGCAGGATACAAGTCGTTTGCCATCAGGACTAAACGCAACACCTTCGACGGATTCCCCAATTCGAAACGTGGAGACTTCCTGCCATTTGTCCGAGTCCCATCGCTTGACGGTGGCGTCAATTCCAACCGAAACCAGTTGTTGGCCGTCGGGGGTGAACGCGACAGCGGTAATGTAATTCTCATGACCTTCGAGCGTTGCGAATATCTTCCCCGAATGCACATCATGGATTTTGATGGTATTGTCGCTACCGGCTGATGCGATGCGTTTTCCATCCGGACTGAAAACAACTTCAAACACTCTTCCCTGGTTCGGCGACAGTGTGCAGATTTCCTGACCATTGTCTGCATCCCAAAGCTTGATGGTTGAATCATCACTGCCCGTAGCGATTCGAGTACCGTCCGGACTGTAAGCTACGCTTCGTACCCGCATCGAATGCCCGTAACAGGTGAAGTCACTGCCTTCGAACTGCCGGTTGCAGAAATTCCACTCGAAGTTGTCGCGGTACTGCGAAGGGATCTCGCTGAGCAGATCTCTGGCATCCTGCGCTCGTTTGGCATCCCAGCGAGCGTTGGCTAACTGAAATTTCGCGGCAGCCTCTGAATCGAGGGATCGCTGTGATTCTGCGATTGCTCTTTCTTCCGCCTTGATCGCGCTGGCGCGTTGTTCATCTGCTTCAAGGGACTTGTCTTCCGCAAGCTCCGTTTTCTCGTTTGCCCGAATCAACCCGTAAGTCGTACCGGCGATCCCAGCAAGCAACACCACACCAATCGCGAGCATTGCAGCGACCAGTCCGCGATTGCGGCGGGCAAACTTCTGAACTTGATACCACGTCGACGGTGGCTTGGCAGAAACCGTTTCGCCCGTCAGATAGTTGAACAGGTCCTGGCCTAAATCATTCGCGGTTTGATATCTGCGGTTGGGATCCTTCTCCAGAGCCTTCATCACGACCCAGTCGAGTTCTCCTCGCAGAAGTTGCTGCAGTCTCGCTGGATGCAGTCTTCGCAGGTCGCTGACGGCGGAATTCACCTCGTTGGATGATGAACTCAAGCGGTTGCTGGGGCGAGGCGGGTCTTCTTCTCGGATGATCTGAAGAACCTTCAGGAAAGCGATTTTCCCAAGGGTTTCCTTCTCAACAGGAGTCGAGCCCGTCAGCAGCTCGTACAGCATCACGCCCAGCGAATAGACGTCCGTCCGAGTGTCAATATCCTCCGCATCCGGCCCTTTCAGTTCGGCCTGCTCAGGCGACATATACTGAACCGTACCGACGACGTTGCCGAACTCCGTCTGCATTGTCATGTTGGTCAGTATCATGTTCTGTTCGACAGCTTTCGCCAAACCGAAGTCGATGACCTTGGGAACCGCTTCACCGTCTATAACCGTGACCAGAACATTCGACGGCTTCAGATCGCGATGAATAATTCCCTTCTGATGAGCGTGCTGAACGGCTTTGCAAACCGAAACGAACAGCTTCAATCGCTCGTCGATACTCAGCTTGTTGTCATCGCAGTATTGAGTGATCGAAACTCCATCGACAAGTTCCATCACGAAGTACGGACGACCGTCATCAGTCGTCCCGGCATCTAAAACTCGGGCGATGTTCGGATGGTCCATCATCGCCAGGGCTTGCTTCTCGGCGTCGAACCGAGCGAGCACATCCTTCGAACTCTGTTCCGACTTGATGAGCTTGAGGGCAACTCGACGCTTGACCGGCTGGTCCTGCTCGGCCAGCCAGACGACTCCCATGCCGCCGCGACCGAGTTCTTCTATCAGGCGAAAATTGGCCAGGACCGGAGGAACGTTGACCAGCAAAGAAATCGTCTTATTGTCGGGGTAGTGCGTCGTGGCATCGCGAGCAAACACGCCGGCGATGACACCGTTTTGTTCCGGGAATCGCTGGAGGTATTCGTCCCGCTGAGGTTCATCTCCCTTTTTCGTGCGATATTCCACTTCCATGGCCAGCAGTTCTGCCAGCAGTCCCTCCCGAGCGGTCTCCGGTGTTTCTGCCAGAAACGTCTCAATGCGCGGAGCGTCTCCGTTCACTAACTCCTGATCGAAACGGTCGCAAAGTGCGTCGATTTCAGAGAGTTGCTGATCCGTCAGTGCGAAGTAGGCAGGGTTTCTGATTGAAGGGTCGTCCGTTGGGCGAAAGCATGGATGGGCAGAACGATGGAACTGTCCCAATCCTCAGATGTTCAAACAGAGGAAAGAACCGACAACCAAAGAGGGCAAAAAAGGTCCTGGCAAAAAGATACCAGTACGCAGCGCCAGCAAGTGAGTTTTTTTTGCTCACTCGCTGGCGCGTCGTGCTGGTAAACAGGTAAAGTCAGGAACCGAATACGCCATTCTTGCCGGAAACGTCGCGGACACCTTTTGGGACACATTTCCTCCTCCCGGAACCCCACACCACCAAGGCCTGAAACTAGGGGGCCTGGTCAGGTGTAGCCTCGTCAGGTGTAGCCTGGTCATTGGCGGGGACGTCGGATTGACTGTCGTCGTTACTCTGTGACGAGCCACCTGGATCACTGACAAGCAAACCCTCGACAACCAACACCACGCGGAACCCCATCTCGTTGTCTGTGTGATAGAGGAGGCGACTCGACGAGCGGACCAACTCCGGGACTTGCATAAAACTTCCGCCCCGGCGCATTGGCATGGTTCCGGCGGAAAGTGGGCAAAATGGGTCCATTGCAACATTCTCTTGAAACTGCCCGTAGAACTTCGGATCCCAGCCGTCCTGCACCCATTCCCACACGTTGCCATGCATGTCCGACAATCCGAACGGATTGGCATTCAACTCGCCAGCAGCATGCGTGCGGCCACCAGCGTTACTGGAGCACCAACCAGCCTGAATCAGGTCCTCGTTCTCATCGCCGCTCCAGAACCGCGACGTGGTCCCGGCGCGACAGGCAAACTCCCATTCCGCCTCCGTTGGCAGTCGGTAGCCGGTTCCTTCCGGCGTTGTCACCGTTTGATCGGAATGGACGTTGAACGGTTCCAGCTGCTCGTGCTGGCTCAGTCTGGCGCAGAATTCAACTGATTCGTTGAAGCTCACCATTTCCACCGGATAATTGCCAGTCTTCAGGTTGGCGACCGCCTCTTTCCCTTCACCAGTGGATGAGAATTGCGACGGGTTCGTCCCCATCACCAGCTCGTACTGCGTCTGTGTCACCTCAGTCACCCCGACGTAGATCGGCTTTGTGAGAACCACTTTATGCTGCGGCCCCTCGCTCTCTATAGGCGTTCGCCAGAAATGTAAATGTAGATCTAACTCAGGCCGCTTTAACTCCGCTGCGATCTCCTCGAGCGTGCTCCCCATCAGGAACTCGCCCGGTGGAATCAGCCGGAACCTCATGCCGATGTTGTTGGTGAACTCGACCGGCAACTTGAAATGCGCGGCCCAGGCCGCTTGATGCTGTCGGGCCTGCTCAACACTAAAGGGAGCAATCGCCGGAGCCGGTACATCGGCGGGCCAACCGTCCCAGCCGGACTCCGCGATGGCGAGAGCGTTGTCGCCCTGCTTCGTGACCTCAACCAGGGATGTGTCGGGAACCTCGATCCTCGTCTTTGTGCCATCCTTATTCGTGATCGTGATGATGATCACACCCAGCAGCACGAACGCAGCAGGTCCGCCAGCGGCGAGCAGCCACCGCGACAACGGTCGGCGGGGAGGAGAGCCCTGGCCATCAAGAGGTGTAGCAACCCCCTGGATCTGTGAGGCAGCGAGAGCGACTGGTAGCGACGCTTTTAGCGCGTCGGATGACTCGGAACGATTCGACGACGACGGGCGGACGACGGGTTCCGTCGGGGCAACTGCCGTGGCCGAGGGAGCGGGCAGAGCCTCGGCCCAGGGAGTCAATGCAGTGGCCAGTTCGTCCCCAGTGGCAAACCGCTCGGACGGTACCTTCGCCATCAACTTGAGGTAGATCGCGACGACTCCCGCTGGCACATCGGGCCGGGCCAGCGCGAGGTCGGGGATGGCGTCCAGCATATGCCCCTTCATCTTGTTGGCGGTTGAGCGGTGAGTGTCGCTGTGGTACGGCGGGCGACCGACCAGCAGGAAATACAGCGTGCAGCCCAACGAGTACAGGTCGGAACGGGCGTCACAGGTGTGGGCGTCGCTCCATTGTTCGGGGGCCATGTAGTCGGGCGTGCCGAAGCACTGCCCATTGAAAGTCAACGCAGCGGGCTTCTCTGCCTGAGCCAGGAGCGCCAGCCCCATGTCGAGGATTTTGATCTGGCCGGTCTGCTTCGTGACAAACAGGTTGGAGGGCTTGATGTCGCGATGCACGACGCCCAGCTCGTGAGCAGCTGCCAATCCCTGGGCCGCCTGCCGGATCGCTTTGCACGCATCGACCACCGACATCGTGCCCTGGGTCTGGATGAATTGCTGCAAGTCCTGGCCCTCGACGTACTCCATCGACAGGTAATGCGCGCCGTTGATCTCACCGGCGTCCAGAGCCTGAATAATGTTCGGGTGTTGCAACGAACCGACGGCCAGCATCTCGCGTTCAAACCGGGACAGGGCATCGGACCGGGAAAGGACGTGCTGGGGCAGGATCTTCAGAGCCACCAACTTGCCGAGCTTGGTATGCCGCGCCTGATAGACGACCCCCATGCCGCCCTCGCCCAGCTTGGCGAGCAACTTGTACGGACCGAGCTGATTGCCGACATTAATGATCGTATTGAGCGGACCAATCGTCTCGCCCGTAGCGGTCTTGTCCGGGGGATTACTGAATACTGATTGCGTCGGCGCCTCAGCCGACGTGGCAATCTTCACGCCCAAAAACACCCGCGCGACGACGCCTGCCTGCTGGGGGAACCGTTGGACGTATTCATCCTGTCGAGGTGTTTCACCTTGCCGAGTGCGGTATTCAAGTTCCATGGCCAGTAGTTCGGCCAGCAATCCGTCATGCGCCACCTCCGGAGCCTCGGCCAGAAAGGACTCGATACTCCGACCGTCCCCTTTCGCCAAACCCAGATCGAAACGGTCACAAAACTCGTCAATCTCGGAGAGTTGCTGGTTAGACATTGACTGGTAGGCCGAATTCCCGATCGTCGCGCTCGTCATGAGATTCCAATCGATTGCAGTGTTCATAGTCCTGAATGGTCAAACGGCGGTCGAGCCCGACATGAAGTGCAAGTTGTTTTAGTGTTTTCTCACGTCTTTCCGCTCATATTGAAATAGGACGCCGCCCTGGTCACTGCTCCCCATCATGCAGTCCCGCTTCAATCCAGATTCGGCGGATTCGCTCCAGCTTTCGTTCGATCGTCCGTTCTGTGCAATTCAGTTCGCTGGCAATTTCGGAGTTCTTAGCCCCCTGAAACTTGAGCAACACGATTCGCTTCATCGTGTCGTCAGGAAGCGCATCGAGCAGTTGCGCACAGCTTTCGGATACTTCAGCCAGTTCATCGGGCGGCGACTGGTCGCCAGCAACGGCGTTGATACCGGCAGCACCAAGGTCAACAAATCCAGACTCACCACTTACGGCTCCGCTTCCGCGTTTCTGACGATGAATATGCCGCTGCTGCGCAGAGATTTTCCGAGACGTGATAACGGCCAGCAGACCCCACAAAGCGTCGCGATTCCTGGCTTCAAGTCGGCCATCGGCCAGACCGTGACACAGACTGTGAAACGCACTGTTTGCCGCATCTTGTTCGTCATAGTGCCGACGGGTCTGCACGTCGAGTTTCTGTGCCGCGAAATCCTGCAATCGCACGGCAACGTGCTGCCACAATTGCTCGGCGGCTTGCTGATTCCTGTCTGCAAGCTGGTTAATCCAGCCCGTAATTGCTTCACTTGCCATCCCATAAGTCTATTAACGTCTAGCCCGTAAACCAAGGATTTGATTTCAAAGCGGACGTAAAGGAGCCAAAAAGACTCGGAAAAGAGATCAGAAACTAATGGCCAAATGGCCCGAAGGGTGCCACGCACTACTGGTTCCTGCCCCCTTTTCTGAGCCATTCCTGTCAGGAATCTCCGACTTTTCTGTCGCCAGCCTGTCGGTCTTGTGGACTAGTTGAACATTAAGCGGTGTACAACACGTCAAAAACGGGTATCCATGTTGAAAACTCGGAAACGGAAGAATACCCCTGCATTCCAATTCATTGAACGGACTTTTTTCGAGCACGTCTGTTTCCATTTGGGGCTCAAAGCCGTTTATTTAACGGCCTGTCAATGTGTTAGCATCTGTCGTTGGCGGCGATCCCTTCATGTCCAGTTGATTGTTGTTGGGGAGTCGCAATAAGCCACCTGTTTCTACCCTTACTCACCCTGATATTGCGACAGTAACTCCAGTGGACCGATTTTCACTTTTTTCAACGCCGCTTTACGTTTACGACATGCCCCAGATGGAGGCGGTCAATCATGAACTCACCCAGCGACTGCTGGCGGAATCCGACGCATCCCCCGGAATTCTGCGAAGTAATCGAGGAGGCTGGCACTCGGCCCCTGATCTGGGACAGCGCAGCGAGGCTTGCTATCGCACGGTCATGCAGATGATTATCGATCAGGTGGCAGCAACCATTCACGATCTGGCAGCATCGATGCGAATGCCGGCTCCGCCGCCAATGCGATATTCGGCGCAAGCCTGGGCGATGGTCATGCGGGATGGCGATTACACCATCGTTCACGATCACGGAACAGCCCATTGGTCCGTGTCGTATTATGTCGATGCTGGTGATGCCGATGTTGAAAACCACCCCGAGTCGGGCCTCTTCGCCGTGCTCGACCCCCGTCGGTACATTCGTCCCATTCCGGGGCTGGGTGATTTCAGCATGACGCAATTCACAGTGCGGCCCAGATCGGGCCGGCTGGTGATCTTTCCAGGATGGTTGCAGCACTATGTTCATCCCTATCGTGGCACGCGACCACGGATCGCGATCGCGTGCAATGTCTCGGTGGCTCCGGAACCACCAAACCCTTCGCCCTCGTTGGGTTAGTACTTCCTGACAAGGCCGGGACTGGTTCCCACAGAAATGCGAAAAACACGGCAGAAAAAGGGCGAGCGTCACCGGAACACACCAAGCTTTATGCGACCAGCAGGCCGCCGATCACTTTGCTGAAAGTCGATTTTCCACATTCTTACAGAATTCTTCTGGATGCCTGTCGGGTCTGGGAGACGGTTGAACATTTCAGTCATAGCACGATCTTCTCAACAACAATTGCCAACAACACAATTCCCATACCCGCTGGATACTTTCATGTTAAACAATTTCCTTGGTCGTGTTCGTCTGACTCTGAAGGCACTTATGCTGGATTCGATGCGACAAGGGATGCGTTCCCGAGGGAGGAGGAACGCAGCACAGGCGAGGACGAACCTTGCCTCAATTTTCGGAGGTTTCTCCACTGCTGTCGGAAATCAGAGGCGATCCCAACTTCGGCGAGCCGCCGCCTGCGAATCGCTGGAAACACGGCTGCTGTTGACTCCGTTGATCCTGGGACAGGAAGTTATTGACGGCATTACGTATACGACCATCGCTCCAACCGGTGCCTATAACGGCACCCCCATGAACCTGCAACTCTCCTGGGGCGGTGACCTGGGGTCGGGGTTTATCGCCGACCACTACTATGGCTATGATGTTAACCTTGGCCTTGGCAACGGCAGCGTGGATTTGGGTACAAACCCAGACATCAAAGTTACGGGTACTCCGGGCAATGACATTGTCAGAAATAACTCTGGCATCGGAGTTGGTACTGCCCTCGACTTGACAGCGTATGGCCACGGTGGCAACGACGAGTTTTACGGCGGCCAGGAGGACGACAAGCTCATCGGCGGCCCAGGTAAGGACAAATTATTTGGCATGGGTGGCGACGACGTGCTCTACGGCGGCTTAGCCAGCGACAATGATGAGTTGACCGGCGGAACCGGGGAAGACCGGTTCTACATTCGAAGCACCGACGTGAATAAAGAATTGGGCGCCGGTACGGTCCTCGATAAGCATAAGCTGGACTCCAGAGTGCATCTCGTTGACACGACAATGCCCGTTACGAGCGGCGGAATTGGATATCAACCCCGCACGTGGTCGGACACCGATTTCGAGGAAATTGACACGCCTTTCCAGCACATGCATGATGTCACCGGAAGCGAGCGATTGATGCAGTCGTACACTGGAGGCGACATTTACGAATACCGGCTGGGATTGACAACGACCGGCCTCGCCTTTAATGGCGGCTGGAGTAACGGGTACGATTCTGATTGGTATCCCATTGGAAACATTGTAGATAGCGACAATAGAGATGGCTTCATAAGACCTGGACTCATCGTCCACGAAATCTTGCATCACTATCATGAACCGAACCAGAACCAGTTTATCACGGATTTCCGCAAGATTAGTGAATGGACAACGACACGCCCAGAAACCTTCATCTCATTTGCTGACTGGATAAGCACGAATCCGACTGGCGGCTACAGCGGGTTCGTGCAGAGTGCATCAGGAAGTAATGACTGGTTCAATCCGAAGGGGCTTTCGTCCAAAGCACTCTTCCAGGATAATTACGGCGGTCACACTCCCCGAGAGGATTTTTCCGTCACTAGCGAATTCTGGTACAGGAAGGACGTTCTCAAGGAGAACGTTGCTGTCAATCAAAGTAAGCAGGACAACCTGCAGCAACTCTTCGGTTATTTGAAGAAGCCGACCACGCCTTCCGATTTAACGATCGATCAATCGATCAATATCAATCGCCCAACTTTCAATTGGGAGTCGCTGGTCGCCGATAGCTTCCGTGTACAGATCAAAAACGCAAGTAACAACGTGGTGGTGGATGACACGACGCTCGAATTGACGTTTCCGCTGACTGCTGATTTGCCTGCTGGCACGTACACGTTTCTTGTGAGTTCCATGATCGACACCGAAGAGGAGTCGCCGACGGCTTCTATCAACTTCATGGTAAACCATGCGCCGGAGTGGGTTGCCGGCGTTCAGCCGCCGCCGATGGCGGGGCAAAATGAGGACGATCGTCTGGCGTATGGAACGACCGTTGTCTCGCTAACCGCTGCCGCCAGCGATGTCGATGCCGGGGCGAAGAAAGGCATCGCGATCTCCAGTGCCCCAACCGACAAGGGCTTCTGGCAGTTTACGACCGACGGCGGAGCTAATTGGTCCACGTTCGCGTCTCTCGGATTTCCGCGGGGACGCAACAACGCGCTGCTGCTGCCAGCTAACGGCACCCTGAGTCGAGTACGCTTTGTCCCCAATCAGGATTTCAACGGCACGGTACAGCTCGGCTATTTCGCCTGGGACCAGACACAAGGAGCGTCTGGCGGCACATTCGATATTTCGACCGCGAACAAACTCGGCGGGTTGACAGCCTTCAGCGCGGGCATTCATAACACTTCTCTGACAGTGTCTCCCGTAAACGATGCACCGGTGTGGGTTGCTGGCGTCCAGCCACCGCCGATGGCCGGGCAAACTGAGGACGATCGTCTGGCCTATGGGACGACCGTTGCTTCCCTGACCACGACCGCCAGCGATGTCGATGCCGGGGCGATGAAGGGAATTGCCATCTTCAGTGCCCCATCTGATAAGGGAGTGTGGCAGTTTACTATCAATGGCGGCAGCTCATGGAGCACACTGCCAGCGACAACACGCAGCAACGCACGGATGCTGCCAGCAAACGGCACCCTGAGTCGAGTACGCTTTGTCCCAAATCAGGATTTCAACGGCACCGTGCAGCTCGGCTATTACGCCTGGGACCAGACACAAAGTTGGGCTGGAGGCATTCTCGATATCTCGACCGCGAACAAACTCGGCGGGTTGACAGCCTTCAGCAATGGCATTCATTACACCACTCTGACAGTGACTCCCGTAAACGATGCACCGGTGTGGGTTGCTGGCGTCCAAGCGCCACCGATGGCGGTGCAGAATGAGGACGATCGTCTGGCCTATGGGACGACCGTTGCCTCCCTGACCGCTGCCGCTAGCGATGTCGATGCCGGGGCAAAGAAGGGTATTGCAATCCACTCGACCAGTGGCCTGGAGTCCGGCTCCTGGCAGTATACGATCAACGGCGGCCTGAATTGGGCAAACTTCGCGTCTCTCGGAGCCTCGCGGAATCCCAGCAAAGCGTTTCTGATGCCGGCCAACGGCACTCTGAGTCGAATACGCTTTGTCCCCAATCAAAACTTCAACGGCACGGTGCAGCTCGGCTATTACGCCTGGGACCAGACACAAGGAACGGCTTCCGGCAACGTCGATCTTTCGACCGCGAACAAGCTCGGCGGGACCACAGCCTTCGGCACAGGTACTCACTATGCGTCTCTGACAGTGAGTGCAGTAAACGATGCACCGGTGTGGGTTGCTGGCGTCCAGCCGCCGCCGATGGCCGGGCAAAATGAGGACGATCGTCTGGCCTATGGGACAACCGTTGCCTCCCTGACCGCTGCCGCAAGCGATGTCGATGCCGGGGCCAAGAAGGGAATTGCGATCCACTCGACCAGTGGCCTGGAGTCCGGCTCCTGGCAGTATACGCTCAACGGCGGCCTGAATTGGGCAGACTTCGCGTCTCTCGGAGCTTCGCGGAATCCCAGCAAAGCGTTTCTGATGCCGGCCAACGGAACTCTGAGTCGAATACGCTTTGTCCCCAACAAGGATTTTAACGGCAAAGTGCAGCTTGGTTATTACGCCTGGGACCAGACACAAGGAACGCCTGGTGGCAACTTCGATCTCTCGACCGCGAACAAGTTCGGCGGCACAACAGCCTTCGGCGCGAGTACTCACTATGCGTCTCTGACAGTGAGTGCAGTCAACGATGCTCCAGCGTGGGTGACCAGCACACCGCCGACGCTGACCCCGATCGTAAAAGACGATTTCACCTCATTGGGCACGACGATTGCGTCTATTACTGCTGGTGTCAGAGATGTCGATGCCGGCGCGATGAAAGGCATTGCGGTCGTCGGTGCCCCAACTGGAGGTGGGAAATGGCAGTTTACGCTCAACGGCGGCAATACCTGGACCAACTTTCCAGCGACGAGCCACAGCAACGCGCGGCTTTTGCCGGCTAACGGAACCCTGAGTCGAGTGCGGTTTGTTCCCAACCCGGGAATCACCGGCAATTCACTGCTCCAGTATTTCGCCTGGGACCAGACACAAGGAACGGCTGGCGGCACGTTGGATATCTCGACCGTGAACAAACGCGGCGGGATGACAGCCTTCAGCGATGGCTACCATTCTAGTACTCTGCTCATCAATCGAGTGTAACAAGCCATCTGTGAATTCGAGCGCCAGGGGCATGATCAGGAATGGTCACGGTAAGCAGGCGATCTTTCTCGCAGCTGTAAAAGAAGCTGCAAAGGGACATTCTCAATACTTTTCGGCACTGCTGTTGAGGGGTGTTACTGGTGGAGATTCATAACCGTTTCTGAACTTGCGCTATGGGCCGGGACTTGACAGACCATGGGCAAGCAGAGTGATACGAGGGCTCATTCTTGAGGTTTGATGTATCTGGAGTCTCTACGTCTCTCCCACGGAACATCTACCAGGAAACGGACGAAGGGTCGACTGGTATGGGATTGGGCAAAAAATGTGACGGCGGAAAAATGCCCGGGCGGAAAGATCCGTCGTCGGGCAAGAACAAGTTTCAGATCATCTCATTTTTTTGCCATCCATTTTCTTGCCCATCGCTGAAAACGGAATGCCAACTCAAAGGTAAACTGAATCCCCAAAGGCTACTGGAGGGAAGGGTTGCTCGCTTCTTTTTATCGCCGCGATAGAAACTCAAGCCGCGTAGAGCGAGGAATTTTCCTCCTTGGACTGCGGCAGCCTGCTGCCGCTTTGGTTCTGGCAGCCTGCTGCCGAACGAAGAGTTTGTAAACTCGGTGATTTCAGAACGGTTC
>CAIXQV010000741.1 GCA_903921605.1 uncultured Planctomycetaceae bacterium | reverse complement strand
TCAACGCCGGGCAGATCATTGCTCCGTTGTTTTCGTAGTGCGAGCTTTGTCAGCCACTCAAAGTGAACCCAATTTCCGGCGGAGGATGACAGCATCACCTCGGTGAGTTGTGGGCATTGTTCTTCGCCGATTCATCCGTTTAATACACAGTCTGACGTTCGAATTCAGCCAGATGATGATTGATAGGTCGGTCCATTCTTCGTGCGATTCCATGGTTCGGATTGCTCACGTATGATCGATAGGCTCCTCTACTCGCCACTTGTTCGCACGCAAAGTCCCATCACCGAATCTACAGAATCCTTCGTTGGTCGAAGTCCGGCCATGCTGGAGGTATTCAAGGCCATTGGACGAGTCGTGGCGCAGACTGTGCCTGTGTTGATTCGGGGAGAAAGCAGTACCGGCAAGCAGCTTGTCGCCCGTGCGATTTATCGAATCACGACGTAAACAAACAAGGGCTCAGCCGAGTGCGACAACCGTCAGGAACGACGGCAGGAAAAATGTCTCACCAACCAGTGTGGCTCCAGGATCTCCATAGTGAACCTATACCGGGCAGATCGCCAGTTGCGCTGCCAATGGACCAGGCATCAATTAGACTTGCCCTGCCGAATGATGATGCAAAGAGGGTCGCCTGATTCTGGTGACGCGACGGTGTCTCGCCCAGATCACTTCGGCCCCAACATCAGCCATAGGCCAACAGTCAACGAGGCGAGTGCCAGACCGGCAAGCATGGCACTCCAGAAACCAAGGCCAAGGCGATCGGCATACGCCAGTGGCAGAAAGAAGGGAAGCCCGAGGGGCACGAGTACCAGAGTCTCCTTCGCCATTTGCGAAAGACTTTTCAGATCATGCTCTTTCGACCATGACGCAGCAAACGCCAGAATGCTGACCAGTGGCAGCGTCAGCAGAAACGCGGCCAGTCGAGGTGACCGCCGCGACAATTCTGATACCGCAAAGATGATCGTGGCAGGGATAACGACTCGCAGGATCACGTTCATCATGGCCATACATTCTTCCAAACGTCAGGACTCTCCCAAATGCTCTGAGGCGTCCGGGAGAGTCCGAAGGCGAACATCTGTTGTTCGATGACTACTTGTGATCGTGAGCGTCGTGAGCTTCTTCTTTGAAATCACCGGTATACGGCGTTCCCTCAATTTCAGCACTCATGCTTCCCGCGTACTCCTGAACGATTCCCAGTTTCTCGTGCTTACCGACGAACCGTGATGAAAGCCCGTCAGTCTCGCCTTCGAGAGGTACCGGCAGAAGATCGATCTGCAGTTCCGGATCCCCAATCATCAGACTGATCTTGTCGGTTTTAATCGGTGCAGGTGATTTTTCGTCGCTGCCAAGAACATAAACAGTGGCTTCCTGTTTGTCGTGACTGACGGTGAATTCGACGTGATACTTGCCACCACCCCAGTCGGCGAGCGTTCCGTCATGGGGACCTGCTCCGTGGCCATGTGCGTGCTCGCCCTCACCTTCTGCGTGCTCGTGGCCATGTTCGGCGGTTGCTGAGGCCGTGTTGGACGATGCCGCAGTTTCCGGCGCCGCCGGTTCCTGACAACCAACGATAAAAGTCATCGCAACCAGAGCACAAAATGCAGACGACAGACTGCCAAATTTCTTCATGATCAACTCTCCCTTACATACAAGGCTTCGAACCGACTCCGGTCCGATTCAGTTAAATTTCGACAACGTCAACAAGGCGCTGCCTGCTTCGCCAAGACATCACGTCATGTAGGATGGAATAACAGTCGGACAGGAATGTCCAACCTACAGGCAATCACTTACTTCTCCTTCACCAAACTCATCCACCGCATCACTCATCTTCGCAAGCTTGACCGCATCCTGACCGCTGAAACGCCAGAATAATCCAGGATGAATCAGGAACTCACAGAACGTGGACGTTACCAGCCCACCGAGAATGACAGTGGCGACTGGATAAAGAATCTCGCGGCCGGGTTCCTGACCGCCAAGCACAAGCGGCACGAGGCCAATTCCTGCGGTCAGAGCTGTCATTAACACAGGTGCCAGACGTTCGAGGCTTCCTCGCACGACCATTTGCTCAGTAAAATCTTCGCCCTCTTCCTTCATCAGATGAAAGTAGTGGGTCACCAGCAGAATCCCGTTGCGTACTGCGATGCCACCCAGCGAAATGAATCCTACCAGACTGGCAACGGTCAGCGTCTGCTGAGTGATCACCAATGCCAGCACTCCGCCGATGAATGCCGTCGGAAGTGCATTCAGGATCTGCAGTACCACACGAACCGAAGGAAACAGAATCATCAGTACGACAAACATTCCAATGACAGAGATTCCAGCCAGCACGACGATTGTGCGAGTCGCACTTTGCTGACTTTCAAACTGTCCGCCGTACTCGACAAAGTAGCCTTCCGGCATGGTCACGTTCATTTGAACTCGCTGCTGAATCTCTGCGACGGCACTCGCAAGGTCGCGGTCCTGAGTGTTGCAGCGAATCACGATCCGGCGGCGAGCGTTCTCGCGATTGACCGCGTTGGCTCCTGAACCTTCGCCGATATCCGCCAGTTCCCGGAGTTCGATTTGCCCGCGGTTGTTAGGCAGATCAATTCGCAGTCGTCCGATGTTGGCGTAATCCGTGCGATAACTTTCTTCGAGTCGTACCAGAAGATCGAATCGTCGCTGACCTTCCAGCACCTGTGAAACGACTTCGCCCTGCAATGCTGTCTGCACGACTTGCGCGACGTATGCTCTTGTAACACCATGAAAAGCGAGGTCATCCGGTCGCAGGCGGATATGCAGCTCCTCCGTCTGGCGAATTGGCTCGACGATTGGTGGCGTTACCCCGGGTACCGACTGAAGTGTCTGTTTGACCTGCTCCGAAAGTTGTTGCAACGTGTCGAGATCATCGCCGTGGATCTTGATCGCAATCTGAGCATACACGCCTGAAACCATGTGACTGATAAGATGCGCCAGAGGCTGCTCAACCTCCACATCCACTCCGGGAGCTTCTTCGCGGAGTTCGTCGAGGAACTTCTTAAGGATTTCTTCGCGATGAGCCTGAATGTCCGGGTTCATGCTGAGAATATACTCACCGGTATTCACGGGCGAAGCATGCTCGTCCATTTCTGCTCGGCCGGTTCGCCTCACAAAATGCAGAATCGGCCCGTCCGGGTTCTTGTCGGATTTCTGCATCTGCTGCAGCTTGCGATCGATGACTCCCGAGACCTGGTTTGAAGCATCCAGTGAAGAACCGGGCGGCAACGTCAGATTGATCTGCACGCTGCCTTCGTCGAATTGTGGAAGAAAGTTGCGCCCCAGTTGAGACAGTTCCCAGCCAGCATAAGCCACCATCAGCCACGTCAACGCCATCAAAGCAAGCGGGTGAGCGATGCTCAGGCGGATCAGATATCCGGCGGCCCATTTGAATAGTCGCAGTAGCACGCCATCATGTTCCGCGTGAGTCGCCTTTGACTGCGGCAGCAAATACCACGAAAGGACGGGCGTTACCGTCAGTGACACAATGAGTGATGCCAGAATCGAAACGATGTAGGCCACGCCGAGTGGAGCAAACAGCCGACCCTCCACGCCGGACAACGCAAAAAGTGGCAGGAAGACCAGAATTACGACAGCCGTGCCAAACACGATGGCACTGCGAATTTCTTTGCTCGCTTCATAGACGACGAGAAGGGAAGATTTTCGAATGCCGATTGGAGATTGCCGATCGGAGACTGGAGATTGAAGATCTGACGAACTGCCTTCCATTCGGCAATCGGCAATCTCCGGTCGACAATTATTCTCCTTCAGCCGACGAAAGATATTTTCGACGTCAACAATCGCATCGTCGACGAGTTCTCCCATCGCCACGGCGATGCCACCCAGTGTCATGACATTGATGGAGAGATGCGTTCCTGTGATGTATCCCCAAATTCGAAACACCAGAGTCGTGATGACAAGCGACAAGGGGATCGCGGTGAGCGTAATAAAGGTTGTGCGGAAATTGAGCAGGAACAGAAACAGGATGATGACAACCAGGACAGCTCCAATCACAAGGGCTTCGCCCACATTGAAGATGCCGCGATCGATGAAGTTCTTCAGGCGGAACAGTTCGGAGTTGATCACTATGTCGGCGGGAAGCGATGCTTCCGCCTCCACGAATGCCTTTTCGAGACTATCCGTCAGCGAACGAGTATCCACGTGTGGCTGTTTGACGATCGTGAAGACAACTCCCGGATGGCCATTCACGCTGCCATCGCCACGCTTGAACTGTGGCCCTTCAACCACCTGTGCGACCTGACCGAGCAATACGGAGCGTTCAGGATGGTTCATCACAGGAATCTTCCGCAAGTCTTCAAGAACGCGCCAGGCATCCGGACCGAGTCGCCCCAGCACGCGAATAGGACGTTCTGTTTCTCCGTGAACCGCGAATCCACCGCTTGCATTGATGTTGCTCTGCCTGAGCGCTTCTTCCACTTCCTGCAGAGTTACGTCGTACTCAATGAGGGCCGCTGGATCGATCAAAACCTGGTACTGTTTCTTGTCGCCGCCCAGCAAAAACGCTTCTGCGACGCCCGTGACTTTCAGAATTCGTGGCCGGACAACCCAGTCGGCCGTCGTTCGCAGAGCCATCTGGCGAGACGCCGCAGAGGGGAACTCAACCTCATGTGGCTTGCCATTGATCGTAATCGTAGCCACTCGATCCCGTTCAGTACCATGCACGTCGCTCGATCGCTCTGTCGCATGCCAGTCAACTCGCTCAATGGCCACAGATGTCCATGAACTAACCTTGTGACGATCTGTCGGCTTCCAGGCAAAAACCTGAGGCTGTTGCGTGACGCCGTCTTTGTCCGTGGGGTCAGCGACAACCAATTCAGCCATCAGGTCGGTTTGCTCAATCGGAAACAGTTCACCGCCGGTCGGTCCTTGTTGTCGGTAAAGACCCGCAACCACGATCTGCCCCATGATCGACGCAGGTGGCGTCATCTGCGGCAGAATGCCCTCGGGAAGAACGCTCCCCAGTGTGGTGAGTCGTTCCTGAACTGTTTGCCGAGCCGCCCGAATATCCGTGTTCCAGTCGAACTCGATATAGATCACGTTCAGTCCGGCTGTCGATTGACTACGGACAGCCTGTACCCCGCTGGCACCCAGCAGGGCAATTTCGATGGGCTGCGTAACAAGCGTCTCGACTTCTTCCGTCGCGAGTCCCGGACATTCCGTGATGATGATCACGCGTGGCCGGTCGAGATCCGGAAAGACATCAATCGGCATCTGAGTGGCCAGATACGACCCATACACCATCAGCGCCATGCTGATGACAAGAACCAGCATGCGATATCGAAGTGCAAAACGGATGACGGAATTTAGCATTGAAGATTGCCGATTGGAGATTGGCGATTGGAAAACAGTTAGGGGCGGCTTTGGGCGGATTTTCGAGACGCGACCATGATGGCGGTAAGCTGATTGGCTTCGTCGAGGAGCGGGTTCACTTTGGGTTCGGGCAAGAGGGCCCCTTCGATGATCAGCTCCAGCCAATAGCAGCATTCATCTGCTTCTTCGACGACAATTTGCAGCTTCGCTATGAATTCCGCCTTCGATCGACCTCGACAGGCCGCTCGATAATTGGCTCCCACAGATGTCGCACTTCGAACGAGCTGCGCCCCAATGGTCTTTCCAACAGCGTCCACTGGTAAAGCCACCACCAGTTTCATAGCCCGCAACGCAAATTGCTTCGTCCGACTCTTCAATTCAACGTTGTCCATCGCTCAATCTCCATCTCATCTTTGCTCTTTCCAATCTTCGATCGGCAATCTCCAATCGGCAATTCTCAATGGGCCGCATGCACCGTTCCATCAGCGTGCACATGAACGTCCGCACGAATACCGCTGGCCGCCTGAGCCTTCAGGACTCGATTCAGTGAAGCCGCTGCGCTTTGTGCCAGATACAGCCCGGCTTTCACGCTGCCGTCATTGGCCAGCACAGTCTGGAGTCGGTCTTCGTGAAGCACGTGCACGGGGAGTCGATTGAACAAATCACCATTCTGCTGAAATACGTAGGCCTCCGGTCCCTCGCGCACGATGGCTGCGGATGGCAGGACAAGCACATTCTTTAATTCTTCGACGGGCACCTGCAGCCGCACACGCTGGCCCGGGCGAAACCGCCAGACAATGAACGTCTGGTTGTCTTTGTCGTACGCTCGCGACTGATTCAAGAGCGGAATGAAGAAGTTGAACGTTCGAGTTTCGGAGTTGACGGCATTCGCGAGGTGCCTGATCTCAAGTGTTTGATCAAATGCAGGCCAGTCGACCTGATCATCCTCTGCAAAGCTGCATCGAATTGGCCAGTTGTTTTCAGCGGCCTTCGCCAGAAACGAGGCCTCTCGCTTAAACGCATGACCTTCAATGAACAAGGCGTGGTGATTGGCCAATGTCGACAGCAGTTGACCAGCCTGAACCTGCTGACCCAATTCGACGTTTAACTCCTGCACCTCATAGGCCAGTCCATCGACATTGCTTCCTGTGGCGTGAAACACCACAGGCTGAATCTCAGACGAATTCTTCTTGTGATCCATCACAGCAGGAGCGACAACTTCAATCGTTGAAACGAACGTTCCGTCGGCAACACTCCTGATCTGCTCAGGATTCAGGCCACGTGTGAGCAGATCCTGTTGATACGACTGAATCAAGGCCTTCTGTCGTCGAAGTTGATTGTCGAGCTCAATGAGCCGAGATTCAGGCACTCCGCCTGATTTCACGAGACCTTCAAGCCTCGCGTGTTGCTCAGTAATAAGCTGAATTTCCCGAGTCGCCTTGAATAGTTCTGACTGAGTATTCTGCAGGTACTCACTGAAGAGTCGCAGAGTAAAGAGACGATCCCCCGGCTTCACAGTGTCGCCAGGAAACGCATGAACCTCCGTGACGACTCCGACCGCTGGCGACGTGACACCTCGATCCGAATAGCCCGGCCGATCCACGATCTCACCCGGCACTTCGATCGTTCGCCAGTAGGCCTGTGGCTTAGTCGGCCGTGAAACCAGCCCGAGGTTCTTTCGGGCCTGCTCGCTCATCTTAAGCGTTTTCGCTTCCTGAATCGGCGGAACAGCCTGCTCCTTCTGAGCCTGCGTAACGCTCTTCTGCTTTAGCGGTTTCGACCATGAATCACGAGTCTGATACGCGGCGATTCCCACAAGGACAAGAACGCCAAAAACGGAGAATGATTTTGCGAGGCGCATGTGTACACCTTGAGACAGAACAGGAGGCGAGCAGATTGTTCGCGGCGGTTAAGCGGCCAGTTGTCAATTAACCGGAAACACGCTCAGCTGGAAGATGAGAGCTTGATCTCGATGAAAGCCTTGCCGGAATCGGTAACGTGAGCGGCAGCACTGCCGTGGCAAAACAAGCTGCCTCTCAAGGCCTAACAGCGTATCGAAAGATCGCGCAAGTACAGCGGAGTGCGCGCATTGCTCCATTGACGAGGCGCATCAGGCCGACCGTCAAGAGCAGAGAAGGCTTCTGGTTGAACAAATCCGACGCTACAGACAGCCAGTTCCAGCAACATAAAATCCAGTGTCTCGGCAGCACTGGAACGTTGGATCATCGACACGACAGAATCTGCACAGTAGCAGGCGTCGGAATCGTGCCACGGACATGGAACCCGCGTTACTGCAGGCAACACCGGTGCCTCATCATGATGGTGATCTGCAGAATCTTCATGGGATCCATGAGAATGCGAGCCGTGCACATGAAAGTGTGGGCGCCCGGAATGCGATTCTGAGTGACTCAACGCCATTCCGACATGCGCATGAACTACGCACAGACCCTGAGAGGTCAGAATCATCACGATCAGGACGATGGACAAAAAGCGACGCATGCAATCTCTCAGAAAACTTCACGATCCCTCTTCCATGGTAGGTTGCAGAGCTTTGCTTGCCAAGTGCCTTTGTCGAATCGCTCAGATGCGACCACTGCCCCTCCCCTTTCCCATCACGTTTATCGCAAAGGAATCTGAGCCGGCTAGAGCAGATCCTTCAAATGGAAATGATGCTTGCCAAGTTTTCCGCCGTAGTTGCCCGCGGTGATACGAAGAACATTCTTCGACGCTGCCGCCGCATGGAGCCCACGTTTCATTGCGGACTGCACGGCTTCAAAGGAGAGACCATCGATCACGATTTCATAAACCGCCTGACAATCCTTTGGCAACTCAGTCTTTGTGACGCCTCGCAATGTTGGGCAATAGGCATCGTTTGTGCTGGCTTTCAACTTGGGATAGCGAGACCCCACTTTGCTGCCCGAACGAACAATCCCGCCAGGAAACGGCAACGCGACATCAGTGCCTTTTCCAATTGCTTCGACGGCCGCTTCAGTTGCCAGCAACGCTGATGACGAATCTGTACCGCAGATCAGTAAGTTGCCACCGGCGACTCCGGTTACGGTTCCGAAATAATCCTCGCAGACGAACTCACCGTCCATCGTCGGAATACGCCAGAAACGTCGATGATCAAACTTCTTGGCAACCTGAAAACCGTCGCCGAAGTAGCGAATAGCGCCTCCGATGCGGATCTGTTTTTCCTTTGGACAATCCAGAATGCCGTTGTAACAGGCTGTGGTTGGGCAAGTCAGAATACACTGGCCCACGCGTCCCTGCAGTGCTTTCCCAAGGGCTTCGGTGCCGAAGCCAAAGACCAGGACAGAAACACCCGGACGCATGTCCGGAGTTTCCTCAGCCGTGAGCGTTCGCTCAATAGCCGCTTCCACATCACAGGCGATCACACTGGTTGCATTGCCACACAACACAGTCGCGCCGGTGACGGCCCACTTGAGACTGTCGGCGGTAATGATCAACCGAGCGGCCTTGATGGGAAAGGCTTCTGCAAACGTATCGATAATCTCGACGCCATGCAGTTGCAAAGATGCTGCTGAAACCTCAGACATTAATCACACTCTTTGTTGACAGTCTCTTCGTTGACAGTTGCGGTGGGCCGGCGCTCCGCTGGTCCCACCCTACTAAACACACACGGCACGGCTTGAACTGGCCCAATGCAGAAATCTGGCATCAGGAACTGAGCAAAATCACTTCGTCGGGATCACACACGATTCACTGAGATAGCTCAGATCTACCGGGTAGTTTCTCCACTGAATCGAATAGTACTTTTCGAACCATTCCTTAATGTCCGGTTCGACTTCAATATCGTAGTTGGGACTGACGTGCAGAGTTTTCCCGATCAGAGTTTTGCGGATCTCTCCCTGTTCGACAAGTACCTCGCCGGATTTGATCACCACGCGCGGCATTTCGAACATGATCTCTTTGTTTTCATGCGGCGTATAAATCGTAATATCGGCATCTGCGCCAGGACCAAGATGACCTTTGTCTTTCAGTCCCAGAATCCGCGCGGGGCCTGCTCGCGTAATAATTGCGATCTCGTTCAGCGTATACTGTCGTTCGATATCCCACAGTGATGATCGCTGCAGAATTTCGGGCGGACATGTCTTCAGCACGTCGCGACGATAAGTGCGATCCATCAGAAAACGAATAATCTGAGGATAAGCCAGGAACGATCCGCCGTTCGGATGATCAGTACTCATGACGACTCGCCAGGGATCATTCACCAGCAGGTACCATTCGAGCCCGATCGCCCACTGCAGAGAATGCACCAGGGACTTATTGCGATACTTGATCGGAGTAATTCCACAGCCGGATTCCATCTCCGTGTCACTGCTGAACCATTTGCCACCGTAGACCTTCGACAGAAAATATCCCAGCGGCCCGTCGCCCGTCATACTGGTCGTCTCTCCAAACAGCACCTGGCCGACGTCGACCGTGATATTCGGATGAGAATTCACATAATCGACCAGCGGCAGCACTTTGCTGTTGAAGGTATTCTCGTCGCCGTTCCCGCCGCCATAGCTGTGAAACTGAATGTGAGTTATATGACCACGACGCCCTTCGAGAGCTCGCATCGTTTCCAGAGTCGTTTCCCAGTTGCCTGGCATCCCCAGATTATTGCAGTGAATATGCACCGGGTGAGGCAGTCCCAGTTCAGCCGCAGCCTGAGCGACTCCACTAATAATCTGACGCGGCGTCACATGGAAATGATCAATATCCGAATCCAGCCCGCTGACATTTCCGGCCTGCTTCGACTTCCAGACTTCCACACCGCCGGGATTCACCAGCTTCGGAGCAAACCCTTTGCTGGCGGCCAACAACCAGCCGATAAAGGCTTTTAACTTCTGTGGTTCATTGCGCTGGAGGGATTGCATCACGTAGTGATTATTCCCCATCAGAACATAGAAACCCTTGTCGAGGCACGGCGTGTCTTCAAATTCCTCGTGAGCATGGCGAGCTCCCAAAGGAGGAACAGCCGCATCGAACGCTGTCGTATACCCCAGAGCGGCGTATTTGTAGCCGGTCGCGAATGTGCTGGGCACGCTTCCCATCGTGCCGCTGTGAGTGACATTCGTACGCGGCATCTGTTCGCCGCGACGCTTTTCCTCAGGCCTCATTTTGCGAGCGACATTCACCTTAGGCCCGGCAATATGGCAATGCATATCAATGCCGCCGGGCATGACGACCAATCCGGCCGCATCAATCGTGCGTGAAGGACGGATCGTGGAATCGGTTGGTGCTTCGACGATGCGACCGTTCAGGACCCAAAGATCACGAACTTCGCCATCGATACCATTGGCGGGATCATACACCGTTCCCTGTGAGATCTTGATGTAGTCGGGTGATGTCATTGGCCGTGCGCTTAAGAGAACTTATGGGGAGCGGGGCTGGAGTCAAAGCACTCCAGAGCGGTCGGAGGAACAACGGTCACATGAGCTGTTGTAAACTTCAAACTAACCCGTCACACCGTTGATCAGTTTCACTCGTTCTTCAATCGCGGTCAGAACGTCGTAATCACTCGGATGGGGAGAAGGAAACGCCGGTCGAAGCGGAATTGGCACGTCATCCATGCGATACACCGTTCCTCCCGTATTAATTCCGTATGTGGCCACCGTAAATGCCACCGCCGCCGCGCGAGTCGTCGGAGTTTCTTTCGTGTCGAGCGCGATGTACGGGATCGTTGCCAGATGTTCTCGAGCAGGCTGAGAAAAATTGGCCATCGGATCGCAGGCTATCATCATCCCGCAGTCAGCTTCATGATTCGCCAGAGTATCCGACGTCGTATACTCCCCGGGATTAAATCGCGGGTATCCGCGAGCATGATTCACTCCAAACGGATATCCCGTGCGCCACGAGACGACATTGTCCGCACCAGAAACGTTGCCGTGGCCACGATTGGCTTTGGCGACGAACCGCGTATGAGCATTCATGTCGCGCGTCAGAGCCAGCAATGCTTCTGTGTTGGCATGCTTGCCGCGAGTCATCGTCAGGCCCATCCCAAAGAAGATGACGCCAAACTTACAGGCCTTCATGCGGTCCATCAAATCCTGCCACACGGAGAATTCAACGCCTGTTTCTCGCTGCACAACTTCCGGATCGAGCTCGATCCCTTTGGCCATCGCTCGCAATGTCCACAGTGCCTCGAAGTCACGTTTGGGTTTGATCTGAATAAAGATGTCAGCCGCCTTCGCGCTTTTCGTCTTGCGGACATCAATGATCACACAAGTTCGATCCTTGCGACCATTCGGAACAAACATGCCTTTGGGCATCAGGCTATAGCGAGTGAAATGGCGAGGATGACTTTCCGCCGGATTCGCGCCCCAGAAGATAATCATATCACCGCGATTGGTAACTTCGCCCAGAGAACAGGTGACTTCACCAACTCCCTGGAACGCCATGCCGGAAGGACCGTGACAGACACTGGTTGTCGTGTCGATCGTGCCATTGATCCAGTCCGCAATACTCACCGCGACGCGCTGTGCTTCGCAGGGAGAATCGCTGAGACCATAAATGATCGGATTCTTACCGTTCGTCAGAATCTGAGCGGCGCGGTCATAGCCTTCTTCGAGCGTCGCGGGGCGCCCTTCAATTGTGCAACTGGGCCGATCTTCAACGCTATGATTCAGAAACCACGCTTTGCCAAGAACGCAGGCTCGTTTCGCTTCGATAATGTGATCATCTTTAACTGACAGATCGATATCGTCGCACACACAACCGCAGAAGGTACAGGTGGCATCCTGAATAACTTTCAGCTCTCCGGGGGCGCCGCGAGTTGGTGCATGCACTTGCGTTGAGGCACTTGTCATGAATCACTCTTTCAAAATGCAACAGCTTCGATTTTCACAGGCAACCAGCAATCCGCAGCCATAATCTACCGCGATGACATGGAAACCACCACATCCAACGCGGAAATGATGGCGCAGAGATTGCTCGCTTCACGGAGGATTGCCGGAAGCAGGCAACAACGGGCCACAGGATATTGTGGTCGCTTGGGGGAAAGAGTCCTGGGCACGGCAGAAAGTGCCGCTGAGGTTCTCCGATGATGACGGATTTTCCGTGGATTCCTAAGGAGACGGCCATCAACGTAGACTCGACTTTCGAACTCTGTTAACTTCCGACCTCCCGGCGTCGAAGCCTTTAAATGGCGAGATCGTTGGTGATCACCGCGGCGAACACAATGAGGTGTTCAGCAGGCGGTCTTGAAGCGATTGAGCGGTCGCTTAAAGCTGAAGAAGGTTGACCCCTGATCAGGATCCGGGCGCGTGAAGTTTTTGGCGTTCTCATCGGCATGGAGGCCGCAATGGGATTGAAGCGAACAAATCAACAACCAGCAGCAAATGCGACGGCCCCGGTTCCGGATGCCATGCGAACTCAAATTCGCTGGCTCATTCGTCGGGATATGGATGAAGT
>CAIXQV010000740.1 GCA_903921605.1 uncultured Planctomycetaceae bacterium | reverse complement strand
AGTCGTGCAGGCAACCCAACCGTCCGAGTAGATTGCTCGATTCGCCAGCAGTTCAAAGTACTGCTTTGTCCGCTGATCTTTCGCGTTCGCTTCAGCAAACGTGTAGGCCAGACTGACGCCCTCAATTGGCTTTTGGGTAACGCCATTCACCGACGACGGCATTGTGACGTGGCAAGCTTCCAGAATTGTCGGCACGACATCGATGCAGTGATGGAACTGAGTTCTCAATTCTCCCTTGGCTGCTATGCCTTTTGGCCACGAAATCACCATGCCATTGCGAGTTCCTCCAAAGTGGCTCGCGATCTGCTTCGTCCACTGGAACGGCGTACACATTGCGTGTGCCCAGCCGACGGGATAATGGTTGTACGTCTTCCAGGATCCAATCTCATCGGCGCGGGCAAGAACGTCGTCGATGTTTTCCTTCACACCGTTGAAGAAGGTCATTTCATTGAGCAGCCCCTGGCGACTACCTTCCGCGCTGGCTCCGTTGTCGCCGGCGATGAAGATCACCATGGTGTTGTCGAGCTCACCTCGTTTGCGAATCGAATCGATCACGCGGCCCACATTGTAGTCGGTCTGTTCGAGGAACCCCGCGTAGACTTCCATGAAACGCGCATAGGCCTTTTTTTCGTTTGCCGAGCATGAATCCCAGGTCTGAATTCCTGGGGCGAGTGGTGTCAGTACAGCATCCTGTGGAATGATGCCCATCTTCTTCTGGCGAGCAAACGTTTCCTCGCGAATCTTGTCCCAGCCCTGATCAAACTTGCCTTTGTATTTCTCGACCCATTCCTTCTTCGGATGATGCGGAGCGTGAGTGGCTCCCGGCGCGTAGTAACAGAAGAACGGCTTTTCCGGAGCAACAGCCTTCTGCATGCTGATCCATTTGATCGCCTGATCGGCAATGTCGTAGTCAAAGTTGTAATCGGGATCGCCAAGATAAGGATCAATCGGCTTGGTTCCTTCTGTCACCGCCGGTCGCCATTGACTCGTGTCACCCCCGAGGAATCCGTAGAAGTGGTCGAAGCCAAGACCGGTTGGCCACAGATCAAACGGGCCAGCCTGACTGGTTTGCCAGTCGGGAACATTGTGATTCTTCCCGAACCACGCCGTGCCGTAGCCATTCTGCTTCAGCACTTCAGCAACGGTCGCTGTATCCTTCTGCATCACGGAGTCGTATCCTGGGAAGCCGGTGGCGGCTTCAGTGATCACTCCGGTATGCACCGAGTGATGATTGCGCCCGGTGATCAGGGCTGCTCGAGTTGGACTGCAGAGCGCTGTGGTGTGGAAGTGGTTGAACTTCAGGCCGTTGTCAGCCAGCATCTGGAAGGTAGGCGTATTGCAGGGACCGCCAAAGGTACTCGTCGCGCCGAAGCCCACATCATCAAGCAGAACCAGCAGAACATTCGGAGCTCCCGCCGGTGCCTTGATCGGTTGAGGAAAGTCCGACTTTGACTCCTTCGCTCGAAGGTTCACCGTGCCCTTGAATGGCTGCGGAGGACGCGGCAGCACATCCTGAGCAAAACCGATAGAACTTAGGCTAAAGGTGAACATCAAACAGAGAACAACTGGGAAGTAACGCGGTTTCAAGGTTGAACTCCAGAAAGTGTGCTAATACGGCAAATCTTCTAAACAGCCGTTAAGTTGTGATTAAGGGGTTAGCTCAAAGGAGACCTTCTCGATCGTCCCGGTAAATGGAAACGTTCCTCGATCTTTGTATGCGGGATCAATCGGGGTGATCGAGTCGCGGCCGACCTCAAAGGGTTCCAGCCCATGACGAAAGCTTGAACGTTTCACTTTGCCTTCCCCGGCAGCCTTTCCGTTCACAAACATCGTTAACGTACCACTGCCAACAGGCGTTCCGTCCGGCACGAACTCGGTTCGAAGATTCACTTTGCCTTCCGGTAATTCTTCTGTGCCCTGGATTGTGACATCAGCGATGTCGAAAAACGTGTAACGGAATGTCGGTTTGCTGTCCTTCACATAAAGCGACCAGCCACAAGAAAACGCGCCCACACAGGTTACAACACCTTCGGCTCCGCCTTTCGGAATCTCCAAATCCGCCGACACGACATGCGCACGCGGATAGAGCTTGGGACCGATTGGTTCTGGCAACCAGACATTGTTTCCAAAATAGTTCCAGCTGGTAACGGGTTTACCCGAGACGCGAAGCGAAGGATCCATTCGCTCAGAGAATCGAGGATCCAGCGGAAGCACGTCGTAGAGTTTTGCCTGCTCGGTAAACGCCTGCTGCAGTTCCTTCAGCTTATCCGGAAACTGCTTCGCCAGATCATTCGCCTGACTGAAATCTTCATCGACGTTGTAAAGTTCCCACGGCGCGGTCATGAAGCCATCACCTCGCCCGGCTGTCTCCCAGGGCAACCCATACTTGCTGCATGCGACCCAGCCGTCATGATAGATCGCTCGGTTAGTCGCCATCTCGAAATACTGAGTCTTGCGGCGATCTTCGACTTTGCCACCATCAAAGGAGTACATCATGGAGACGCCTTCAATTGGCTTTTGAGCAATCCCGTTGACCGATGTCGGCTCCGGAATTCCTGCGGCTTCCAGAATAGTTGGTACGACGTCGATGACATGATGGAACTGCTCACGCAACTCGCCTTTGGCTTTAATACCATTCGGCCAATGAACCACCATTGGGTTTCGAGTTCCACCAAAATGCGAAGCGACCTGCTTCGTCCACTGAAACGGTGCGTTCATCGCCCAGGCCCAGCCGACAGGAACATGGGGCTCACTGGAAGGTCCGCCGATCTCATCAATGCGTTCAATGGAACTCTGCAGCCCCAGCTGAACACCCATCAAGCTGGCGATTTCACTGAACGTACCTTCCAGCCCACCCTCAGCGCTCGCACCGTTGTCGCCGACGATGTACATGACGAGAGTGTTGTCGAGTTCGCCTGACGATCGCAGGCTGTCGAGCAATCGACCCACTTCATAATCGGT
>CAIXQV010000739.1 GCA_903921605.1 uncultured Planctomycetaceae bacterium | reverse complement strand
TGTCCGCGACGGAATTCGGGAATCTCGCGGGAGAATGATCTCCCGGGAATCACGATGCCAGAGAAAGTCCCGACCCTCGTCGTAAATGATCGTGCCGGTTGAATCCTGAAGAATTGGCGCTTCGAGAATCGGGAACAGCACCGACGCGCGGCCTTCGCCGGTGGCTTCGTCTCTGATAAACAGCACGGATTCCCCGTGAATCACCGTTCCCTGCCAGAACGGGCGCAGAAGATCGACACTGTACTTCCATTCGAGCTTAGCAGGCTCATCGGCCGAAATAAGTCCGTGACACAAAATGGCCGCAAAACAAGGCAGAAGTAGAGCGATCCGTTGATTCATCTTCCCGCCTGACATCGATTGAAGAAAAACTCTGGTGTCTTGAGCACCGACAAGCTCGAAGCTTATTCCACCAGATGGTCAGCCGAACAAATCGAGGATTGGTTCTCCCCCGCCCATGACCGGCACCGGGCGACCAAACGCGTCGTGAATTCGTGTTTCAGGGGAAATGCCAAGAGTATGAAATATTGTCGCGGACAGCATCTCCGGGCTGACTGGATGATCGGCCGGATAGCCAGCGTCTTTATCCGACGTGCCGTAAGTCATGCCGCCCCGAATTCCAGCTCCGGCGAGCACCGCGGGAAAACAGTGACTCCAGTGCCCTCGGCCCCATTGAGCATTGTCGGGCCGTGGAGTTCGCCCCATTTCTCCCAGACAGACGACCAGTGTTTCGTCGAGCAGTCCGCGATCGTGCATATCTGTCAGCAGAGCCGACAGTGTCTGATCCAACCCAGGCAGCAAATGTTTTCCGACATCGTGCGATCCGGTATGGCTGTCCCAGCTCAGGCCATCCGGAGCATCCCAGAGCACGGTGACAAATCGCGCGCCGGCTTCCAGCATGCGGCGTCCCATCAGTGCCGACTGACCGAACAAATGTCGCCCGTATCGATCTCGCATTTCGGGCGACTCACGACGGATATCGAACGCCGCTCGCATCTTTTCTGACGTGACCAAATCCACAGCCCGCGCCTGAACGCGACCGTATTCCTGAATCGTCCTCGACTGATCAAGCTGCTGGCGGGCTGCGTCGAACTGTTCCAGCAGGCTTACTCGGCGGGTCGTTCGATCCACAGTGAGATCGGCCTGAGCATCAAGCCCCTGAATGCGAAAGTCGAGTTCCGTATCGACGCAATCGCGGAAATACGGATTGTCATCTTTGCCACGCTTGTCGATCTTCGTGGCCAGCGGGTTGAACGTACGACCCAACCAGCCAGCGTACTGTCCCGATCGGTCATAGCCCTGAATGTGGCCAAGTGGATTGGGAAGATAAACATAGCTCGGAAAGTCACGCCGCAATTCTGGTGGCTTTCCAGCGTCGGACTGCTGATCGAGATATTCCACAACCGACCCCATCGCTGGCCAGTCTTTCTCCGTGGCATCCACCATGGCGGCTCCGCGTTGCGCTGGCGGCAGAGGGTGTCCTGTTTGAATGTAGTGGCAGGCGTTGTGGTCGTTGTGCGGATGAGTCACTGTGCGGATCACTGCAAACTGATCCGAAATCGCTGCCAGCCTCGGCAGTTTCTCGCAAATCCTGAGCCCCGGAGTTCGCGAAGCGATCGGTTGATAAGGTCCCCGAATACCAGCGGTGGCATCCGGTTTCATGTCAAACGATTCCAGCTGACTCGGCCCGCCGAACAGAAACACAAACATCACAGACTTTGCTCGTGGCCGGCCAGTCGAACCTGATTGCTCGGCGGCGAGCAGCGAGTTCAAATTCGTTCCCAGCAACCCAACACCACCGGCGTGCAACACGTCTCGTCGCGTCACACCGTCACAAAGCCGTTTCGGCCTGCCGTGAATCGTGAGCATAGATCAGCTTCCTTCGGCTACTGGAAAGCGTTCTTTGAATTGGAGAGGCGGAGTAAAAAACCAACGGGCCGGACCGCGACGCATCCCAAGAGTATAACATCCTCAACCCTGCGGCAACCAGCTTAGTCCTGAACGGAATCGACGCCTCGACGCCGGATCGTGCCAGAATGAACAGGACAAAACCTGACAGTGGTTTGTCTGACAGCAGTGGTCTGTCTGACTGCAGACCATTCTTCGGGCGACCATTCACTTAAATGCTCGGATCACACGGCGACACGCAACATACAGTCGCCGTTTGCCGTCGCGATAGGTACAAGTCTGGCCTTTCAAGAAGCAAAAAACGAAAGTCTGAAATCGTTGTGAAATTAGCCCGAATTGCATGTGCATGGGATTTCTGGCGAAATCCAATACAACAATTATTAAATCCTCCATACCTCGCTGCGGCCACTTGGTTTGGCCATGGCACTGATCACAAATCTCCGTCCGTGAATTGAAACGAGAACAAGTCGCCGTCGCGGAGAACGAAATGCAGTCGCACCTCCTGGCCCGCAAGACGACTGACGTCGGTGGAGTTGTTCCACGCGGCTTGTTGATCGATGGTATCGCCGAACAACTCATCCGCGTCGGCGAGCGAGTAGCCGGGGATGGGCGTACCAGCCGAGTCTTGAAGTTCGACTCGCAGGCTGCCGGCCGCAGACGTGGCGTAGTTCAGTGACAAACGCTGGCCGGTGAACTTCAGTGGCTTCGTCGTCAGTTCGCCGCCGGACAGCGGCGCGTGCATGGAAACAAAGCCATCGAACCGAATCGTGTAGCGTCGCAGCCGGTGCATCTCGTCCCGCCACGCGCCTTCGTTGAAATGCAGCGAGATCTCATTGGGTAACCCTTCCGTGTCGGCCTCTGTTTCGAACAGACCGTAGCTTTGATAATTGTCGCCGTAGATCCATCGCCCTTCCGCTTGAGGCCCCGGTCGCAGGAACGCTTCGTCCCAACGACGAAACGTCTGCCCGTCCCGGCTGGCGATTAGCACGCCGTCCGTCACTTCTGCACCCGTGTAGGCATCGCTTCCGGCGATGGACGCCGCGAATTGCGCCCGTGTCTTGACCGGTTCCAGACGCTTCGCATGCTCCGTCAGCGGACGAGTCACAAAACGCGTCGGGAAGCCGAGCAGCAGATGTGATGCGCGGTAGTACGGCGCGATTTGATTTGTATACATCTGCTGAGGCGGCGAGTTCGGATACGTCAGCCCGACCGGTTCGGACCAGGTCCTGAAGTCCGTTGAATGCGACACGCCAATCGAACGCAGGCCCTTGAATTCGCCTTCGCTGAAGTAACGCATATACATCGCATAGCGCTGGCGATCCGGATCCCAGAAGACCGTATTGTGCGAATCGAACGCGCCTTTCGTGACAACCGGATCATCGCTGAGCTTCGACCAGTGAATGCCGTCGGCCGATTTGAACGTGAGCAGGCCGTTGCTGCTGGTCGTTCCGCCAACGGCCTTGTAACGCTGATCGGGTTGGCAAGCCGGATTGGTGTCTTTAAACGGCGCGAAGTTGTGCGTCTCGTAACCGCCGCGCCACAGGATGTTGTTCTCTTTCGTGCCAGTATTGTTCATGGTCGGCGGCCAGTCGAACAGTCCGAGGTTCGGCTTCACCCAATGAACCCCGTCCTTGCTCTCCGCGTAGCAGACGACTTCCGACTGAGCCTGCCGCAGCGGCGGAGGGTCGATAATGTATCGATGGCCTCGGTAATACATCCGATAAACATCTTCGTCCTGAAAGACGGTCGGATATCCGCTGGCATTCCCTTCCCACGGCTTCTCAAATGTGATCGCGACTTCGCGCGGTGTCGGATGATGCAGTCGAAATTCGGCTTGCCCATCCAGTTGCTCAATCAACGCCTGATCGACGAACAGTTCCCGCCGCGAACCGATGTCGATCGGGTCTGCTGCACCTGCAAAATTCGTCCATCCTGTCACCAGGATGACGACGAGCCATTTCAGCCGAGTAAGCATGTGTTGTTTTCCATTCATCGAAACGAATTTCGAACACCCGTCAGAGATAGCCTCAGCAGGCATTCGACATGCTCACATTAAGCAGACTGTACGAGCTCAGTATCTTGTGGATTACTGCGATCCGATCAGAAAATTGATTTAGGCGTTTCGGATCATTCGTATTACAGACTACAGTAAGCGGCACTGCATATTGAAGGAAAGGCTCGCATGCTGTCAATTCACGATGGTCAATTGAAGCAAGTTTCGTCCTCGCGGCGCGAATGGCTGCGAGTCGGCGGACTGAGCGCTCTCGGGCTTTCGCTGCCGATGCTTCTGCAGTCGAAGCTTGTATCGAGTACCCCGATCACGACTCCTTCCGCGTTTTCCGGAGATCTTGGCACTTCATTTGGCAAAGCAAAGAATGTCATCTTCCTGTGGCTGCAGGGAGGCCCTCCACAGCACGAAACTTTTGACCCGAAGCCGGAAGCGCCGCTGGAGATTCGCGGGCCGTTCAAACCGATCAGCACGAATGTGCCCGGCATTCAGTTCAGTGAATTGCTGCCGCGGACATCTCGATACGCTGACAAAATGGCGATCGTGCGTTCCATGTCCACCCGGGACGACAACCATGACGTCAGCGGGTACTGGCTGTTGACCGGCTATCCGTATCTGACCGGCAGCGCGCGGCAAATCAAGCCGACGGACTGGCCATACTTCGGTTCGATCATCAAGATGCTCAAGCCGAGCGAGAGACTTCCCGCACTGACCTCGGTCTGGCTTCCCGACCTGATGCGTCTGAATGACAACGTCACGCCAGCCGGACAGACCGCCGGATTTCTTGGGCAACAGTGGGAAACAGAACGGTTTGTCGGCGATCCGGCATTGCCCAACTACGAGATCGAGGGACTGTCCGCGCGGGAAGGACTGGATCGCCTGCGAATGGACCGCCGCCGCGACTTACTGCAGCAGTTCGATGCGCGGCTCAGCAGCATTTCAAGGGCCGGCAAAGTTGAGTCGTGGGATCGCCTGAATCAGCAGGCGTTTGATCTGATCACTTCGGGGACGGCCAGAGCGGCCTTTGATCTGAGTCAGGAACCCGACAGCGTGCGGGATCGGTACGGTCGCTACACATGGGGACAGTCGTTACTGCTGGCGCGACGGCTGATCGAAGCCGGAGTGCGTCTGGTGCATGTCAACTGGGCACGCGACCCCGGCGACAATGCCGTTGACAATCCGCTCTGGGATACACACGCACTCAATGCGGATCGCCTTCAGGACAACCTCTGTCCGCAGTTCGACCCCACGTTCGCGGCACTGATGGACGATCTGTCGGAGCGAGGACTGCTGGACGAAACGCTGGTGGTCGTGATTGGCGAATTCGGAAGGACTCCAAAGATCAATGCCAATGGAGGACGTGATCATTGGGGAAACGTCTTTAGTTTTGCAATGGCGGGGGCAGGAATTCGTGGTGGCCAGGTCATTGGAGCCAGCGATAAGAACGGTGCTTATCCAGCCACGACTCCGATCACAGGCGGGGATCTCACGGCCACGATTTTCCATCTCCTCGGGATTGATTCCTCCGGAGTCTTTCATGACAAGGAAAGTCGGCCCCATCCGCTGACGAAAGGTGAGCCCATCGCCGCGATGTTCGGAGATCGATCGGATCTGTCACTTCAGACTTCGGAGGGAGATCCGTCGTTTGTGCCGCCGTTTGATACTCGACTGCTTTTCGATACCGAATTTCGTGACGACAAGCCTCTGGTTTCTGTGGAGTCTTCCAGCCGGGCCAAAGGGTGGCGTGCGTGGAGTCAGTCCGGCTTGACGGTAGCCAAATCGACAGGGTGCACCGAGCTGATGTTAGCGGCCGATAACCTGTCCGAATCGCTAAGAGTCGAACAGGGTTCGCGAGCGATCCTGGCGCAGGAGATTCGCAACGCACGCGGCGGACAGTACACATTTAAGGTGCAGGCGTCGGCCGTGGCAGATTCTCTGGACGAGTTTGAGAAGATCATTACCAGTTTCCGCCTCCGCCTGGTGCTGTTCCGTTTCCAGAACATGCAGAAAGATCCCCGCACTATACAGGAACTGGCATCGGTCGATTTTCGCCCCGTGTTTGGTGAGTCCAGCGAATTCGTGCTTGATCGATTTCTCGGCTCAACGAGCCCCGGCGCCAACTTCTCCATCGGCTGCGGCCTTGGCGTTCTGATTGCGATGGAGACGATGTCACCGCTGACATTTCCGACGGGCCAATCTCGTCGACTTGCGGTGCGACTGCAGTCGGTCGAATTGACCTTTAATCCGCGTCAGCGCGACGAATCGGTGACGGTATGATCGATCGATCCCGCCGTAGAACTGACGAAGAACAAAAATCATCTATGAAGGTCTTACGAACCACCATCCTGCTTTTCCTTGGGAGCGTGTGCACCATTCCGGCCGCTCCCAGTGAGGAAACTCTGATCAGTCTGGAGGCGGCTAAAGATCAGGGACGCAACACGTCCAGATTCCGGAAAGAGATGCTGCAAAAGACTCACGTGAAGACGGAGGAACGGTGGCATCTAGAGGAGAAAACCTGCTAAAATCGCTGCGTCACCGGCTGCAAGCCCTTGGTTCCCTGCATGCGACGAACGATCGAAAAGGACGAACCCTATGAACGGGATGAACCCTGTGACGCTGACAGGCTGGAAACCTGCCGCTCCTTTTTTCCTCGCCTCGTGCTCGGCGTTGATCCTGGGAATTCTGTGCAGCCCGTCGGCGGTCGGGCGCGATACCGAGGAACCTGGGAAGGTCAAAAAGAAGATCACGTTTGAAGAACACGTGCTGCCAATCTTCAAGGCGCGGTGCGTGAAGTGTCATGCGGGTGCTGAGCCATCACAAGGGCTGCGATTGACGACGCGAAGAGACATCCTTCGCGGTGGGCAGTCAGGACCGGCGATGCGAATCGCG
>CAIXQV010000738.1 GCA_903921605.1 uncultured Planctomycetaceae bacterium | reverse complement strand
TTTCCGGAACAGACTCTGGAAGAAATCGTGGTTGGCATGCGTGCGCATCTCGGTCTGAAGCAGATCGATGCCGTGTGGATTTCGCATATGCATGGCGACCACTTTCTGCTCGGCAAAGTCCTGAAGGAAAAATATGGTGCGGAGGCGTGGACACTCGACCGCATTGTGGACCGCTGTGAGAATCCGCGTCGCTACGACTACGCGGCATTGATCAATACATACGGCGATGGCTTTGACGGCATGAAGATTGAACGCTCGATTCGTGAAGGCGAAGTCATCGAATGGCAGGGCTATCAGATTCACGTCGACTGGATGCCCGGCCAGACGGAATTCGGCTGCTGTCTCTGGCTGGAGCTCGACGGCAAGAAAATTGCGTTTACTGGTGACAATCTGTTCGGCAGTCCATCCGACGTGACTCAGGACGGGCACGAATGTGTCGTCGCTCGCAACAGTGGAATTCTTGAAGAAGGATACCTGTACGCTGGCGAGTACCTCCGAAAGTTGCAGCCCGACATCATTATGGGCGGCCATTCGTACGTCATGCCGGAGCCAAAGGAATTCATCGAACGCTATACAGCGTGGGCACAGAGAATGATCACGGTCTATCGTGAATTACTGCCCGATCCCGATTATGAATACCGCTTCGATCCTTACTGGGTCTCGGCGTATCCGTATCGAGTTGACTTCAGCGAATCGACCGAACAGACGATTCAGGTCACCGTCCGTAACTTCCGCAGCAAGGAACAGCATCACAACATCGCACTTGTTCTTCCAAAGGGCGTCACAGCCGTCCCGGCCGTCCTGGACGGAGTTGTCCCGGCAGAATCCCGAAGCACCTTTCAGGTCAAGTTAACGGCTGACACAGCAATCCTGCCACCGGGCCTTCAAATCGTCCCGTTCGATATCACGCTCGACGGTAAACCTTCCGGAGAATTGTTCGATTTTCTGGTGCAGGGCAATGACCCGAAGCAGCCTTGATCGGCAACGCTGTGAAACATTTTTTGAGTGTTTTTCGTGCGATTCCGGGCCAAAGGCCCAGCCATTTCCATAGCCTGGGACATCGGCCTTGTCATTCCCCGCGAAATTCGTCGCCCGCTGCTGGCTTGCCCGGCAGTAGCGAAGTTTTGAAATTAGCAGTCAAACAATTGAAAATCAGGTCCCATGCCGGCTCGTCCGGCATGAGCCAAAGCTTTTCACTTGCGTTCCGGCTCGACAAGCGAGCCGGGGACGGCCACATTGAAGCAATCTGCCTAATTTCAAAACGTATTCACCTGCACGACAAGCGTGCAGGGGTCTCGATGTCGTGAGTAATGACAAGGCCATTGGCCCAGGATTGTGACCCCACATGTTTTCCAGAGGCCCAAAGGGTCGACCGTTCGTGGTTACTGCGAACTGCGAACGGCCGGCCTTTCAGGCCTTTTGGTTATGGTGGTCATTCTTCCCGGGCCGATGGCCCGGGCTATCTGAACGGATAGGCCTTTGGCCCGAATCGCAGTAATCCCTGGGACAAAAATGCTTCACAGCGTTGTCTGATCGGAATCACAAGTTTTCGTCGTCGACTGGCGTATCGACCGGGGTGTGCAACGAGTTCTTGCTGAAGTTCCGCGGGGAGAACCAGAGAAAGAGATTGCCCCTTTTCCGCCCCAGTTGCAAACACGTTACCATCGTAGCCGTAGCCGAGTTGGCCGATTAAAGATCGGCCATTTTCAGCGGCAAAGAAATTCGTGCGTTCCTATACTTCTTCACGCCAGTCTTCCATGATCTATGCATCGCAAAACGGATCTCACTCTGCCAGAGTAGAAATGACTCTGACTGTTGACGGGGCGCAGTTTGAGATCGCTCAAGCAACGCCAACGCATCTTTATCTGCGAACGCCTGTTGAAATCAGAACTGGAACTGGTGAACTGGCAATTTCGATTGACGGCACAGTCACTCGACAAACGGTGCGACTCCTGAACAGGATTCCGTTGAGCTCTCCGTCAGTGCCCTATGAACGTATTGTTTAGTCGCCTGGAGTGAATCTGCGATTCCTTCTGACACTCAGTAGAGAAGATCGCCTCGATCTGGGGCGAAGGCACGTCGCGCTGTGACAATCTGTAGAAATAAAGAACGTTACCGAGGCCTTCTTTCTGCCATGGCAACAAATTGCGGTGTCC
>CAIXQV010000737.1 GCA_903921605.1 uncultured Planctomycetaceae bacterium | reverse complement strand
TGTTCCCGAGTCGAACAACCGATGACAGTTTGCACAATTCTTTTGAAACAGCGCTCGCCCATTCTTTCGATTGCTGCTTTGAATCAACGCGGCGGTGAGTTGCGGCTTGTAGTTGGTGATGAGTCTCGCTCGATCCTTCGGTGTTTCTCGAATCGGCCCCCACAGTCTTTCGACATCCTTCGACAGTTGCTTGTCCCCAAGACTATGAATCTGCCGCGCGGTAAATGCAGTGATCTCGGTGCGAGCAATCTGGCCAGACTCCAGCGCCGCCATCAGTGCTTTGGCCCATGAGGCGCGTGAGGCCAGCGTTTGCAAAACGGCCTGTCGAGTAGTCGCATTAGCAGACAAATAGACGTGCAACACGGTCTTCACAGTCGCAGGATGGTCATACTCGGCCAGCCCCGTCAAAGCCTCATCTCGGACATATTCATCCGCCGTCAATTCGATGAGTAGCTCATCAAAACCTGCGATTCGGCTGCCAGCCAATGCTTTGATCGCACGCTGCCGAACGGATTTGTCTGCCGCGGAATCACCAGCCAACTGTTTGAGCTGCTGAATCGCCTGAGGATCCTCGAAAATCAGCGCCAGCCTCTGTGCCTGCTCGCGGACCGATTCATTGTTTGAATCTTTCAGAAGCATGTAAGCTTCGGGCCAAGCTGGAGGAAGATCGAAGCGTCGAGTTCCCTCAAGGCCAGTCAATAGCCCGGAAAGCAAGTCGCTTCGATGTGTCTCACCTTCAGCCGACCGGATGACTCGAATGAGCTGATCAATCCCGGAAGAGTTCCCGGGAATTCCGGCAACTCGCCGAGCCACATGGCGTCGCACGACTGGTATCTCGGAATGGCCTCCGAGTTGAACAAAACGTTCCTGATCCTGTTCAACCAATGGCTCGGCGGCATACCACGTCATCAACGGTATATTCTGATCGTCCGCAAAATCCGGCCGACTGCTTAACGCTTCGACCAATGACCAGCGATCCTTCAACGCCATCCGCTGTGCAGCGCTGGCCAGGTGCAGAGACACCAGGGCCGAAGGATCAGTCGCCGCCATGTTTGCAAAACGCTGCTGAATCGCGGCTGGCAACTCACGATCTTCGCTCAACAATCGAATCGCCCAGGCACGCAGATGTTCCGATTCGTCGCTCAACAATTCGGTCAACAACGCAGCATCAGCCTGTCCAATCGAGAACAGTGCCCAGAGACATCGAAGTCTTTTCTCAACGGCCGACTCTGTCGTCAGTCGCTGCTTGAGTTCAATCGTGGCCGCTGTCAGGTCGTCACCGCGTACGGCTCGTTCCTGAAGCAACCGTCTTGCGTGCCGGACAAACCAGTCGTTTCGATGAAACTGCAACTCGGCTAGCTCCATTGTCGACCGCGATGCCAGATCGGTTTCGACAGGAGAACGATCGCCGTAAGAGATGCGAAAAATTCGTCCGGTGGTTCTTTGCGTATTGACCACGCTGTGACATTCTCCCGTGTCGGACCAGTCCAGCGAATAGACGGAACCATCCGGACCGTACTGCATCGTCACGCCCATATACCACTGATCGCGAGAACGCATAAGATCCGGAGCATGGGACGCGGTGTATCCAGAGCCCGCTCGCTTCAGAATATCGTTGTTGATGCGGTGGCCATGCAGATTATGCATGAAGACGGTGTTGCGATATTTCTCCGGCCACGAATCGCCCAGATAAATCATCGTGCCACAATGAGCGTGTCCACCACCGGCTGCATCTTCCTCAGCGGTGCCGATTCCATCATGGACGTTTCCCTTGCCGATGAAGTGCAGATGGTCGGCAATGGTGGTGATTCGCTGATAGGCATAGCGACTGGATTCTCGGTTCCGCCAGGGTTCATAGTGGGCTCCCTGAATCACGTGGTACAAATGCGGGTCGACGCAATTGCAGACAAACGCCTGTCCATAATCGTCCCAGTCTATACCCCAAGGATTGGTTGTGCCGTCAGCGAACGGCTCCCAGACATGTCGTTCCGGATGGTAGCGATAAACACCGCCGTCGAAGCGAACTCGTTCCTTTGCGGAGGAACCCGGCTTGCCGATCTCGGACCAGTTCGTACGGCCATGAGTTCCATACAGCCATCCGTCTGGTCCCCACGCGAAACCGTTGGCGAGGTT
>CAIXQV010000736.1 GCA_903921605.1 uncultured Planctomycetaceae bacterium | reverse complement strand
GGTTTCACCGTTGGTGGCGCTCATCGGCCACTGTTCGACATTCCAGTCGAGCCCGGCGATTTTCAGAGCCTCCATCGGAGTCGGAGCATCCTGCACCACGACGCCGAGGCCGTGCCATGCTGGAGTGCGGTGCAAAACAACGTTGTCGTGCTGAGTGATTTCGTGGGCCATGTGCAGTCGTCCTGTGAAGAGGTTTCCGTCTGCTGTCGGCGGAGTGCAGACAGTTGAGATAAGACGAAAGCGACTGAGCATGCTTTGGGGACTAAGGTTTTTGAAGGATCCCCGGAAATTGCAACGTCGCAATTGACCTCCCGGGCAGGCCGAATCATCTGGCGCTGTCCAAAGATAAACCGTCTCCAATTGCGAACTATGAGCCAACCATGCTTGTTAGTGAGTGGATGTATCCATTGTCGATCGTCTGGCGAAAAGCATCCGATTCCGCGAGCGGCATCCGATCAATGCGACGGATCATCTCAGCCACGCTCCACTTCCAACAGCGGCATCCTCGTCCGGCCGACGGGCAATTCCAAACATCGCATCTGCGATTTTGATCGCCTTCAGTTTGTCCGAGTGTTTCCTGTCCTTCTGTAGTAAAACACGGACAAGGACCCGTTGCGCAAGTTCCGCCAATTGGTAGGGAGCGAAACCGGCAGTATCAGACTGTTCATTTTGCACTCGAGCGATTACGGCCGCGGCTGTTTTCCGGTTGATGCCGTGCTTCCTGCAGACGGCAACGGCAATGTTCCGGGGAGCCATGGGGATCATCATCGCGAACCGGACGTCGTCCAAAATGACCTTCTTTTTCTCCAGCGACAGTACTTCTGCGGGAGAGAGAACATTTGCATTACTCTGAACCGGGGCTTCTTTGAGACTTTCCTGAGCCTCGGCAAGTACCTTAACACTGGAACGTGTTGGTACGAGCCGTTTGCCCCACGGAATTCCCGTTGTCCCTTTCGGCCGTCCCCTCTTGCGTTTCGCAGGGATTTCAGCCGACTGCTGAGGTGGCAGCTCCTGTCCCAGTACATCATTCGTCTCTGGCTCGTTCATCCTTCGGCCTTTCATCATCCGTCGAGTCATCGCCTCAGAAATATGAGACAACCGGGCAGAGCATGGGGGTTACCTGGCCTTTTTGAATTATCTGAATCACTAAGAAACACGGTCTAAGAATTATTCTGCCTTCCGAATCATTCTTTACTTTGAATTATTCTTCTAACCAGCAGCCGACAAAATGATCACAGCGTTCTGCGGGCGCACACCGATGAGTTGAAGCACATAGCACTTTTTTGCGACACAACACGCAGCGTCCGGTAACAGGACCGTCTATCAGTGCCAATACTGCACCACGGGAGACAAGCAAGAACAGTAGATGCCTAAATCGCACCAGTCACATCACTCTACGTAACTCCCGGGTGTCGGTCCAGAGTGAGCAGAAGGAGCAGAAGGAGCTCGGTTGGCCGCCTCGGTCGATGTGACGAATGGCACTTAGTTATCGCCTCTTCGTTTGAGCAGTTCACGCCTGGCCTCATGTCGTGGCTTCATAAGCATGGTTGCTCTTGTGGGATTTCTTTTTCTTGCACGCGGTTCGCAGCGATCCGGTCGAT
>CAIXQV010000735.1 GCA_903921605.1 uncultured Planctomycetaceae bacterium | reverse complement strand
GATCCTGTCGTATTCGGCCGACGTCGTTTCGGCCATGAGGACAGGCTGATTAACATGAGAGCTACTCCTTTCGCTCTCAATCAACTTCAAATCTCATGCCATTGAAATTGCTACAAATCAGGTTTTGAAACAGCCTCTAGGACTGCGTCATCGGAATACTGAGCAATCCCCTTATTGGTAATGTCCAGGGCCTGATCGTAATCGTTCTGACGAAACGCCTCGACAGCCTCATTCAGCACCGTGTCGGCTGACGTGGAATCGGTCTCGTTGACAGCGACCTCAGTGTTGTATGAAACCGGAATCGGCTGCGTGTAGTTATAAACAGTGGTTCCGGAGTTTACATAATACGGATTCGAGTAGCCGAGATAACCACTATTATAGATCAGCGAGCCAAGGCCCCATCCGCCGAGTCCCCATCCCAATGGCCGATAACCGTAGCCGCTGTAGCTTCGGTATCCGCGACCTCCTCGATAGCCGCTGCCCAAACCCCATCCCCAGCCATTTCCATAGCCGTTGTAGTTATTGTATCCACCATAGTTCCCATAGCCTGAGTTTCCGTAACCATAATTTCCATTACCAAGGCCACTTCCCAGACCGTAGGCGACCGCCGACAGAACGTTATTCCTGGTACTTGCTCCTCGATTTCCATTCCAATAGCCGTGGTATCCACTGTGGCGATAGTGCGATGGTTGATAGTGACTGCTTCCAACGTTGAAAGCTCGATTGTTGAAGTTGATCGAGTTCCCCTGGAATGGACGGTTGCCGATCCGAGCATTATTGATCTGCCGACCAAAGTTGTTGTTGCCTCGCGGGAGATGATTCAGGCCAATGTTCCGACCGTTGAATGAAGGAGCCGGTCGTGCTGCTCCTGATCCTGGAGAGAGCATCGGTCCACGGTGCTCACGCCCGGCAATCGAGTTCCCAATGGAGTTTCTGGATCCGGGTCTTGTCGAAGGACGACTGAAAGACGGTGAGTGATTCGCTCCTGCGATCGATCCACCTCGGCCATTTCCCGGCCGAACACCGCCCAGTCGCGGTCCATTCATTGACGGTGCGTGAATCGTCCCGCGACCACTGAAACCACCGCCAGCATTTCCGCGCGAAGACGCAGCATGTCCACCGCCCGCATTACCTCGACCCGGATTTGAGCCGCCGCCGGGGCGACCTCCGCCCTGATGACCGCCGCCACCTCTCTGGCCACCACCACCTTTTTGTCCTCCGCGGCCGGCCTGAGCCAGCAGGGTGTCTGTATCATCGCCTACCGGATTTGCTTCCGCTCCGGAAAGATTAGAACCGAGACAGAAAGCCAGGCCGCACGACATCGCGGTCTTCCAGAAATTGCGTTTCATTGAATTATCCTTAAGGTTTGAGGCTGCGCGAAGCTAAAGTCCAGACGGAGTTTGGGCCTCGTCATAGGTCGAATCGCCTTGAGTGCTGCTGTACTGATCCGTGTGATCAGCGTTCCGCTGGCGCGTTGAACTCGGCGGCAATGGCTGGTGCAGGACCTGCCGAATGACGCACGATGGTGATGATGTCGCTGTCTGGCTGCTGGACGCCGGCGATCTCATGGTCAACGGATTGCCATGTCATCGTGTGATCATTGACGAATGTGTAAAGACTCGTGCTCGAAGCCGTTTCTCCGGCCGCTGTGACACCCGTTGTTTTCAAAACCCAACGATCATTCTCTTGGTCATGATGCCAAAGACCTTCACCGTACGCGCCTTCGGAGTCAAAAATCCAGGTCCGAAGTTTTCCTGTCAACGGGTCCCAGCCGATTCGCTGAGTTCCACTCATGGCTTCTTCGCCACCGATGACAATGGTGAATTTTCGCATCAGGAAGTTGCCGTTGTCCACGGCTTCACAGGAGAAGTTGACGATCGAATCGTCCCCTTCATCAATCCAGTCTCCCTTGAGCCATCCCAATTGCTGCAAATGCACGGAATGTTCCCGCAGGTCGTGTGGTGCACTGTCGCGGACACTCGCAATCAGCCACTTGCCGTCAACGTTGACATAGACTGTCGTATATCGGCACTCGCAAGGAGCTGACTCTTCACCTCGCGTGATCAGTGTCGAGCCATCCTGAACAACAACACCCGGACTGATTGTGCGAATGGACTCGGTGCTGATCTCGAGCTTGCAAGCTGGAGATTCCTCAAAGAATTCCTTCATTGATGCTTCAATGGCAAGTCGTCCCTCAAACACAGTGCCAGTCTCATCGACGTATTCAGCATCTGTCGTGAAGTGCTCTGCAACGGCCTTTGCGTCTCCCGCTTCATAGGCCTTCACAAAGCTGTCGTCGACCAGTCGAATCGCATCTTCGTCAGGAGACTGCTTGCGTTCCGCAGGCTCTGTACTCTCCGATTCTTGCGCTGCGAGCTTCTGTTCGTCGTCTGCCGGAGTTGCAGGCTTCTCCTTTCGTATCGCCGACGTCTTAATTTTCTGAAGTTGCTGTGGCGGGGCCACTTCATCGACCGCAGCGGCAAACAACACACCGCCTACCAGAGCCGTGCCAGACAAAAAAAATTTCGAGATCATGATCGGTTCTTTCCGGGATCGCGGGGCGCGATCTTCACGGAGAAGGAAGTTGGAAGTCACTCTTCACATCAGTGAGAAGTTACCCAAAGGCAGAATGTGGTCGGCCTGCAGCAGCCCAAAATAATTCCCGGCACGCGTTGTGCTCGTCGGAGAGTTGTCCTCGAACAAGCATTCTTCCCGACCGGGTTTATCCCGGTGGCGTAGCCTCGTTAAGAAATGGCGTGCCGCAGGAATGAAGCTGCAAGCCTCGCGGACGGGTCCCACCGCCCTGCAAGGCCTGCAGTCTGGAGATCTAGATTCCCGGTGTCGGAGCGACGATCTGGCTGATCGCCGGTTGCGGGGGAGTCGTGACCGCCGGTACGCTGGTCACTGCAGGAGGCGCTACCGCAGAAGTCGCGCTGTGAACTTCAGTGTTCTGATATCCGCCACCCTGCTGCCAACTCACAGTGCCACAACACTGACCCGCATTTTCATGCTGCCCGTGATGTCCATGATGTTGGCCACTCCATCCCGAGTTCATGTTTCCGGAATAGGCATATCCGGACTGATGATGCCCCTGTGTATGTCCCTGATCACAACAGCCACGCTGTCCGTGGTGGCGATGGTGCCGCTGGTGTCGACAATGACGCGCTTCCGCTTCTGAGGCTGTCGAACCCAGAACAAGAGCCGTACCCAGTACTGCCAGTGATAAACGAATTCCAAACATTCTTTAACTCCTATAAGTAGCAACAAAACTTCATCACAATTGATCAAACGAATATACCAACGATTGGACGGGAGCGCTTCCCGGAGAATCGTCGTCTAATAATTCTTCACGATGCCTTTAAGGCCGCGCGGGATTCTTTGATTCGTTCCCAAACCTCCATTCGATGAATAGAAACATCGGGAGGAGCTTCGATCCCCAGCTTTACGATTCCCTTTGAGATCTCCAGCACAACAATTCTGATCCCGGAGTCTTCGCCGTCCGAACGAAACACGACAATCGATTCCGCTTTCTTCCGCGTCAAAACTAACATCTCAACCTCCCTGTTTAAGTGAGCAGCGCCCGAATCTCTGGTTTACAATGAGCTGCATTGTTCAACCCTGTTTCAACCTATCCCCCGGCAGCTTCATGCATGCTTCAGGAGCAAAATCTTCACGGTGTGGCCAGCCACGCATGAGCGAACAAGAGTCCTCGTCGCAGGCTCAGTTCCATTGCATTCTCTGATCCGCCTGACTTCCAGTGCCGTGCAACTCATATTCGGGGCACCCGGGTTCATAAGCGTTGAATCCACTCGCAGGCGAAAAGCGAACGGATGCGCATTGCGTCTGGTCAATGTCTTTTCAGGGCGAGCCCACCAGCGACCAATCCATGTCGAAATCTGAATCACTGGAGAGTTCCTTTCAGTCGATGGCCACGTTAATGCGAAGCGCAACGAAAAAAGCCGACATGAACCAAATCTTCAATTGAAGATTCAGTCCATGTCGGCTTACTCGTAAATTCGCCCGCCAGCAAAGAACTGGTTTGCGATTTATTTAGTCATCCGAAATTATTGCCCGCGATAAGTGATACTCGTCACTCATCTCAGACCCCAATGGTAACTGCCGTCGAAACATTAACAACCCGACTTTGCATTGTATTCCTCGACTTAATCATAATAAACAATAGTGAAGCCTATTCTGATGATGAATAGCTTCATCTTCTGCCCCAAATGTCCTTTATAGCTACGCTTCATAAATACGACTGAGAAACGGCACGCGAGCTTTCCTTACTCTGAAGATAATCCGTTCGTCCACGGCTGGCCGAGAATTAAAGCCTGACCGTTGCTACCAATCTGCTCGAGCAGGACAGATGCAGAACATTCGATCAGGTCATCTGACTGATGGACCTGCGGAACCGATTCAGAGCAATGAAAAAGAATGCTCCGCCAATTAGCAGTAGCGCAGCGAATGATGGCCAGACGACAGCAAACCCGGCTCCTCGAAAAAGAATGGCCTGACCGATCGCCACAAAATGCGTTGTTGGTGCGATGAGCATTAAATTCTGAATAAAGTCCGGCATGCTCTCGCGAGGTGTCGCGTTGCCTGACAATAACTGCAGTGGCATCATCACGAGAACGGCGAGGATTCCGAACTGCGGCATGGAGTTCGCCTGCGTCGCCATAAAGATTCCGAGAGAGGTGGTCGCAAACAAATGCAGGGCCGTCCCGACAAGAAAAAGACTGACAGAGCCCTCGATCGGAACTCGAATGAGCCCCTGCACGACAAAGACCAGTGAAAGCCCAGCGGCCATCAGCACCACCGCCCCCATCGACCACACCTTCGCCAGCATGATTTCTGCAGGAGTGACCGGCATGACCAGCAGATGCTCAATGGTCCCGTGTTCGCGTTCCCGAATCAGCGCGGCTCCTGTCAGGATGATCGACAACATTGTGACGTTGTTGATGATTTCCATCAGTGAGCCAAACCAGGCCTGTTCCAGATTGGGATTGAAGCGGGCTCGAAGTGCCAGCCCTATGGCGGCTGGTGTCGTACCTTTGCGCCGCTGAGTGAACTCATTGACTTCATCCATCGCCATTTGCTGGATGTAGCTGCTGCCGACAAAGGCCTGACTCATTCTTGTCGCATCCACGTTCAATTGAATCGCCGGGGACTTGCCAGCCAGAACATCACGTTGGAAGTCCGGGGGAATGTCCACCACAAACGTAAAGTCTCCGGCATCCATTCCGCCATCAATCATGGCCTGAGTGATCATCCGGGGCGACTTGAATCGTGGCGGATAGAATGCCGAAATGATACTGGCCGACAATGGTGAATCATCCTCATCCACGATCGCAATCGGAGCGTTGTGCAGAGTTTCTGGTTTGGCGGTGGCGGAAATGTAAATCGAGAAGCTGAATGTGTAGACGATCAGACCAAGCAGGATCGGATCTCGTGCAAGGCTCCAAAGTTCTTTCGTGCCCAGTCGATAGATGTTGCTCGCGTGTGACATGAGGTTACGTCTCCTGTTTCTTCAGCAACAGAACAGACACACCAAGGATCACCGGCACGGCCAGCATCATGGGCCAGAATGATGAGCTGAGACTGAAAAAGCCGAGCGACTTGTTGAACACGCCACGACTGATGATCAGAAAATGAGACGCCGGATACATGCGACCAATGATCGCACCAACACCTTCAAGTGACGAAACGGGGTTGATCAGTCCGGCAAACTGAACGGTCGGAATCATCGTTCCGAACATCGTTGCAAAGAGTGCCGCGATCTGGCTTTTTGTGAATGTCGAAGCGAACAGCCCAAAGCCAGTCGAGAACATCACAAAGATCAACGCACCGACGGCGAGCGCCAAATAGCTGCCCTTGACCGGAACGCTGAACACCGTGACGGCCAGAATAGTCATCAGCAGAAAATTGAACATCGCAAGTACGATGTAGGGCAATTGCTTCCCCAGCAAAAACTCACTGCGCGTCACGGGCGTCACGTACAAATTGATGATCGATCCCAGCTCCTTCTCCCGAACGACCGACAACGCGGCCAGCATCGCCGGGATCATCATGAGCAGCATCGGAATCACACCAGGGACCATCGCAGGAAGACTCTTCACATCCGGGTTGTACCGAAATCTGGTCTCAATGGTCGCAGCGCCTTTAGACGAATCCTGCCCCAGCTTGCGAGTTGTGATATCCAGCAGCCAACTGCGGTGCATTCCCTGAACATAACCCTGCACGGTTTCAGCCCGAGTCGGCATGGCCGCGTCAACCCATGCGCCGATCTCGACCGCAGTTCCTCGCTTGACGTCGCGTGCAAATCCCGGCGGAATCTCAATCGCCAAAGACAGTTCCCCACTTCGCATTCGCAGATCAAGTTCTTCGTAATCCGCAAGAGGAGGGTGCTCGATGAAATACCGAGACCCTGACAAGTTCAGCGAGTAGTTCTGACTGAGTGTTGTCTGGTCACGGTCGAGCACCGCATAGGTCATATCATTGACATCAAGACTGATGCCGTACCCAAACACGAACATCAGGATCGCAGTCCCCAGCAGCGCCATGGTCGCTCGCACCGGATCACGCTGAAGCTCCAACGTTTCGCGCAGCGTGTAGCTCCACGCGCGACCGAAGTTGAAGGGAAACCCTGTTGATTTCACTTCTCCCCCACGACGAGGAGAAAGGTGGCTGGAGGCCGAATGAATGGGCGTTCCGGGCGACGCAGCAACGGGATGACTCACTGTGACTTCGTTCGAATTCGCACTCTCCGCTTCTTTCAGATATCCAATAAACGCTTCTTCCAGAGTGCTCGAATTGCGAAGTCGCACGAGTTCCGCAGGAGCATCTGTCGCAAGCACTTTGCCGGCATGCATGAGCGAGATGCGATCGCACCGGCTGGCTTCGTTCATGAAGTGAGTAGAGATGAAGATGGTCACTTTGTCGTTCCGCGACAGGTCAATCATCAACTGCCACAGGCTGTCCCGAGCAATCGGGTCCACGCCCGACGTCGGCTCATCAAGAATCAGAAGTTCGGGCTGATGGACCAGCGCAACGGCCATCGACAATCGCTGGCGAATGCCCAGCGGCAGTGTGTCCGGCATCGAATCCACAACCGATTCCAGTCCGAACCGGTTGACCAGATTGCTGACACGCTGAGGAATCTCCTTTTCGGACATGTCGAACAGTCGTGCGTGAAGCATCAGGTTCTGACGCACCGACAATTCTGAATACAACGAAAACGACTGTGACATGTAACCCACTCGACGCCGAGTCGCGATGTCGTCGGTATTGACCGAGTGGCCGAACAGCGATGCATGGCCCTCGGTGGGCTGCAGCAGTCCTGTCAGCATTTTCATCGTGGTCGATTTTCCGCATCCATTCGAACCGATGAATCCAAAGATCTCGCCGCGTCGAATACGAAAGCTGGCATGATCCACCGCAGTAAAAGCTCCGAACCGTTTTGTGAGATCCACAGCCTCAATCGCAACGTCGGCATGCGATTCTTCTGCCAATGGCGAGATCATGATCGTTCGATGCCCCAGGCGTTTTTCTTCCGGCATCAGTGCAATAAACGCATCGTCCAGAGAATTCATGCCAGTGCGCTGAAGGAGTTCCGCGGGCGTTCCCGTGGAAAGAATCTGCCCGGCATCCATCGCGACCAGCCATTCGAATCGCTGTGCTTCGTCCATGTAGGCGGTCGCGACGATGACGCTCATGCTGGCCTGATCGTTGCGAATCCGACTGATCAGCTCCCAGAATTGCACGCGGGCCAGCGGATCAACTCCCGTCGTGGGCTCGTCCAGAATCAACAACTCCGGGTCATGAATCAGAGCACAGCAAAGTCCCAGCTTCTGCTTCATTCCTCCCGACAGCTTTTCAACCGCTCGCGAAAGAAACGGAAAAAGTCCGGTACTTTCAGTCAGCTCATCAATCCTGCGACGACGCTCCGCCTTGTCGTGACCGAACAAGCGTCCGAAGAACTGAAGGTTCTCCTCCACGGACAGCGAAGCATAAAGATTCTTCCCCAGCCCCTGTGGCATATAGGCAATTTGCGGACACACGACTCGTCGATGGGACTTCAATGCCATGTCACCACCCAGCACTTCCACATGCCCCGTCTGAACAGCTCGGGCGCCAGAGAGCAGAGAAAGCAGGCTCGACTTGCCAACTCCATCCGGTCCGATAAGCCCCACAATCTTCCCTGCCGGAACTTGCAGCGAGACGCCCTTTAACGCCGCGACCTTGCCGTACGTCAGTGAGACATCGACGACGCTGGCGACGGAGGCGTTGGGGCTGGGAACGGTTTCAGGCATTTGTCTGCGGTTTCGGATGATCGCGCCGACTTCTTTTCATGGACGCGTTGGGAATCTCCCGTCGGCGGAGCGACGAGTGGACGGTACACCCGTCGCTCCGCCGACGGGATCTGCGATTCACGAGTCTCTGATCGCACTGCCAGACGTCTTCGTCAAGGTGCAATCTACTCAGGCACCTTGATCTCCAGCTCCTTCGGCCATTCCGCCGAGGGATCCAGTTTGAGCCATGCCATTCCGGGCAGTCCGGTCTTCACGACTTTCAAATGTTTCAGCAGCAATTCATGGCTGATCTGTGCTTTGACTCGAAACATAAGTTTCTGACGCTCACTGGCCGTTTCAACGGTCTTCGGAGTGAACTGGGCGGTGCTGGCGACGTAAGAGACTTTGGCCGGAATCACATACTGCGATGCAGCATCGAGGATAATCCGCACGTCGCTTCCCAACGGAACTTTTCCGACGACGTTCTCTGGCAGAAAGAACGTCATGTAGACGTCGCTCAGGTCCACAAGATTCAGGACTTTGCCACCGCTTGCCAGAACTTCGCCGGGTTGAGCAATCCGGTACTGGACCCGTCCGGATCGCGGTGACTTCAACTGACAATCGCGAAGATCCGACTCGATACGAGCCATTGTGGCCTGCGCGGCGGAGACTCCGGAGTTCGCCCCGGCCACCTGCGCGATCGCGGCATCGATCGCTGAATTGTCTGCAGCCACCTGAGCTTTCGCAGCCGCCAACGCCTGTTCGGCGGTCTTTGTATTGGCTCGATCATCATCCAGTTCCTGCGGAGTCAGCGCGCCCTTTAGAGAGACCTGTTCGGATCTCACCAGTCGCCGCTTCATCGAATCGAGTTCACTTTCGCGTTGGCCGACAATCGCCAGTGCAGCGACCACATCGCTCCGTCTTACTGCCACTTGAGCTTCCGCACTTGTGACGGCAGCCAAAGCCTGACGGTACTGGGCATTCGCTTCGTCCTTTTGCGCATCCAGCGAATCAATCTGCATCTGGGCCAGCGGCTGATCCGCGGTGACAAAGTCTCCTTCATTCGCAAAGATCTCAATAACGCGCCCGGGCAGAGTCGTCGCGACGTCAATCTCGGTCGCTTCAATCCGCCCATTGCCGCCGACGAAGCCAGGTCCCGGCCCGGTCGGTTTCATTGACGTCCAGGCGAACCACGAGACGCCAGCGACGGCGAAGATGCCAGCGACAATCCAGGCGATTCGTTTGAATGGTAAAGTCATAGGGTGAGATCTTTGAGGGCGGCCATTTTCGTTTGACGGCAAGCCGCCGGCGTCGTTGGACTCGTTCAGCGGTTCATCAGCCGCAGGGCGTTAGCCCCCGGTTGTTTTTGCAAGCAAGATTCTTGCAGCGCAAACCGGACGCTAACGCGTTCCGGCTGATCAAATCAACAAGACACTGACGCCTTCGGCTTTCCGTTAAACGAATTACATATAACCACGACCTACTTTGTTGCCTGATGATGAGCCTCAACAAACCACAGCCACTTGTCGATACCCCGAGTTACCTCAGTGAACAGATCGGCCGTTACGGCGTCTTCCAGTTCATCGGCTTCGGTGATCGTGTTGCGGGACTCATAAGCAAACGTCGACAACGCATGAGCCACCGCGTCGACGTGAGCAGAGCCATCGCCGATGCTTGAAGGATACTCCGTGAGCCTTGAACGATTCGCAGCACCTCGAATCGTTCCTTCAGCTGTTCCACCCAGCTGCACGATGCGTTCGGCGATCATGTCGACGTAAGGTTCGATCGCTTCACTGACTTTGTCGAACAGTTCGTGCAGGCCGATAAAGTTTGGCCCTTTGACATTCCAGTGGGCCTGCTTCAACTGCAATTGCAGATCAATTGCCGACGCCAGTCGCTGATTCATTAGTACGTTCAAAGCCGTGCGACGCAGCAGCGGAATATCATTTTCGGTTTCGTACATTTGATTGGGATCAGCAACAATAGAGATAGATGTGTTCATACGAGTAAATTCTTTAAAGAGATGAAATGAACTTGTTTAACGGCAAGCCACAGGCGACTGTGTTTGGCGTAAACCCAATGACATCCGGTGGCTGACTTGTGCTTCGTCGGCATTGGGTAGGATGGGCATTCCTGCCCGTCGCACGGACGTCGGACAAGAATGTCCAACGTACGATTCCTGGTCTGACAAAGTATTAGCAGCCCGTTGAAAAACCAGCCATGCTGACCTGGTGCTGAATATTTGGATCCGTAGAATGGTCGGCAGTGACAGGTGGATGGTCTGATGGTCAGCAACGGATGGTGATTTGATGGGCATGGGGAAGCGAGCTGAATCGAGGCAG
>CAIXQV010000734.1 GCA_903921605.1 uncultured Planctomycetaceae bacterium | reverse complement strand
CGGCATCAAAATGGACCGGCACGATCTCGGCCTTGGCAACTCATGACACGCCCTCCTGTGTGGTTTGGGCTGGAGTCATTTCATGCCAGTGTTGCGATCACTTCCTCGTTCCACGGACTTCCATCCGTAGCCAACATGACTGCGCCACTTGATGGAGTGCCGCCGACTAGGCGAGTCAAATCGATGCCACTCCGGCGTGTCGGACGCGTGTCGGACCGGAGCAGTTTGCAAAGACCCGTTTTCTAGGGCCTCGATGTGACCGACGCGAGTCCCCTGCCGAAGCGGAGTGCTTGGTTGCTCCGAGACGCAATCAACCAGCGGACAAACTGACAATCCGAAGGTTCCTCATGGTTTCTTTGTTCTCGCACTGTGCGAGGCGTTGCGCGGAAATGCGGACACGGACTAAGGCGCTGCAAAACAATTAACTACCGGATTGGTATTGTGAACATCGGTCCGAAACTGGACACTTTCGGCTATGCCGGAAGCAAATATAGTGCGATGGATTCGCGAGAAGTTTATAGCGATCGTTGGGGATCTTGACGAGCGTGGACGTCGGCGATGGGCGGCAGCTGAAGCAAGGTCGCTCGGTCGCGGCGGAATCGCCGCTGTTGCCGAAGCAACGGGCTTGTCTGATCGGACGATCCGTAATGGAATTCAGGAGCTTGATGATCCGAGCGCCGCTTCCGCAGATCGGCAGCGTCGTCCCGGAGCGGGGCGACCGAGTTGCGAGAGCCTGCAACCCGAATTGATTTATGCGATTGAGTCGCTCGTAGAAGCCGAAACGCGGGGAGACCCAATGGTTCCGTTACGCTGGATCTGTCAGGGGACACGTCAACTGGCCAAGGAGCTTCGACAGCAGGGATTTCAAGTCAGCAGTACCAAAGTCGGGCAGTTGTTGCGTTCGCAGGGATACCGTCTGCAGGTCAACCGCAAGAAGATCGAAGGGAAACAGCATCCCGATCGCGATGCACAGTTCCGGCATATTGCCTCGCGAGTGAAAGCGTTTCAGAAGACCAGTCAGCCCGTGATCTCGGTCGATACAAAGAAGAAGGAACCGCTGGGAAACATGAAGAATTCCGGGAAAAGGTACCGCATGAAAGGGGCTCCTCGAAAGGTCACAACGCATGACATTCCCGACAAAGAACTCGGCAAGGCTGTGCCCTATGGCGTTTACGATATCACACACAACGAAGCAGGAGTTTCGGTCGGCATCAGCCATGACACAGCAGAGTTCGCAGTGGCCGCCATCAGAAGGTGGTGGAGCCGCATGGGCCGAAAACGCTATCGGCAGTTTTGATTTCACGATCTCACTTTTTGATGAGTTCGAGGTTCGCTTCGGCGAAGGCTTTGCCCATCTGAGCAAAGATTTTTGCACTGCCGAAGTAGTGGTAGCCACCGTTGGATGCGCCTTTGAGTGCTTCTCTGTCCCTGGGTGAAAGGACTTCCTCCAAAGCGAGGTCGAGTTTCTCCTGATCCGCCCTAGTGATTCCCTCAATCCATGCATCGAGCGCGGCATAATGTTCCGGGGAGTCGGGGGAGTATTGGTCATTGGTATAAACCGCCAGGACGTTCTTCCCCTTCTTCAAGTATTGAGTCTGTTCTTGATCGAGAACAATTGATCTGTATTGCGGCTCATCCTTCCACCAGATATAGGTGTGAATCATGTGGCCGTTCAAATAAACATGAAATCCTTGTCTCGCCAGAATCGCGATGCGGTAGGCGTCGTAATAGAGGCTTTCTACTTCGAAAGTCGAACGCATGAGCAGGAATTCTTCTTTGCCCCACATTGAAGAAAACTTGTCGAGGGTAATTCCGCTGTGGTTCCACACGCCCTTGCCGATGGGAGCCTTGCCTGCTGTCCATTGGCTGTCATCGAAGTCAGGCAGATACCAATTCTCCATTTCGGCGGGCAGTGTGATATCGCGGAATCTTCTGTCCGTGAACTCTTCCAGTTTCTCCTTCGTCTCGGTGGTATCAACCGTGACGAAGCGCCAATTTCGCTCCTGTGGCTGTGGCTTACCAATCGGCTTCCAGAACCTGTCCCATTTCCGTTCCGTATCGAGCGTGCCATCTGCTTTCAATGTGTGCGCCGTGCCGACGATTTCGTTGTACTCGCCCTGCCTCGGTTCTGCGGCTTCGATATCACGATCCCAAAAAGGTGCTGTATCGACAGCAACGACATTGCCCTGGAACTCGGGCATGGCAGCCGGAGCGGCCATTGCTTTGCGGAAGTTGACGTTTTTTTCACCATCGACACCCAGCACGCCGATGACGAAGGGCATCTTCGGGGCGGACAGGTCCTTGCGTACGTCGCGGATGAAGTGTGCCAGGAGGCGCGAGTATTCATCGTAATCGCCATTCGGATAGGTCTGGCCATCGACGAGATCGTTGAAACCCTGAAGCCAGACAAAACCCGCAATTTCATAGCCCTCCCTGGGATCATAGGCCGGACAGACCCGAGCCGGATCTGCGAGCACCATTTTCACATGCTCAACCATCATGCGGTAAAACACACCTGACGCGGCATCTTTGTCTTCCTGCCATTTCTTTCGATCTTCCAGTTTGGGAATGCCGTGGGCACCCTGCGGATGCTTGTCCCATTCTTCTTGAATCTGTCTGGGAAGCACGTATGGCCCGGCGCTTGGCGGACGAAACTCGGTATTGAGCGACCTGCCGCCCCAGGCGGTCTTGATGATCAGGATGGGTTCCTTCAGTGCTTTTTCCATGGTGATACCAAAGGTGAACTCAGGGCCGATCTTGTTACTTAACCGGGTCGGGTTGTCTCCGCGTTCGCCAAAGCCGGCAGTCAGTTTCCCCAGGCCCTCGCCATTCGCGCTGCCATCATAAGGCCCGGTCAAATACGACATCCAGACCTTGTCACATACGCGCGGCGTTCCATCAGGATTGCGCATCTCCTTGAGCAAGGGTGCCGTGGCGGGATCTTTGCCGATGTAGTCAAAGGTGCGGATCTCAGCATGTCCCTCCATGTTCGATTGGCCAGCCAGAATGAAAACCTTGAGCGGCTGGGCGAAGCAATTCGGAGAGACGAAGCACAGCAGCGCTGCGGTGAGGATGAGTTTCGTTTTCATGGATGTCTCGTGTCTGTTGGTTCTGCTTTACTTCGACGGAGTTAAGTTCAGCACCGCCACAATCAAACCAAAAGCTCCTCAAGTGGTCCCGCGTGCGAACAGCCGTTCTGTTTAAGCACAAGATCTTCGTTGCCATAATACTTGATGGGGTTGCCGTAGGCATTGAGCAGAGTGGTCCACCAGTCGCCGATGGTACGGCAGCCCTTTTCACCATATTTCGGGTAACGCAGATAACGCCCCGGCAGCTTGAGCTTACCGCCGCCTCCGCCAACAATCAGATAAGGCCACTCCATTCCAGTTCCGTGGTGATTATCGCTCGAATCAGAGAGGAAGATAATCATGGTGTTGTCCAGCATGTCTCCATCACCCTCAGGAACTGCTCTCAGTTTCCCGGCCATCGTCGCCAGAAGTTCTGAATGGTGTTTCTGGATGATCTCACGGTATTCAGTCTGGCTTTTCGTGCCTTCGTTGTGTCCGATGCCATGGTTATGTTCGTCGATACCCAGCTTTTTGTAGGTCATATCCACATTGTCCAGGCGAATCGTGACCACGTTGGTGAGGCCTGCAATCAATGCCGCCGTGGCCAGATCAAATTGTGCTTCCTGACGAACCTCCTCAACCGTAGAAGTGAATTTGTCAGTGTACCCCGGCGCGTTGGCGGCGATCTGTTCCTTCATGCTCGACAACTTGCTGTGACGTACCTGAAGTTCTTCAAACGCGTTGAGGTAGGCATCCATCTTGCCATGTTCCGACGAGGGAATAGCCTTCGTGACCTTCCTGATATCATCGACCATGAAATCAAGAAGATTCCCTTGCAGCTTGAACCTCTTTTCAGCCCCGCTGTTGGACGAAACGGCAGAGCCGAACAGTTGTTCGTAGGCAATGTCGGGGGATCCCTGAAAGGGAAGTTCCTGTCCCGGACCGACGGCGCTGATCCCAGGATACATGGTCCCACCATAATCACTGCTCAACGCCTTCCCTCTGATCGCCAGTCCTAAATGATTAAACGGCGCTGGGTTGAGTTTGGCCAATTCTGCATCGGCGGTGGCTCTGATAACCGCACCTGCATCAAATTCCCCTCCAGTCATGTAGACACCCATCATGCCAAACCAGCTGGAGTGACCACCACGGCACATTTTCCCCGAAAGCCCCTGCACGATCGAAAGCTGATCTTTAAAGGGCTCCAGGGCGTGCATTGATGACGGCAGAGAAACGTCTGACAGACCCTGACTGAATAAACTGCCGCTCGAATCTTTGCCTTTGAATGCGTCAGGCGTGATGCCATCAGGAATGATGCCGCTCGATTTCACAACAAACACGAAACGATTGGGCATCGCGATCGCATTGCCTGCGGCCTGGAGTTCTACCTGGCGGAGAAAAGGCGATAACAAGAAGGATCCTGCCCCCAGTGAAAGATTCTTCAGAGTGTTGCGTCGTGTCGGGTTCATGGGGCTACCTCGAAGTCGGTTCAAGTGTTTTGCGGTAAAGGAACGAGTCCGACGAAAGAATGGAAATCAAAAGTGCCTTAAAGCTGCCGCCACTTTCCAGGTAAGCCCGATCGGCGGAAATGAGTGTTTTTGAATCGTTGAGCGTTTCGTTGCGACCCATAAAGTATCGAAACACATGCCGGATCATACATTGACGAACTTTATCTGATTCGGCCAGTCTATCTATCATTTCCAAAGCATCCTTGAATTCGCCATCCAATTTCTGCTCGCCCGTGCCCGCCAGCTCACTTTTGGCATTGACCGGTTTGGTATCTCCTTTGGCCAGACTTTCCTCCGTTCGATGCCGTCCGAAGTCATCATAGATTTCGAAGGCATATCCAAGTGGATTCATCTTCTTGTGGCAACGCCAGCATTCAGCTTTCTCCGTCTTCTGCAACCTTTCTCTGAGCGTTTTCGTATGGTCTTCCGGAATAGAGGCATCCACTGTGATCGGAATGTCCGGTATGACGCCTCCAAGCAATCGCTCCCTGACCCATTTGCCTCGCCGAATCGGGTCCGTGCTGTCATTCAATGAATGTGCAATCAGCCAGGCGGGATGAGTCAACATCCCGGCACGGTTCGGTCGCTTGTAAGGCTGTGGCAACAGGAAATCCTGCTCATCATCCCTGAGGTCGTAAACCATCGGATACTTTGCATACAGAGCCTGCATGCGATGCAGAAGGATGTTTTCGTCTTTGGTGTCCATCCAGCTATACTGCTCCTCCACGATCTGCTTTATCGCAGCGACACTGCCATCGAATCCTTTATTGAAGTTGTGCAGGTTGTATTTCACATTCAGTTCATGCCAGCCCTTCAGGTTCAATCTCTGCAGGAGTTCCTTCTGTTTGGCTTCCGGATATTCTCCTGCATCAAGCTGCTGCTGGTTCTTCTTGTAGAAATCGTAGACCGTGTTCCGAAATGTCGCTCTGTTGATGATGTAGTACTCGTCTGACGTCAGCAGTTGTCGGAATACATCCCGGTCTTTCTCCAGAATGTTCATGACGAAAAAATCCGCGTCCTTCTCGTACATCGCAGGATAGTTTTCGCCGTAGTAAGCAAATCCCCCCGAGCGATCTTCGTCCTTAAAAACCTTATGGGCCTGGGAGTAGCCAAAGAACTCCTGGAAGAAACGCAGGATCCTTGGTTTGTCAATCGCGTCATCCTGAAGGATGCGTGCAACCTGTACCTGCGCATCCTCGCTGCTGTTCAGCTTCCCCTCTTCTGCGGCCTGAAGCAGTGCCTCATCAGGCGGGCGATCTGTTAGAGCAAAAGCGATGGCAAACGCCATTTCAGTACCGGACAACATCCGACGTCCGTGAGAATCTTCTTTGCCAAGACCGATCTCAACTCTGTAGACGGATTCATGGTGCAACATCACCGCCATCAAAACCAATCGCATGGCCTCGGCATTGCCGCCCTCTTTGGCTGTCTTTCTGAAAAGCTCCGAGTAACTGCTGATCTCTTCTTGCAGGGGCTCTCGGTAGACAACCATCCTGAAATGTTCGCTGATAGCAGAAGCGAGCATATCATCACTGGGACTTGCGTCTGAAGAAGCGATGGGAGAATGCTTGATGAGTTCGTCGGCCGCAAAAGCCGCATTGCTCATCAACACACTCACAACCGCTGAATCCGCAAACAGGAGGTTGGCATAATCTTTGATACCAACTTTATCTTCCAACGGAAAAGGCTGTCTAAAATCCCTGGCTCCCTCTCCGTAGTTGGATTTCACATTTTCGAAAACTTCAGGGCTGGTTCTCCACAACCGCGCCGGTGAAAAAGGCTCCGCAGTGATTTCGCCGCTGAAAAGCTTTTCATGGTTCACATAATTTCCGAAGCTCGGACTTTCCAATTTCGTATAGAGATCAGAAACGTTGCCGGATTTTTTCAGTTCCGCATTGATCCAGAGCATCACAGCATCTCTTTCGTGTTGCTCGGGTTGTTCACTCTCGGTCGGCGGCATCTCTTCCAAATGCAGTTGCCGCAGTAGCGTATTCCAAAGCTCTATATCATGGCCGGATGCCAAATCAAAACTGATGCCGGACAAGACGACACCTGACTCATTGCTGCTTTCGCCGTGACAGTCGGCGCAGTACTTCGTCAAGAATGGAGAGACGGTCTCCTCGAAGGCCTTTTTGTCCGAGACAATGGGTGTCGTTGTCTTATCGGCCTGAGCAAAAAGCAGTTTCGAGGAGCAAAACAAAGCCGCGATCAGGGCCATCGCCGAAAAACGAACGGACGGATTCAATGCTTTTGGCACCAAGCCAATGTGCGGCGGTAAATCATTAGTCGTTTGCAAACCTGGTGTGTCCGCGTTGATTTTGCGATAGGAACTCATTGCTCCGGCTTTCCATCAAGGGAAAAAGCGCCTGAAGAACAAAGGGGGGATCCGGGATTCACTTTCCGCATGAGCCTGGAATCGCTCCGGAGATATTTCGCTTTCATCTTATCATCACGCACTTCTTTGGCTATCGCCTGGCGGGATGAGTTCTTTCAGGATTGCTTCCGGGGCAACTGCAAGCGAGATGCATTCCGGTCGAGATTCCTCACCAGTGCAGGCTGTCGAACACTGGCCCGTCAACACCACACAGTTGAGGATACATCGCCTCATGAGTATCCTCCCATTGAAGAACCTGGGATTGATCCACTGATCATGAAACTTCTCAGGCGCGTTACGCAAATCCGGGCGATTCCGCCTTCACGGCACCGCCAGAACATCCTGAGTTAGATCAGGGGCGGAATCGTTCAGCGAAATTATCAAGCCGGGTCAAAGAACCGTGAAATTGCCGCCCCCGGCGTTCCATGATGATTGTCAAAAACCACGTCAACGAGAAGTCCGGTCACATGTCAAAGAGTCAACTTTCCCGTCGCAGTCTGCTTCAATCTTCGCTGAGCTTCGTTGGGGCGGCCGTTCTTTTGAACCGAAGCGGACGAGCGAGCGGTTTCGTGTCGGCCAACGACCGGCCCCGTGTCGGAGCGATTGGAACGGGCAGTCGTTGGTGCCAGAAAGCCACCGGCGTGGATGGCCCGTGGGGATCGGCCCCTGATTTTCGCAAATACGGCGACTACGTCTCTGTTTGCGATGCTGACGCGACTCGGCGCGAACTGGCAGCGGGACTCGCGAAGGAATGGACTGGCAGCGCACCCGGAGTTCACGCCGAATACCGGGCGATACTTGACGACCCGAACATCGACATCGTCCACATTTCCACACCAGATCACTGGCATGCCAAGATTGCGATTGAAGCCATGCTGGCCGGAAAGGATGTCTACTGCGAAAAGCCGATGACGCTGACGATTTCCGAAGGCCGGCAGGTTTGCGATGTGTGCACGAGGACAGGTCGGATTGTCCAGATTGGTACCCAGCAGCGCAGCGAAGAGCAATTCATCCGGGCCGTCGCGTTGATTCGCGCCGGGCGACTGGGAAAGGTGACGAAGGCCACATGCAGCATCGGCGGCGCACCAGAAAGCCCACAGATCCCGGTGGTCGCACCTCCTTCATCGTTGGACTGGAACCTGTGGCAGGGTCCGGTTCCGGAGAAGGAGTTTCGATATCTGGCCGGCAATAATGGCGAGACACAAAGCTGGTCGCGATGCCATTATGAATTTCGCTGGTGGTACGAGTACTCTGGAGGAAAACTGACCGATTGGGGAGCCCACCATGTAGACATCGCCACATGGGGACTTGGGAAAACCGAAACGGGTCCTCTGACCATTGATCCGATTATGGTCCGGCACCCGGTCGAATTCAAGAATGGCTACCCGGTCGATCCGTCACGATACAACACGGCCACACAGTTTCTTATCCGGACGACGTTTGATGACGGAGTGGAAATAGAGATCCGCCATGACGGCGACAACGGCATTCTCTTTGAGGGCACCGAAGGCCGGATCTTTGTGAATCGGGGCAAGCTGACCGGAGCTCCGGTTGAAGAGCTCAAATCGAACCCGCTACCGAATGGAGCCATGGAGGAAGTCTACAAGAATCGCCCGCTGGTGGACCATTTCCGCAATTTCTTTGAAGCAGCGCGGGATCGGAAAGAACCCATTTCGGACGTGTTCAGTCACCATCGAGCACTTTCAACGTGCCACCTTGCCGGAATCGCAGCCCGCCTGAACCGCAAGATCACCTGGGACCCGATGAACGAAGCCATTGTCGGCGACGAACAGGCCCAGGGGCTCATTGCCCGCGACTATCGGAAGGGCTTTGAAATCGTGGATGGCTGAGCCACCGCAAACGCACCTTTCCGGTGTATCCCACATCGCGATTTCAACGCCTGCACGACCGAAAGGTTTTGAACCAGTCCGCAAACTCCATCGCACGTCGTATCGCGGTGATGTCGTGCGGATTCCGCTGCATCAGCATTGGGGCGATACCGTCGCGAATGACAGCCATTACCTTGCCCGTTGATCCGACGGCCGACAACCCTGACAATCTGATTTATGATGGATCGCACTGCAGCCACGCGTCCCGGTCGAAATGAAGACGGACTCCCATGCGGCGAAGATGCGAAGAATTGGTAGCGATGACCGCACGTAACGCTTCAGGCGAAACTCACTCCGGATCGCGTGTCCTGAGTCAGATTTCTGCCACCGATCCGGCAAAACGACCTTATCGAACGCGGCGTTCCCACCAACTCCGACGTGTCGGACCGAAGCAGTGAAGCGGAAATCGGATTCACGCGTCAGTCGTGACGATCTGAGTAGTGTATAAAGTGCTGTTTCGAGGGTCGATCGACACCACGGGGGAAGAGTGAAAACGAAATCTCATCTAATTCATGACGGTTAGTCCTGAGGGAGTTACAAAATCGGAATATCTGCCTCCAGATTTGTCAAATCAAGTCGATTCCACGGCTCGTGAGTCTGGCCGGAAAACGTACCTGGCTCGCCATCTATTTGAAGACACGGCGGGATTGTCGCCACATCGTTCGACGCTCACCGATGCAGGATATCCAGAATAGAAACACAGCCCGATCGCAGCTCTCGTCGGAGCGGTGGCAGGTGCGGACGGGCTCGGGAGGCCCCTGTTCCCATACCGGGGCCCCGAACGATTTAGATCACAAACCTCAACAGCACGGACGCTTCAGAAAAATGGAATAAAAAGCTGGTTTCTCTTTCAAAAGTGACTTGCACGTAGCTGCTCTTGGCACTCAGCTGCTCTTCCGAGAGTCGGAGAGTTCGAAAGGGTTGTTACCGGAGTGCGAGCCCAACCTCCATGGTTGCTTCCGGACCCGGTAAATCACTCCTCAAACTAGAGAGTTGGCAGGTACGTGGCCGACCGCGGCCTCGATTTTTTACTTACCGGTTGGATAATATAATTAACGGGGACGTTGTTGAAAATTGCCTTGATTGGGCAACCTTTGCTTTGATTGGACCAACGGATGAATCACCATAAGAATGTACTAAGAAAAATAATCGTTTTGTGGCTGGTTGGTTGCTTGGCGTGTCCCGGGGGGGGGCCACCGCCAGCGCCTGTTCTCGGGCAACCTGGATTGGCCGCGACGGCTCGGTAATCACTGGTCGGACGATGGACTGGCCCTATGACTTTGACACCCATTTCTATGTGATTCCTCGAGGCGAAAGGAACGAGGGTCTGCCCGGCGGTTATAGCTGGACAAGCAAATATGGAGTGGTCGTCGCAGCAGGAGCGGCCAATCCTGGGGGACCGATCAGCGGCGTCTTCGACGGAATGAACGAACAGGGGCTGGGCGGCAACATGCTTTATCTCGCCGAGACCGACTTTGGCCCGGAGTCGTCGGGCGACAAACCTCGGATTTCCTGGACCGCTTGGCTTCAGTATGTTCTTTCCAACTTCGGCACCGTGAAAGAAGCCGTTGAAGGGATGAAAGCCGAGCCCGTCTACCTTGTGCCGGTCAGCTTCGGTCCGGGCGGCGCTGGGCATCCGACCGTGCATCTTTCGCTTAGCGACCCCAGCGGTGATTCGGCGATCATGGAGTACCTCGACGGCAAGCTGGTGATTCACCACGGCCGGCAGTACCAAGTGATGACCAATAGTCCGACGTACGAACAACAGCTGACCCTCAACAGTTACTGGTCCCGCCAGGACGGCAGCAAATTCCTCCCCGGTTCGCACGCTTCGGAAGATCGCTTTGTCCGAGCATCTTATTACCTATCCAAGTTGCCGGAGACGGACAAAGTCCGGCAGCAGGTTGCGGGAGTGTTCAGCGTCATTCGAAACCTCTCGGTGCCATGGGGAACCATCGATCCGAAGCACCCCAATCTCGCGCCTACCTACTGGCGAACGGTTCTCGATCACACCCGCAAGGTTTACTACTTCGAGTCGGCCCTCAGTCCTTCGATTGTGGCAATCGACTTGAAGCAGATTGACTTCGCGCCCGGCTCGGGCGTCCGCAGCGTGGCCCTCGAGAGCGAAGCCGGCTGGCAGTTACAGGGGAACATCAACCGGGAACTCAAGCCAGCCAAACCGATCTCCTATCTCGCTCCCGAAAAGTAAAGCAACCAGGTCCGGACTCGTGGCAGTTTGTCCTGAGTGGCGCACCAACTCCGGATCCCGGGTTGAATTTCGCATGTGTGAAGAACTGACATGTCCTTCGCAGACCATGCGCAATGGACTGCATGAGCTCAACCCATTATCACAAGAATCGGCCTGACCCGGTTCTGCGTAAGCAGCGACCGGCCCCAAAACAACTGCAGACGTAACTTCAACAACTGGCCGTATCGTCCATTCGGACAAATTCAGACGGCAAAAACAGAAAGCAAAACATCGATATCGGGAAGCGTTGTACGGCGGAATTCATTGGAACATTCTGGCTCGTCTTTGGAGGATGCGGCAGTGCTGTCCTTGCGGCCGCTTTTCGAGGAGTGGGTATTGGTTTGATGGGAGTGTCTTTCGCCTTTGGTCTCACGGTCCTCACGATGGCGTATGCCATCGGCCATATTTCCGGCTGCCATCTGAACCCAGCGGTCTCTGTAGGTCTGTCAGTCAGTGGTCGCTTCAAGGCAAGTGAACTGATCCCTACATCATTGCACAAGTGTCCGGGGGAATTGCAGGAGCTGGAATACTCTATCCGATCGCGTCTGGAAAAGCGGACTTCAAGCTGCCGGACGGATTCGCGTCCAACGGCTACGGCGAACATTCGCCTGGGCAGTATTCACTGATGGCCGGATTCGTGGCTGAGTTCGTCCTGACATTCATGTTTCTATTGATCATCCTCGGTGCCACTGACAAGCGTGCCCCGCAGGGATTTGCGCCCATCGCCATCTGCCTTGGTCTGACACTCATCCATCTGATTGGCATACCGGTGACCAATCTGTCAGTCAACCCGGCACGCTCAACGGGTCCGGCGATATTCGTCAGCGGCTGGGCGCTGATGCAGCTGTGGCTCTTCTGGATTGCCCCATCGCGGAAGCAGCCGTTGCCGCCGTCGTGCATCGACAGGTATTTTCAGTTCCAGAGGAATAGTCATTCTTGACGGCTTTTTGTACGACGCCCCAAACTGCTTCGGTCACATCGACGAATGGCACTTAGTTATCGCCTCTTCGTTTGAGCAGTTCACGCCTGGCCTCATGTCGTGGCTTCATAAGCATGGTTGCTCTTGTGGGATTTCTTTTTCTTGCACGCGGTTCGCAGCGATCCGGTCGAT
>CAIXQV010000733.1 GCA_903921605.1 uncultured Planctomycetaceae bacterium | reverse complement strand
GGTCAATGTCAACAGATACATTCCTGACTTTCAAACATCGAGTAAGGGCAATAAAAAGCTGACTTTTCGGTTGCTACGCGAAGCGCTTGCAAAGAATCCAACAACCTTGGGAATAATACTTCGGGAGGTCGTCTCACTGCCGGAGAGACAACAGCAAGACCTTGCGAGTTTGCTGGGCCGCACGCGTTTATCAGCGATCATTAATGCCGCGAATCAAGTGGTTGGGCGTTTACGATTTCTGGATACTTTAGAAGAAATGCTTTTCGGGTCATTAAAAAACACGCTCAATGAGCCGCGACAGCTTCACCGAGTACTGGCAGAAGAGATGTGGATCTTTGGAGAGCAGTTTCACCTCGGCGCTGACGAGAAATCATTACGAAACGTACTAAAGGCTCATATAGCAGCCTGTTGAAAAAGCAACAATTGTTTTGCCAGTCAGCCTGACTTCGGGCCCTGGGAATAATTCCAGGAAGTGGCGGTATAGGAACAAACTATAGGCTCTGAGACGTCGTGGGGTCGCTGCGAGGACGAAGAGGGCAAGATGGCAAAGGACGGCAAGGCCGACGCCGGCCGAAAAGGCCCGTGGCTTGCTGAATCCGATCAGAGTTCGCATCACCAGTCCCAGGTTGTGCGCTGCAACTGAAATCAGGTGACGCTTCCTCACGTTCTCAAGACCTCTGAGCCACGACTTTCGGGCTCCGCCTGTTTCACACACATGAGCGAAGCCGCGTTCCACAAGTTCACTGCGACGCTTTTGAAGATTCTTGCCCTTCGAGCGTTTCATGCGTTGCCGGTTGCCATGAAACGAGGCTTTTGTCTGCTCGTCTTTATCGGTCCATGTCCGCTCTCCACCCTGACGTTCCGGGATGTAGCTGCGAATGCCAAGTTCCGTGCAGGACTTGAGCACTTCGTTGGAATGATAGCCTTTGTCCGCCACAGCTTGCTGAATCACGCCGCAAGCGGGATCATCCGGCTTGATGTCTTCGAAGCAGTGATCCAGTTTCACCTGAGCTTCGACAAGATTGCCAATAACTGTTTGAGTATCAGCCGCATCGCCATGATGCACTTCGGCCTGAATAATGAACTCGGAGTCCAGGTCGACGACATGTTCCGCCTTGTAGTTCAAATGCGTCCGCCCGTCCTTCATCTTACCGATGCGTGCGTCCGGATCAGTTTTTGATTCCCATTCTGCATTTGTCACCTTCTTCTCGCCCTTACGACGGCGTTGCTGATCGAAACGACGCAGATCATCATCGTTGTTGATCTCGACGCCTTCCTCTGCGGCCAGCTTCTTCAGGTAGGTCTTCCAGTCGTCGCCGTTATTCTTGCGGACAATGGCTCGCATGGCGGCATTCGCTTCCAGTGTGGTGGAGTCGACGGCTACGGTCGTGCCTTTGAGCAGCTTCTTCTCAGCCGCGATCTTCAGCACAAACTCGAACACCTGTTCATTCACCGAAGCGGGGAGTCGCTTGCTGATGCGAGTGAGACTCGAATGATCGGGCGTGTCGTCCGTCAGCGGAATGCTCAGAAACTTCCTGAGAGAAAGACTGTCGGAGCAGCGCCACGCGATGCCTCGCTGAGAGGAAAGATCTTCAAAGTATCCGACCAGCAGCATGCGGAAATAGGTGCCCGGCGGAATTGAAGGACGACCACCTTCATTGTAGTACATCTCACAGATCGACTCGACAAAGCGATCGAATCCCGCTTCGGCCAGCAGAGCGTTCAGACGATCATAGAAAACATGTCGCGGCGCATCGGTCAAAGCCTCAGTCGCAACCCAGAACTCCTGCTGCCTCGATTCAGCTCGCTTCCCCATCCCCATCAAATCACCATCCGTTGCTGACCATCAGACCATCCACCTGTCACTGCCGACCATTCTACGGATCCAAATATTCAGCACCAGGTCAGCATGGCTGGTTTTTCAACGGGCTGCTAGCCGCCTGATTTTTTGCATTGTGTTAGTTTGATCAGCCGCAGGGCACTAGCCCAGGTTGTTCTTGCAGTTTTTCTGCGGCGAGAACCGGACGCTAACGAGTTCCGGCTGATTAAACCAACAGTCTGCTGGCCGCTGGTGTTTTTAGCCTTCCGCCTCACAATCACCGGCGGCTAGCTCCGCTCACTCAGTCAACCTGCACGTCGATAGGTGCCCATCATGAATTGGGTCCATGTTCCATCTGCGTTCTGGAAGCGTGACGTCAATGTGTGCTGATCATTGTCGATGATTTCGATAATGTCCTGAAACTTCGCCATCGTCCCGTCACCTGTGAAGCTGGGGCCTTCAGAGTCAAGAATCAGGACTTTTCCCGAAGCATCCAGAGATCCTTCATAGGGCCAAAAATGCGTCATGCAGGAGGCGATAAACGAACCAACAAATTTTGAGC
>CAIXQV010000732.1 GCA_903921605.1 uncultured Planctomycetaceae bacterium | reverse complement strand
GAGAAACGAGGGCACCACTGGCGAATCACTCCAATGGACGAGGGTCGCCAACTGCAGATTGAGACGAACGCATGGAAGACGATCGCTGCGGAATGCTTTGCCACGCCGATCGGTGATCCGGGTGCCGCCACCGTCTTTCGGACCGACAAAGTTTCCACCCACGAAATGTGGGCAGATCAGATCTGCATAGAAGTCCCCGACAAACGCAGCAGCGAGAAGACAGGAATCACGATGGTTGTGTGGGATAACCCCGGACATCCGGACAACCACTTCTGGGACTGCAAAGTAATGTCATTCGTCGGTGCGTCAATGCTCGGCGCGTCCCGCATCGGCCACAAAGAGTCTCCGGAAATCCAGGCCAAGCCGCGAGGCAGAAGAAGCCTGAAGGCCATCTATGAGTCTCACAACGGCGGAGTCGAAACATGAGCAAACTGACTGACGCACTCGACCGCAACCACGAACACCCCGGCAGCAAAGGCGGCCTCATCTGCCCCATCTGCGGCGGCCGGTCGTTCGAAGTTGTTCGTACCCAAAACAACGTCACTAGACAGATCCGAAGAGTCCGCATGTGTAAATCCTGCGGCCGAAAGATCCAAACGATCGAGGTCATTGTCGGTGAACCAGCGTCAGAGCGGTCTTGAACTGACAACGGTCAAGATGACGCCACCGACTCTCTCGTGTGCGGTAATAACATGGCAGTTGCTTGGAAAATTCAGGACAACAAAACTTTGTACCAGACTGATGATCAACGAACACATCTACCTGCTACTGCGACACATCCAGTGCCACTTTCAATACCAACCATGGAATCTTTAAACCATGGATCTGCTGATACAACTCGCTATCTTGCATCGTGACTCTGGCCAAAAAGTGCCATCAAAACAAACTCACACATAAACCGGATGCTCTTTATACGGTTTCCAATTCGGAAAGTCAGCTTTTGAGGACCATTACCTACGGCCAGTCCGGTGTAGCACCAGATACACAAAGTTGTAAGCCAAGAAACCTGGGGCCGCTCCGATCAGTAAAGAGTAAATGCCGGTCACTAAGGCCAAGTAGATGCCTCCGAGCATTCTTGTTTCGCTGCCACGGAGCGAACTTTCCAACATACTAAATCCCATAACGAGGATTACAGCCACGGGCACTAATGTTCGCAAGCTTCGCCATTTCCGATGCATCAGAACAGCATCCACAATCGCAGCAGCAACGGCAAATACAACAACAAAAAGAGGGGTTAATGCGTCGGGCAGCGTGACTATCCAAGAGCCAAGTAGCACGGGAACGTAGACGGAAAGACATCGACAGGACACATCGTGAAACATTCTGGCACCATATCAGCATGAATTAGGTCGGATATTTTGACGTGCATGACGCACCAACATGAATATCAACGCCGACACTCACCTCAGGAGACTGGCCCTATGGTAAGGTTGGTAGCGGCGCTTGGAGAACCCATGTTGCACGTATGTTAAGCTCATGTTCTCTCGCACCAATTAATGGCCCAATAAACCAGCCACCGCTATCGCCCGGCGACACTCCGAGATTGTCCAATACGAGCAACTTCGCAAAATAGTACGTCTGGTCTTCGTTAATTCTCACATCGGTAAGCATGAAGGAGAAGCTTCCCAAATCGGCATTCGCCTCCCACGGGGATTGCATTTCATCGCCATAGAACGTTTCACCATAGTCTTTTGGAGCGTGGTAAAAATCCTTGCCGTACACTCCTGCAAGAACGGCTGCGACGACACCCGTGGAATCATCATGATTCGGACGAACGGCATGGATTGTACTACCGTTCAATTCTGCCGTGGTGCCATTTAACACCGCCTGTTCGATTAATATTCTCGCCTTATCTTTAGCAGCCGCTAAGTGCCCGGGGTATCGCTCTTCAAACCAAGGTGCCAGATTCCGATCGAGGTTTGTCGGTGGCCAAATGCCTGGCCGGTCAAAATGATCGAAAGTCGACGGATACGGTAGCGAAAGAGGATTCAACCTTCCGCCAACTGGACCGACACCATTGACAACTCCAATTCCCGGGTAGACCCTGGGCACACACCAGTCAATTGTGGGATGGGGTTTTTCGAGCAGCACTGTCGGAGTTGGCCGAACTTCAGGCGGCCACAATCCCGTTGGATCCAACATTACCGTTGAGCTGTTCCCCACATACCGACTCACATTCGCATCGCCAGCAGTAAATCCCATCGGATCATCGTTCAGGAACTTTCCGAGCACAGGATCGTACCAGCGGGCACGGTAGTACATCAGGTCTGCATCAGCATCGTAGAGTTGTCCTGTGAACGAGCTCAGGGGTACGAGGCTCGCGTCGAGAAGATTGCCGGACGCATCAACAATAAACGAAATGGCTCCGAAGGCGGTGTACTGGACGTGCTGGGCACTAATAGTTGCTGAATTGCCATTGATGGTGGTTTGTTGCACCCAATCTCGTGGCGTACCTTGATGGTCGATAAGAGCCCAGAGGGGATCACCGGAGGCCGATTCGACAGCGAAGATTTGGTCGACGGCAGGGCCGGTGAAGAAGCGCGTAGCGATCGGAGAGGAACTAGTTCCATCCGCGTCGGCGTCGGTGAACTGGAACAGGAGTTGGTCGGTCCAGCCAGCTTGGTTGAGAGCTCCATTCGGGCCACCGATGTGGATCGAACCGGCGGCATCGGCCAGTAACCCGGCTCCGTCGTAGACTAAGGTTTCTCGACGATCCATGGTGGAGTCTCCGTTGTCGTCAACACTCTTTCCGATGCGACGTCCCAGTGCATCG
>CAIXQV010000731.1 GCA_903921605.1 uncultured Planctomycetaceae bacterium | reverse complement strand
TGGCATCGCGTTTGTCCTATCTGCTCTGGGCGACAATGCCGGATGGTGAGTTGATGGCTCTGGCGGATGGTGGAAAACTGCATGAGCCGGAGACTCTCAAAGCCCAGGTGAAACGGCTGCTGGAGGATCCTCGTTCCCGGGCGTTATTTGATGGATTTGGAGCGCAGTGGCTGGGAGTGGGATCGCTGCAAACCAAAACCTTCGATACCGAAAAGTTTCCACAGATGACCAGCGAAATGCGGTCCGCGATGTATGACGAAGCCCGTTTGTTTTTCGACAGCATTGTGCGTGAAAACCGAAGCGTGGTCAGCTTTGTCGATGGCGACTACACGTTTCTCAACGGCACCCTCGCACCCATTTACGGCCTGGAAGCAACAGTGACCGGCTCCGAAATGCAAAGGGTCCAACTCGCCAATGCCAATCGAGGTGGGGTTTTAGGGATGCCGGGAATCCTGGCATCGACATCGCTTCCCAATCGAACCAGTCCTGTCAAACGCGGTGTGTGGGTGCTTGAACAAGTGCTGGGGGAGCGTGTGCCTCCGCCACCGGCGAATGTTCCCGAGTTGGAAAAACAGGACAAGAGTCAGATTGCGAATCTGACCCTGCGTCAACGCACGGAACTGCATCGCACTGATGCTGCCTGCGCCAATTGCCATAATTTGCTCGATCCCATCGGGTTCGGCCTGGAGAACTTTGATGCCATCGGGCGCTGGCGTGATCAGGACGACACCGGAGGCGCGATTGACGCATCCGGTGAACTTCCGGACGGTAAGCACTTTGCGTCTCCCGCAGAATTGAAACAGATCATCGCCGGCCGAACCGATGCACTGGCCCGCAACCTCGCTGAAAAACTTTTGGCTTATGCATTGTGCCGTCAGCTTGAAGGCTATGATGAAATTGTCGTGGATGGTCTGATGCAGAAGATTGCCAGCGACGAATACCGAATGCAGACTCTGGTCACAGAAATCATCACCAGCTACCCGTTCACTTATCGACGGATTCAGGAACAAGGGGAACTCGTCAAATGAAAAAGAAGATTGTGATCGATCGTCGCTTCTGCCTGAAGGGGCTCGGAGCTGCACTGGCCCTGCCTCTTTTTGACGCCATGGGTTGGGCCGAATCTGACAAACCGGCAACATCCAAACCGCCGGTTCGCCTGGGGTTCATGTACATGCCCCACGGAGTGATCATGGACCAATTCTGGCCCAAAGATCCAGACAGCTTTCTGTCGTCACCGCCCCCGGCGTTGGAGTCGCTGCGTCCCGTGCTCGACCAGTGTCTTCTGATGAAGGGAATTTCGGGAGTCTCCATCGCGCCATTCAACGGCGCTCCTCACGCGCTCGAATTGTCGACCTGGCTCACCGCGACGTTGCCGGATGCGGACGCGCGGAGTCAGATCAATATCGCGATCTCTGCAGACCAGATTGCGGCAAATTATGTGGGCGCATACACGTCGCTGCCGTCTCTGGAACTGGCGACGATGCCTCAGACACACAAAGAGAATCAGGAGGGGCTGAACGAAGGATACTATTCGCACTGCAGCTTTCGCTCGCCCACCCAGGCAGTCCCCGCCGAGATCAATCCGCGCAGCGTTCTGAAGCGACTCTTCAGTCAACAGGGGGAAGTCAGCGATGGCCGCAAACCTGCTCAGACGGATGCTCTGGATCGAAAAATGCTGGATCTGGTGATTGGCGGCGCGAGAGACCTGCGACGCACGTTGCCCCGAAACGACCAGCACAAACTGGATGAGTATCTGGACAGCGTCCGCTCTGTGGAACGTCGCATAGCGGCCATCGAGTTCCGTCAGAAAGAAGCCGCTTTGGAAAAAGCTGGCGTCAGTGTCAGTCGGCGAAACGATTCCGATTCTCCACCCATTGAGATCATGATTCCTGAAGGCGACAAACGCAGCGAGTACATGCAGGTCATGTGCGACCTCAACGTGCTTGCGTTTCAGACGGACATCACCCGCGTCAGCACCTACATTGGCTCTACGCCAAACGGTGTTTCGTATCCGGAACTTGGGTTTAATGATGAGCATCACTCCCAAACCCATCACAACGATGAAACAGGAATGGTTGGAAAAGTCGCCAGTATCACTGCGTTCAATATCTCGCAGTTCGCATACATGGTGAAGAAGATGCACAGTTTGAAGGAAGGTGACGGCACACTGCTCGACAACTGCATCATGATGTGGGGCTCCGGTCTGGAAGACGGGAACAAGCATAGCCGAGAGAACCTGCCGTTCATTCTTGCAGGTCGAGGAGGCGGGTCGCTCAACACGGGGCGTTTTCTGCCAGACACCAAGGGGAATCAAGGCGATTTGCTCACCACGCTGGTTACTTGTGCTGGTATTCCGTTAGACCGTCCGATTGGAATTGCCACCGGGCAGTTGACGGAAATGAAGTCCAATATCTGAACCCGGCAAAGAGCAAATCGCAAAAGAATCGCCCCGTACGACAGTCGCCGCGCTCGCAGTCAGGCGTTTGCGTTAGTGCTCTGTTTTAATCACTCATTTCTTCCGCTTGAGTCCACGTATCTGATTCGCCTCGAAAGATTTCAGCGAACGATGCCGTTAAAGAACAACGCGGTATCGTATGTGGCCGCTGCTATGGTTGCGTTTGCAGCCTTTTCACACTACCACTTGCAGGGTTTCTGGCAACTTTCCAGGTTGGCGAGTTGAGTTGCAAAGTTTATGGCTGGAGATTCTGTGGAGCCGGCGGAAAGACAATCAGAGACTCCAAAGCCGCTCGGGCAGATTTCGACGGTATGGTCTGTCGTATTGAGAGCGAAGGATGGAGCACAGATTCCGACGGACGAAGTCGCCCGTTTTTTCTCTCGCTACCATGGTGCTGTCTATCGTTATTTCCTGACGGCGACCCGCCTCACGGAAGTCGCCGAAGATTTGACGCAGGACTTCGCCGTACGATTTCTTCGCGGTGATTTCAGCAACGTCCATCCTGATCGCGGGCGGTTTCGCGATTTCCTGCGAGTCTCGCTGGCAAATCAACTGCGAGACCATCAACGTCGTCAGCGGGTTCGTGCGGTCAACGAGCCGTTGCAGGAAGAACCGGTGGATCATAACACTCAGGACATTGCATCATTCAATGACAACTGGCGTGAGGAGATCCTGGCTCAGGCATGGACAGCGCTCGAGCATCATCAGGAAACGACTGGCCAAATGTTTTTCCTGGTCCTCAAGTTGAAAGCCGTCGAATCTGATCGTTCAAGTGCCAACCTTGCACGCATTTATTCAGAACAAATTCAGGTCGAAACCAGCGATGATGCGTTTCGGAAAATCCTGCAGCGTTCACGACGAAGATTCGGAGAACTCCTGCTGCACATAATCGCCGATACTCTTGCCGTGCCGACTCGAGAGGAACTGCAGCGTGAACTGGCCGAACTGAAACTGTTGCCGTACTGCGATACCTTGTTGAACGAACAGGCATCGTAAAAGATTTACTTCGATCCATGTGGGCCGTTCTGCTCGATGTTCTGATCCTCTGCAAACAGGACCTGGATATCGGCGAGGGCTTCATCCCTCGCTGGAGGATTTGCGGTGAAGTTCTGTTCGGCCCACGTCCGGAATGATTCGCTCATGGATGGTTCGTTCTGGTGCCGAGCAATCATGGACAAGACGATAAGACCGAGCGTCAGGTCTTCGGGACTGGACGATTTCAAATTCTGTCGCAACAGTGCTTCCGCCTCATCAAAGAGCTGATTGCGAAAACACGCCAGGCTGAGAGTATTGCGGTACGCGGGGTAGTTCGGAACGGTCTGGTTGCAGCGGCGAGCCAGTTCCAGTGCCTCGACATCGCTCCGGAGTTCCTGCGGAGCGGCAAGAAGTCGCCACGCCAGCAGGTTCTGCGCATGTGGACTGTCCGGATTGGCCTGATAGAGACTCCGTGCCTGGTTGATACCATCTGTGGGGAGAACGACCGCTGGTGTCGCAGGATTGAGTGAAACGATATAAGGCGTTGCCACAGAACTTGGTGATTCTCGTGGATCGTCTGATCCTGTCGCGGCGGAACCCGAGCGACTCCAGTCAAGTCCCTGTCTGGCCAGCGTTCGTCGCATTTTGCCAATCTCCCAGACCCGCGCTGCCGCTGGCGATCCACTGAGTTCGACATAGTATTCACCATCCGGTGAGAACATTGCCGCGTGACTTGAGTGTTCCTGCAGTTCATCGATGCGTGCGACCACGCGTGGATTGGACAACTCGATGAGTCCAAGACGGCTTGGCAAAAGTCGAACTGCCAACAGGGATTCGGTGGGATGAAACGCCGGGGCCGCAACGACGACCGGAGCGTCCAGCGGCCATTTGTCGCCGGCCGTCCATGTTTGCGGATCCCAGAATTGAAGGGACTGCAGCGACGATGTCACGAAGAACCGGGAATCCACGGACGCAGATGGGACCGACCCTTCGCCGACATGCAGCAGAGCAATTCGTTCTCCGGTTTCGATGTCACACACTTCAGCGCGAGCGTCGTGCCATCCTCGTCGAATCAGGTAGTTCCCGGAACGATACACATCCATGCCGGGCAGCGATTCGCCTCCCGTTTGGAGCACCGCTCCGTCATGAAGACTCAGCACAGTCAATTGATCCGGAGCTTCCGCAGTGCGAACAACCGCAGTTTGTGCGCCGCTCGCGATCACTCCGCTTAATAATGCAGATATGGGTATCGTGCGAAGTGGGCCAATGGTCACTTTATCCGCAGCGTTCGGGTGACTCGTTTTGTCCCGCAGTTCTTCGTGAACTGGCAGCCGTACAATTTCGGTTCGACGCAGGATGATCAGCTCATCTCCGGACTGAGAGAATTCAACCGCAAAAGTTCCCTCCAGAGAAAAACGGTGCAAGAGCATCGACGTTCGAAGATCGAATAATTGACAACTGCCCAGCGAGCAAATCGCGGCGATGCGACCTCCAGGATGGATGCTGATTCCGGATGGCACCTCGCTGTTCCTGCGGGAATTCCATGGCAAATCGAAAACGTTGCCGGGTGACCATTCCGCCAGTCGAAATGAATTTGAATCCCGCTGCCAGCCGATCTGTCCACCGTCCGTGGAAAATGATGTAACGTCCAGCCGTTCATTGCTTCGAATCAGAACGCGGCCCGAGAAAACGTGACGCAACAACAACTCGCCACTCCATGCGGCTGTGATCAGATAGTTGCCGGATGGATGCCACGCTATCGACGCGAAGGTGCTGTTACGTCCTGCCAGAACTGACACAACGCGGAACGTTCCGGCTTCATAAATGGCGATGCTGTCAGGTTGAACCGGAACCGCTATCAGCTTGCCGTCGGGGCTCCAGGCAAATGTTATCGCCCGCCCCGCAGATTGGTCATGCTGCACGTGCCCATCATGGGCATCGATGATTGTCAGTCTGGGGGACGCCGGATTTCTCAGTAGTGCCAGCATTGTGCCATCAGGATTGAATCGTACTAAGTCCGGGGGAGACGGTGCGTCGAAAGCCGAGACCGTGGCTGCTGCTTCGCGATTCAATGCTGCGAACGTGATAGTCGATGAATAATGCCAAAAGGCAGCTCGATCGGTTGACTCATTGACGTCACACCCGCGAGCCAACTGAGGAAGATTGAACACCTGGCTACCGTCATCGCAGCGAAGGATCTGCCATTGTTCCTGCAGATCTGTGATGATGAGATACTTGTCACCGGAGCTGAACGAAATACCTTTGACGTCGAGGCCCATGGGATCTGAGGTGATCGTTGCACCATTGCCGGATAACGAGCGAATCCGGATTCGCTGCGAACCGACCGGCGAAGATTCATCTACGACCTCAGCAACCAGATCACGGGAATGACTGACGGCTGCGACAGACGCGGAGCACGGAATTGTTTTTGTAAACCGCCAATCCGCGCGGGCCATGCAGGACAGCCATTCGCTGCGGAGTTCATCCCGTGCATCATCACTAAGCAATGCAGAGTTCATCTCCAGCAGGTTCATGTGATCACTGAGGCCGGCAAGTCCGGTTTGTCGGTATCGAGCCACAGACCGCAGATTCGCAAACGCGCTGGATTCGCGCTCCGCCGCTTCGGTGCGTTTCAGCAGATTGACTGTCTGCTCATGCCGTTCGCTCATTTCGTTGTAGAGGAATCGTCCGACCGTAAGTACAGTCAGCAGCACGGTCAACATTGTGATCGATGCGGTCAGTGCCATATTCCGTTGGCACCATCGCAGACCAAGCTCCCAGGCTCGCGGACGTCTCGCACGAATCGGGCTGTCAGACAGAAAGCGAAACAGGTCGTCCGCCATTTCGCCCGCTGTTGAGTACCTGTGGCGGGCATCCTTTTGCATGGCCTTCTCGCAGATAATCTGCAAGGGCACCGGAATCTGTACATCAATAGAAGACAGTCGAGGCGAATCGTCAAACAGCACCTGACGGAGAAGCTCCTTGCGGTCCTCAGCGTCGAATGCCGGTCGGCCGCACAGCAGTTCATACGCTGTCACTCCCAGCGAATACACGTCAGTACGATGATCGACAGGAACGCGACTTGCCATCGCCTGTTCGGGACTCATGTATCGTAGTGTTCCCAGCAAGTCGCCGGTCGCCGTCAGCCCGTCTTCTCCCTGGATCTGAGCGAGACCAAAGTCTGTGATCCACAGGACGTCATTGTGATCAACCAGCAGATTTGAGGGCTTGATGTCTCGATGACTGACGCGCTGGGCATGAGCATAGCTCAAGGCCTGCGCTGCCTGTTGAACAAGAGTCGCAATATATCGAAATCGATTGCTGCCAGGGTCAAACAGTTTCTTGTCCAGCCATGTCGGCTGCAAATTGACGCGTGGATCCACGTTGCGCGAAGATTTCAATGCTGGTACAGTCGCCTTCGCCGTCGTGGATGAATTGTGGGTGCTGATACTGCCTACGACTCGATCCAGGCCGATGCCGTCAATGAGCTGCATCACCAGAAAATGATGGCCGTCAATCTTTTCGACCGAACGGAGTTGCACGATGTTCGGATGCGATAACCGCTCGATGACGCGGGCTTCCTGAAGAAAACGATCGAGACGCCGCTGATCCATCCCCGCTGCGGACAAGAGAAATTTGAGTGCTGCACGAACACGCGACTCGTCGTGAACGGCCTCGTAAACGATCCCCATCCCACCGTGACCAATTTGCCGAACCAGCCGCCACGGGCCGATCCGATCCAGGATCGGTGATTGCGAGAATTCGCAGCCGGCATGCTCCGCCTTCTGTGGGTCCAGGCCCTGCCTGCGCAAAGAACTGCCGACTGAATCTGCCCCGTCGGCAGATCGTCTGCCAACGCTCAGCCTGACTGGTTCAACGAATGGAGGAAACTCCACATCGTTGTCCTCCTGGTCGTCGGCAGGATGCGGCAATGAGTTCATATGACTTCGACACATCTGTTAGAGGGGCGGGGCAAATCCGCGTGACTCAACTTCGTCCCACTGAGCGGCAGAGGACAGTCTACCGCGGCTCGTCCGCTTTTGCATGTTTGCCAACGGAGCGGCTCGCGGCGATTGAGGTCGGATTGAGTCTGCAGGTGCGCGAGCCAACGCTCAATGAGAGCGCGGCTGCTGACCAAATTCACAGATTCGCAGATTCGCCGGTCGGGCGGATCTATCGCGGGCGATAGATCCGCCACTCTGCCGGCGGATTACGTGCAATTCCTGGCGAGTCTTTCCATTGGACCGCAAATCACCCGGGTCAAATAAACTGTCGAAGTCGAGCAGGGCTTAGATTTCCCGCAGGCGAAGATCTCCGAAAAATCCGTCGATTAAGGGAGTAAGCAGGATGTTGTCATTGTGCATGCCAGCCACCAGTGGGATCACGTTGGCTCCAATCGAGAGAACACCGACCGATTCCGCGACGATTCCAAAGTGGTCACCACCGAGTTCTGTTTAGACTGGAGAGATGGGTGACAGGTGTTCGGAGACATGGGTAACACATTTATGTCAAGCTGCTGATCCTCGGAAAGGAGGATTGGAATGGCTTGGAAAGAAGTGTCCTCGATGTCTCAGCGAGAAGAGTTTGTTG
>CAIXQV010000730.1 GCA_903921605.1 uncultured Planctomycetaceae bacterium | reverse complement strand
GGCCAGGGTTTCTCCGGTGTCAGACCACTTGAAACTCTTCAGTCCATCAGGTCGCCCGCAAGTCGCACAGATGGTTCCCAAACATGGTTCAAACGGATTGCATAGACCGGCGAAATGCTCGTCGGTGATCCCCGTCGCTTCACCACATTTCTTGTGAATGTAGACGCGACCTTTTTTAAGTGTGTACTTCGTGCCCGCGGCTTTAGTTTTTCCCATTGCGATTCTGCTCCTCAAAATATCGGGTGCCCAGCTTACAAAAAGCTGGGTGTCGCAGACATATGAAACTCGGAGTTGACGTCGAACCAAACTGGAAGCTGGGTGCTGCGACGAACGCCCCAATCAAGTTTCTTGTGCTGCGTACACGGCTTTCTTCAACGGCAAGCCGTGCTACCTGATTAGTTCACGTACTTTCCGAAAAGCAATTGAACGACCTCGTCGTTCACGCCAAAGCTGCCTTGCCACCAAGCGATTGGATAGGTCGTGTTCAGCGTTGATGGTTCTCGATCTGGAACGTTGGCACTTGAGCGGCTGACAAACCGCGTGAGATATCCCTGATGGTCGGGAGCTTCGAGAACACCGCAGTAGCCTAGAGTCGCCAACAAGCCCTCTCGTTCGGAGAGATTTGATTTGAATACATCCTTGAGTGCGGCTGCTAGCCAATGTGCTTTACAGTCGTGCGGGGCGGATTTCGCGATTCGTAGAATCTCCCTGAAAATCGCAACATCATCATTGCTTGGAACGACTGGTGGAGTATTTGCAAATTGCTCCAGATCAAAGCTCGCATACTCAATTTGATTGTGTCGAACACCGCCGAACTTAAATCGCTCAAAACTAAGCACATTGAGATCGACCTCATTATTGGGACTCTCAAAAGCATAACAGACCGGGCAGAACTTGTTTTCGACCGCAAACTGATGATCTGGCAAATTTGTGAGACAGACAAAGCTGCCAAGTGCGGACCTGAGATCCAATCGGCGAGTGGACAAGCTACTGAGAAACGCTGCCACGACGGCCTCTTGCTGGGTGATTTTCCGAACGTCTAACGCTCGACGTATAAAATCGTCATGTTGGCCAGCTAGAGGATCAAACATCAGCCCTTTTTGTTTGGCATATTCAAAGTCGGCAGGATCAATTGAAACGTCTTGCCGTCGTAGCCAGCCTTTTTTCCCCCAATGAGCGTTAAAAAGTATTTGCAATGCCTTCTTGTCGATCATCATGAGCATCCTCGAATTCACGACCACTTGTCTGCGGTCAACAGGAATGACGTCTACACCTCATCGAGATGACTCCACCCGGAAACGATCCGCTCCACAAGCAACACACCATTCCAAGTGGAACAGATCGGAAGCTGTCGCTGCTCCTCGGTGAGAGTTCGTCCGACTTTTGAATCTTTTTCACCATCCCAAATCCACCATGACGCTCGCTCGCCGAGAATGTCAGCCCGCAAACGGAAATGAGGAAAGGGACGTTTTGATTCTGGTACTGGAATGGTCCGGACGAATTCGGCCAACCCAATCTTGATCGTGGCATTGATTGGAATGAACGTCCTGAAGCGTTCTTCATTTTGAATGATCGACTCCAGATCGCTGGGACGCTCTGAGTAAAAACCTGGCATGACTCTCACGAGATCGCCAAGAACCGGCGGTTCGCGGTGCATGTGGGTCAGTTGCATGTAAGCAAAACCTTTCGGGGTTCTGATTTCATAGACATCACCGATTTTGAGTCTGCGCATAGCCAATTACCGTGCTTCGAGCGGGAAACGCGTGAAACTGATTTTCGGTCTGCCAGAGAAATCAAAGCAGATAGGGTGCGCCGTCATACGTCGGCGCACCCTGTCTCATTTTCACATCACTTCACCGTGAAATCATTAGAGGCGGTTTCAAAACGCAGAAATTACTGAACAGTTTTGGCAAGGAAGTTGCGAGATGGTCAGGTCGAAAGGAGACCTGATTATGAAATTGACGTTCGTGTGTTGGCCGTCGATTCGACGGTGTCACACGGCGTCCAAG
>CAIXQV010000729.1 GCA_903921605.1 uncultured Planctomycetaceae bacterium | reverse complement strand
TATCTCGAATGCGGTTCCCGGTCAGGAATACCGCATCGCGGTGTATTCAAACAACCACGCAACCTCTGGTTCGATGGATCTGCTTGTCAACTTCGCCACTGAGCGCCCGGACATCCGCATGACGAGCGCGACGGGTAATGGGGGCACCGGAATTGCGATTACGTATGAAATCGCAAACGGCAATGTCGCGCCGTTCAATATCGACATTTTTCAGTCCATTGATGGACTGATGGACAACGTCGATACGCAAATCGGCACGTTCTCTCCCATTCCTGCGGATCGTACCGTGGGAGTTCACACGGTCAATCTGACACTCGGGAGCGGCATTAACCTTCCCGGAGCCGGATTCGCTGACCCAAGTATCGACTATCGTCTGCTGTTCACGGCAGACAGTGCGAACCTTGTCGTTGAGCCCGACGTCGATCCACGGAACGAAGATAACACGGTGGCGTTTGCAGGAGTCTATCATCAGCCCGCCGGGCCGGTGATGGCATTCGGAACGGATTCTGCCGATACCGTCACGGTCACACCCAATGGGCTCAATGTTGAATTGAAATTCAGCAACCTGAATACCGCGAGTTATGCCACATCTGACGTCACGCAGTTCCGCCTGCGAGGCGCTGGTGGTGATGATAACTTCAATTCAGGGGCCGCCAGTGCGACGATGAGCATTCCTCTGGCGATCTGGGGTGGTGCAGGCCTCGACACAATGCAGGGCGGCGACGGCAACGACACACTCTCTGGCGGTGCCGACAACGACCTCTACGTCCTCCTGCCGTCAGAACTGGTTGAATCCGATACGATCGAAGAAGTTCCCGGTGGCGGTCGCGATACGATCGACTTCAGTCAGTTGTCCACTGCCGTTACGCTGAATCTGGGAACGACGGCTGCTCAGGGGGTGAACCTGGGCAGACTATTAACGCTGACATCGTCATCAGACATAGAAGACGCGACCGGTGGTTCTGCGGCGGATTCACTGATCGGCAATTCAAACGCCAATCAACTGTCCGGCTTCGGCGCTGGCGATACGCTGAATGGCGGTGCCGGGAGTGATACTCTGCTTGGCGGGCAGGGTGACGACGTCTATCTCTTCGGGACAGCCTCGAGTTCCGAAGCTGATGCTATTACCGAACTGCCGAATAACGGCACCGATACATTGAGTTTTGCAGGCCTGACCACAGCCGTGGTCGTGAATCTCGCGTCGACGTCGATTCAACCGGTGCATACAAATCGTACGCTGACGCTCAGTTCTGCTGTTGTGATTGAAAACCTCATCGGTGGCACTGGTGCTGACACGCTGTTCGGCAACAGTCTGGTCAATACTGTGACCGGCGGTGCCGGAGACGACAAACTCATTGGCGCCGGCGGCAACGACTTTCTGCTCGGTGGAACCAACAACGACACCTATGTTCTTGCTCCGGCCTCCGCGGCGGAAGCAGACGAGGTGACGGAGAATGCCAATGAGGGCATCGACACTCTGAGCTTCGCATTTCTGACGACAGATGTCGTGGTGAACCTTGCAACGACGTCGATCCAGCCTGTGCATACGAATCGCACGTTGAAGCTGAATTCCGCGACCGTGCTTGAGAACATCCTGGGCGGTAGCGGTGCTGACACGCTCTTTGGAAACAGTCTGAGCAATTCGATAAGCGGCAATGCCGGGAACGACAAACTTATTGGAGCAACTGGGGACGACTTGCTGCTCGGTGGGGCCGACAACGACACTTATGTTTTTGTTCCGACCACCATCGCCGAAGCGGATCAGGTGAGCGAGAATCTGAACCAGGGCACGGATACGTTGAGCTTTGCCTTTCTGACGACAGACGTCGTAGTGAATCTCGGCTCAATTTCGGTTCAGTCGGTACATGCCAGTCGTACGTTGAAGCTGAATTCCGCTGTTGTGTTTGAGAACATCCTCGGTGGTAGCGGTGCAGACACGCTGTTCGGAAATACTCTGGACAATACTCTGACTGGCAATGCCGGGGACGACAAACTTCTTGGGTCATCGGGCAGCGACGTGCTGTTCGGTGGGCCCAACAATGACACCTACATGTTTGTGGCGACTTCCACAGCCGAAGCCGATCTGGTGACGGAAAATGCGAACGAAGGCATCGACACCCTGAACTTCGCATTTCTGACGACAGACGTCGTGGTGAATCTGGGATCGACGGCGATTCAGCCGGTGAATTTGAATCGCACGTTGAAGCTCAATTCTCTCAGTAATTTCGAAAACGCGGTAGGCGGCACGGGCAGCGATACGCTATTGGGGAATGCTGAGGCGAACCGCCTGACGGGTAATCTTGGCGATAACATTCTGGTCGGTATGGAAGGTGGCGATATTCTGGAAGCGGGCAGTGGTCGCGACATCCTGATCGGCGGCCTGGGACTGGATATTTTGAAAGGTGATGCCGGGGATGACATCCTGATCGCCGGGCTGACGACGAGCGATACCAGTCTCAGCAATCTCAACACGCTGCGGACACAGTGGATTTCCGGCAACGCGTATGCAACTCGCATTACGAATCTGCGAGCGGGCGTGGGGAGTCCTGTGGTATCACTGAAGACCACGATCAACGTGCTGAACGACGCGGGCGAGGATGATGTGCTGTTCGGTGGAACTGGCACAGACTGGTTCTTTCGAGCCGTCGACGATGTCATCACCGATCTGTTCGCAGGAGAGATCTTAGATCTGCTCTGATTGGCTGCCATGGATGTGGCGACGCGGTTTGAGGGTGCCGTTACTTTGGCACGGTATCGCTCAAATTACCTCATCTTGCTCGCGAGTGCTGAAATCTGATTCGGTCTACTACTCCAACGCCACGCCTTTCGCTGAAACCGAGGCCTCTGTACGAATCTTCCAGAGGCTGTGCCGCCGTCAGAACAGCAATCTGGTGTTATGTAAACCGACACGGAGCGAAACACTTGATTGATCGCGTCAGTGGTAAAAACCGGACTGGAAAACGATGTTGGCTGAACGACTCCGGTCCGATACGCCGGAGTCGTGACTGAAGCAGATTGCGACTTTGTAGAACGCGCTAGAGTTGGTCTCACCGGAGCAGTTTGGATCGCCACTTTCGCTGACGTCGGTGTGAGGTATCGCTCATTGCCGGAGCGCTGAGAATAGAGGTCCGAGAATCGCCAACGTTGATCGTGGTCGCTCCCAGCCAGTATGTCGACGATTCGTGTGATGAGGTTCGAGGTTGCCTGAATCGATGCTGAATTTGGTCGTCTGGCAGACCGGGCTCTTCTTTTTAAAAAAACTCTCCGGAATTTCTGTCACAGCCGAAATCTCGTGCGTTTCTAACCTGTGAGGGCTCCCGACGGCAGCGTGTTGCTTGAGGGATACAGCCCCGCAAACTGCCCCACATGCTTGCGGTTTGCTCAGCGCCACGTGATCGCTCACAGGAGTTTCCGATGAATCCGTCCAGTTTGTTCCCTGCGGTTCTGTATTCCCGTTCATCGCATTTGCTGCGATTGCTGCGCGGAGGTAAATCAGATCGCCGTCGCAGTCGATCAACTCACGTTCAGCCGACCGAATGCCAGCAACTGGAAACACGAATTCTGCCCGCGACTCTGGTCAATCCCACGACGCTGACCTACCAGGACATTGATGGCGACAACGTAGCCGTGACGTTTTCGAATCCGATTCTGGCAGCCGCAAATGTGAACTCGATTTTTGCCTTCAACACGGGAAACGTGAATGGCAACAACAATGTGCCACAACAATTGCGGTCGATCAAGCTGTCGAAAGTTGCGGCTGCTTCCGGGACAACGATTACGACTGTAGCGACTCGTAATCCCGTGAAGGGCGGTGACGGGTTTGCTGCTTTGGGCCAGATCGACGCAACGGGGCGTGATCTTGGTGCCGTCACGATTGATGGCGATCTGGGCCGGATTATTGCGGGTGATGCGACTACAGCAAGTCCCGGTGTTGCAAACATGACGGTCTATTCGATGGGCCGATACGGCACCGTGACTGGTGCTGTCGATCTCAACAGCACGATCAGCGGGTCGCTGGGTTCAATGATTGTTCGAGCCGACATCAAAGGTGCATTTGTCAAATTCGTTGGAGGTGTGAATGGCCGGGTGGACATTCTAACCGTTGGTGGATCAATGATCGGAAGCAGCGCTGCCAACTCCGGGCGAGTTCACACGGACGGCAACATGGGCAAAGTGACAATCGGTGGTGATGTGATCGGAGGCGGCGGCACTCACAGCGGAGCTATCACCTCGTTCAGCAATATCGCCAGCGTGGTCATTGCGGGCTCGCTCGTTGGAGGCAGCAGCACCTACGCTGGAACGGTCCTGTCAGATTATCTCGGAGGCGGATTCAAGGCGGGCGAAGTTGGTGGTCATATCGGACCGGTGAGTATCGGAAGAGACGTCCTCGGCGGATCGAACACTGCAGCCGGGACGATCATTTCTGAATCCGGCCGATTGGGGAATGTGACAATTGGTGGTTCACTGCTTGCTGGATCCGCGAACCGCAGCGCACATATTCATTCCAATCTGGAGATGGGCGCTGTGTTGATTGGCGGCAGCGTGGTTGGAGGTGCTGGAAACCAGAGCGGTCAGATTGAATCGATGTCCACAATGGGAAATGTAACGATCGGTGGTTCACTGAAAGGCGGGGGCGGTGAAAACAGCGGTCAGGTCGTTTCGACCAAGGACATGGGAGCCTTGAAATTGACGGGCAATGTGGTCGGCGGCGGCGGCATTTTGAGTGGTTCAGTGCTGTGCGGTACACCGCAGGTGGCAGGCAAGCTGACAAGCGTCAACATCGGTGGGTCCGTACGCGGTGGGACAAACGCGAAAACCGGGATGGTGTTCGGATCCAGAATAGGCCCAGTCGTGATTATCGGGGGTGTGATCGGAGGCAGCGGAACCCAAAGCGGTTCGCTGCACTCAATCGATAGGGTAGACAGTGTGACAATTGGCGGAACAGTTCGAGGTGGGTTGGGCGATCGCAGTGGGACCATAGACTTCGAAGGCAGTTTCGCCGACGTTGGGGCGGTGAAAGTCGTCGGAGATGTGATCGGAGGAGCAGGTACCTCAAGCGGGAGCATCTCGGCGAACAATTTTGTGAGTGTGGTGATCAGCGGTTCTCTGATCGGCGGGACGAGGAGTGAGACGGGCCAAATCTTTTCGCGAGGCCAAATTGGAAGCGTTGCGATTGCCGGGAACATTCGAGGAGGAAGCGCCTCCGGAACGGCGAATCTGTTCAATACAGGGAAGGTGACGTCTGCTCTTGCGATCGGGACTCTGACTCTCGGCGGTTCGATCATTGCCGGCACCGACAATACGTCCGGAAAATTCGTCCGAAACGGGTCGATCCATGCGGGTCGTGACATTGGCCGTCTTACAATCAAGGGCAGCATCATCGGCAACGCCACCCACACCGTGCTGATCACCGCCGTCGGAAAACTTAATCCTCCTGCAGGCCCGGACCTGGCATTCGGCTCAATTGTAGTGAATGGTCGCGTGGAACATGGGCTGATTCAGGCGGGGTACAACTTATCTCAGTATGAAACCACTACTTTTATAGGGCAGTATAACGCCGACGCAAATATCGGAAGCGTGACGATCGGCGGCGATTGGATCGCGAGCAGCCTCGTCGCAGGCGCCGATGCCGGGCCAGACGGCGTCTTTGGCACTAAAGATGACGCGAAATTCAGCGTAAACAATGTTGAGCTGGCTATAGACAGAGTCAATGCATTCTCTGGCATCGCCAGCGTCACGATCGGCGGTCAAGTGGTTGGCACGGAACTCTGTTTAGACTGGAGAGATGGGTGACAGGTGTTCGGAGACATGGGTAACACATTTATGTCAAGCTGCTGATCCTCGGAAAGGAGGATTGGAATGGCTTGGAAAGAAGTGTCCTCGATGTCTCAGCGAGAAGAGTTTGTTG
>CAIXQV010000728.1 GCA_903921605.1 uncultured Planctomycetaceae bacterium | reverse complement strand
GCTGGCCATTTTTTTATGGCTGACTTTCGCGGGACTGCAGGCAATAGCGGTATTCGCAGCTTTGCAGTGAACCCAAAGGGAGCCACCTTTGAGCTGGCAGATTCACATCAGTTCCTGTGGTCGATTCTGGCAACGGACGTGACGTTTGCTTCTGATGGCAGCATGGTCGTGAGCGACTGGGTTAACGGCTGGAATGGAGAAGGCAAAGGTCGTCTATATCGCTTTGCTCATGACAAGGAATCCGCTGCGGTCACGGCAGCGAAGTCTGTTGAGTGGCTGGGTGGCGGAATCGCGAAATCCTCCGTGCCGACATTGGCGGAGTTACTCAGTCACGTGGATCGTCGAGTGCGGCAGGAGTCTCAGTTCGAACTGGTCCGCCGTAACGCCGCAGATGAACTGATGAATGCCGTGAAAGCACCAGCTCATGAATTATCGGCGCGTCATGGGATGTGGGGATGCTGGCAGTTGGGGCTGGGATCGGCCGAACAGGCGACTCAGGTTGTGATGTTGCTGCAGCACGTTTTGGGAGAGGAGTCCAATCGCTATTCCGAAGAACTGCAGGCTCAAGCTGTGCGCATCCTGGGAGACATCGTTTCACGACATGGCGTTTCGGTGCTGAAGGACAATCGTGCTGAGCTTGCATCGACCTGTCGTGAGTTGACCAGTAGTGACAATCTGCGGCTGGCCGGATTCGCTGCTGCGGCGTTGGGGGTGCTAGGCGGCTCAGAAGATGTTCCATCGCTTTTGACGTTGCTTGATCGAAATCAGAACAATGATCCTGTCGTCAGGCATCAGGTCGTTGTGGGGTTGATGCAGATTGGCGAACGCCAGCCCGGCTTGTTGAACTCTCTGTTACAGTATCCGGGATCTCCTGGTCGCCTCGGCGTTGTACTGGCCATGAGGCGACAGGCAGAATCGGCTGTGGCGGAATTGCTGACGGATGCAGATCCGTTAATTGTTGCCGAGGCTGCTCGGGCGATCAATGACGATGGTCTGGAGGCCGGTCAGTCGAAGCTTGCGGATCTGATTGAGACGCCGGGGCTGGAAGACAGCGTATTACGAAGAAGTCTGAATGCCTGCTATCGAATTGGTACTGCGGAGCGTGCGGACGCAGTTGCCTGGATCGCCGCTGGAGGAGAACAGTCCGCGGAGATTCGTCTGCTGGCGGCTCAGTTGCTGAGCACATGGAATAAGCCTCAGAAGACGGATACGGTCACTGGTCAATGGCGTCCGTTGCCGCTTCGCGAAGTGGATGGATTGCAGCAGGCTGTGAGTCCTCATCTGCCCGGCATGTTGTCTGGTTCTCCGGAGCTGCGAAAGATGACGGTGGAGATCGCGACGGAACTCGGGATCACAGACATTGTCCCAACGCTCGTCGGAATTCTCCACGACACGAATCTGGACGACAATCTGCGTGTGTCGGCATTTCGAGCACTCGTTAAGTTGTCGCCCGAGGCCGACGCTGTCGTGAAATCCGGGCTCAAAGATACTTCAGAATCCGTACGCCTGGCTGCCGTCGAAATCATGGTGGCCAGTGCTCCTGAAAGCTCCGTACCGCAGCTGAGGGAGCTGTTGGCTGATGGAACGATTCGAACCCAGCAGACTGCTCTGCGATTGCTGGGTTCAATCAAAACAGACGACGCGCGACAGGCGTTGCTGGAGAGATTTGCTCGGCTGAAAAATCAGTCGCTTCCCTCCGGGGCAGCGCTGGATTTGCTTTTGGCGGCTGAGAAAGCCGGCACGCCGGAGTTAAAGGCGGCCGTCGCTGATTTCCGAGCTCGCCAGCAGGAAGCCGGGACTGTGCTCGCAAATTGGAGTGAATGTCTGGAAGGCGGAAACGCAGAACTGGGTCGGACGGTCTTCTTCGGTCGCAGTGCAGCTTCATGCCGTCGTTGTCACAAAGTGAGCGGTGGCGGCGGTGAAGTGGGACCGGACCTCAGTCGCATCGGCAAGGACAAAGACCGTCACTACCTCCTGGAGGCCATGGTTGATCCCAACGCGAAAGTCGCGAAAGGATTCGAAACCGTCATTCTGGTAACGACGGATGGACTGATTCACTCCGGGATTCTGAAAAGCGAAGATGACTCCGTAGTGCAATTGATGACTTCCACCGGTGCTCTGGTCTCGGTTGCTAAGGACGAAATCGATGAACGCGCCAACGGACAGTCCGGGATGCCTCAGGATCTGATCAAGAACCTGACGCGATCAGAAATTCGAGACCTCGTGGAGAACCTCAGCACCTTGCAGTCCGAACCAGGCTCAGCGCACGG
>CAIXQV010000727.1 GCA_903921605.1 uncultured Planctomycetaceae bacterium | reverse complement strand
GAAGCGTGTCAGTGTCAGGCCTTTTTCCCCGAGCCTGCGGAGTTCAGCCAGCAGATCGCGGAGGCTGGTCAGCTTCAAGACATCGTCATCGCGTTCAAGGATGAATGGGAAGATCGGTTCGGCGTTGCGAACTCCGGCCGGCGTAAAGTCTGCGACGAAGAAGCCGTAGTCTTTAAGCTGAGCGAACACATCGTTCAGAGTCTTGATTTCATGCAGATCGATCAACTGAGCCAGTTTCTCACGGGGAATCACTGGTTCGCCAGTTGTTACTGGCGTCGTTACCATTGCCCCGGAAGTCTCCGTGGCATCGGTGACTTCTGACGGAGGCACCACCGGCAGAATGGACTTCAGAAACGCTTCTGCTTCTTCGCGTTCCATGAACCACTTTTCAGTATCTCCGGAGAGAACTCGATAACGCGGCAACCGGGACTTGTCACCGGCGTTGTATTTCAGCAAATGGCGAATATCGATCCCGCGGCGTTCCAGCAATTCAAGAGGATGTTCCATCTGCGTGATCAGGTCACATACTTTCTGCAGATTTTCTCCTGCGAACGTCGTGCTGTCAGCCTTCACATTGAGCCGTGCGCCGTTCATGCCGAGGCTGATGAGTTCTGTCATCATCGCCTGATGTGTCTGGACGTAACGAACCTGTTTTCGCTGAATGACGCGATAGAGCGGCGGCTGAGCGATATAGATATGTCCGCCTGCCACCAGATCTCGCATATGGCGGAACAGGAATGTCAGCAGCAGAGTTCGAATGTGACTGCCGTCGACGTCGGCGTCGGTCATCACGATGATCTTGCCATAGCGTCGCTTGGAGATGTCCATCTCATCTTCGCCGCCAGCCGGTGACAACCCAATCGCGCGGAACAGATTTATGATTTCGGTGTTGTCCAGCACTTTGACGAGCTGGGCTTTTTCAACGTTCAGAATCTTACCTCGCAGCGGCAGGATCGCCTGAATGCTGGAATCGCGTCCCGTGTCAGCAGATCCACCGGCCGAGTCACCTTCCACCAGATACAGCTCCGTGGATTCCAGATCGCGGCTTCGACAATCGCGAAGTTTCTCCGGAAGACCACCGGTCGTCAGCGCGCCTTTGCGGCGAACCATGTCACGGGACTTGCGAGCCGCTTCGCGAGCTTCCGCCGCCATGACCGCTTTCGCGATGAGCTTTTTGGCGATCGAAGGATTCTCTTCGAGATACTTGGTGAAGCCTTCATTCACCACCGTCTGAACCGCGCTTTCGACTTCGCCGTTCGTCAGTTTGACTTTATTCTGCGACGTGAATTTGGGGTCAGGCACGCGGACGGAAACGATAGCCGTCAGTCCCTCGCGGAAGTCTTCACCCACGGGCACAACGTCTTTGAACAGATTGCCAGCTTTGGCGTAGTTGTTCATCGTGCGGGTCAGGGCAGCCCGGAAACCGCTGAGGTGAGTACCCCCGTCCGGATTGAAAATGTTGTTCGCGTAGGTCAACACGTTTTCTGTGTAACCATCGTTGTACTGCATCGCCACTTCAACGACGACGTGCTCTTCAGGGGCTTCCGCCATGACTCGAAACACGTCAGCCGTCAGCGGCGTCTGGGTTCGATTCAAATACTTCACGAACTGGATCAGGCCGTCTTCAAAGTGAAACTCCTCCGTCCGGTCGGCTCGCTCATCGCGGAGAGTAATTCGAATGCCGGGGGTCAGAAACGCCAGCTCACGCATGCGGCGAGTCAGAGTGTCCAGCGAAAACTTGGTTTCAGAAAAGATCGTTGCGTCCGGCAGAAACGTCAGGCGAGTTCCCGTGGAGTCCGCGCCGCCCAATTGTCGCAGCTCGGATGTGCGACGACCTTTTTCGAAATCCATCACCCACGTCGAACCGCCACGACGTACTTCAGCCGTCAGCCAGGAACTGAGCGCATTCACGGCGGTGATCCCGACGCCGTGAAGACCGCCCGTACCGACTTTGTAACCGCTCTCGCGATTAAACTTTCCGCCGGCGTGGATTTCCGTCAGAACGACTTCCAGAGCCGGACGACCATCGCCTTTGACGACGTCCACCGGGATACCTCGGCCGTTGTCGACGATGGAGATGCTTTCGTCGAGATTGATTTGAACGTGGATTTCCGAAGCGTATCCGTTAACAGCTTCGTCGATACTGTTGTCGACCACTTCGTAGACGAGATGATGCAGGCCCGGAGCACCGGTGTCGCCGATGTACATCGCCGGACGGGTTCGAATCCCTTCAATTCCCTTCAGATGCTGAATGTCAGAAGCATCGTAGGTTTCTGCCGCTGGGGCAGGCTTTACTGCGGCGTCAGTCGGGAGGGTGTTATCGTCGTTGGCAGCGTTCGCTACAGACACGTTTTCACTTTCTTCTGTTCAACCGAAAACATACCGGGGATCTGATACTTCAAATTTGAAATCTCAAATGACCGGCTTTTCAATTCACTACTTTAACGAGCACGCACGTACCGAATGGATCGAATGTTGGACTGAGGCAAATTGGTCTTCATTTGCTCCAGCACGGTCTCATGCATGAAGCCCCGCAACTCTTCAAGAGTTGCACTGTTTGTGACCACCACTTCCACAATCCCATCACGAACTTTGCGAGCTGTGCTGCGTCGACCCAATTCCGGGCCAACGATTCGTTTCCATTCGGCATCCAGGCTTTCCGCCGCCGAACGGTTCACAACGCCGGTACTGCGAATAAAACGCATCAAAGCGTTCTTCAGAGTTGACGGCGATGACAACATTTCATCAGACACGCAGGGAAGTCCTTTTCACGAAGTGTTTAGTTTTCGGTGCTCAGTGTTGAGTATTGCGATTGACTGAACACTGGCAGCTGAACACTAACCACTCTGCTCTTATCGATCCTGTGACAATGGCATGATGACATACGTGTAAGAATCTTCGACGCGGAAGACCGCCGCTGTATCCGAATCCGTCAGTTGCAGATCGACCAGAGTTTCTGGTGTCAGCACCTTCAGGAAATCAGCAACGTACTTCGGGTCGAAAGTAATTTTCACTTCGTCATGGTCATACTCGATCGGCAGTTCAATTTTTGACTCACCAATCGTGCTGGCCTGACTGCTGAGCGTCAGCATGGACGAACCAAACTGGAAGTCGACGCCTCGACTTTCTTCGTCAGTAATAATCTGAGACTGACGAACGGCCGCGAAGAAAGGAGCCACGGGCAGCGGCACATTCACGTTGCCGCTGCGAGGAATCACGTCGCGATAGCGCGGGAACCGGCCTTCCACAAGTCGACTGTAAACAGTACACGCCCCGGATCGCATCATCACGTCGTTATCGTGAACGGCGATGTCTACAAACTCCGCCTGAGGATCAATGGAACGCTCCAGAAGAGACATCGCCTTCGTCGGCACGACGGTCGTCTTTGTCGGAGCCATCGGGTTGCCTTCTTTTTCGCAGGCAGCCGTTGCCACAGCCAGGCGTCGGCTGTCTGTTGCGGCCAGAGTGACGGTGCCTTCACCGAACTCAAGCAACAGGCCACCAAGGGCGTAGCGAGTACTTTCTGTATCTGTCGCAAACGACGTCCGGCGAATCATCTGCCTGAACACGGGAGCAGGAATTCGGAAGTAGTTCTGTTCGCTGAAGGACGGAACAGGTGGGAACTCCCGAGGATCTTCTGACGATAGCCGAAACTTGGCAGATGCCGCTTTCAGCGTGATGTTCTTTTCGTCGATCGTCAGGTCGAGCTGTTCGTCCTGAAGCTCGCGAAGAATCGATGAAATGCGTTGTGTGGGAAGCAGGGCGTCTCCCGTTGAACTGGTTGTGACCCCAGCGACTTTGAAGCGAATGGCCATTTCCTGATCGGTGCCAACGAGTTCCACGCCGGAACTGCTGACCGCCATGAATACGTTTCGCAGGATGTCTTTTGGCGTACGCGATGGCACTGCCGAAGCCGCAATGGAAAATGCCGACGAAAACAAGGCGCGATTACAAGACAACTGCATGGGGAAGGCTGCTCCGCAATTCAAAATAGTCAACGGCCTGACTCAATTCCTTGAGCCGACGTCCCGCTTCGGGAGTTCATTTTCGGAAGAGCAGAGTTTATCAGAATCGTTCGGAATGCGGTATGCTGACGGGCTGCCGTTTGCCACCTTCCGTAAAGGTTTGGAGCCTCTGGAGTTCACTGTTCCAATCCTGGTCTTTTCGCCGCTTTTCAGGGGCGAAATTCCTGCTGCCGGGGCAGTTTTCAGGTCGGATTTGTGGCGAATCGAAGAACGCTTTAGAATTCTGCTCCCGGAGACCCGCTGCGGTGTCAAATTGCGGTGGGATTTACGGCAAAAAGCTGGTGCAAAGGCCACTCAGGAGCAGTCCCGGAAACAATGCACAAGTCGGCCGCTATGTGGCATCACAACCCGAAGCGTCAGCGAGGGGTGCGACTCTGTTGCACCGATCCCTCGCTCACGCTTCGGGTTATGATAGAACGGAGCCGGATTCCGGGGTTGGTATTGTAATCTGGGTAGTTCCAACAATCTTTTCGGCTCCTGATGGATGTCCGAGCGGTTCCTCGATTAAGATCGCCGAAAATTCTGCGATCGCCCCCGTCTCAAATTGTCTCAATGAAAGCTGTACTCGCGATGACTCGTCGCATTTGGAATTTCTCCGCCGGCCCTGCCGTATTGCCTGAAACTGTTCTCGAGGAAGCTCGCGAAAACCTGCTTTCCCTGGGAAACACCGGCGTCGGCATCTGTGAACATTCGCATCGCGGCAAACCATTTATGGCTGTCGCCGCTGAAGCGGAAGCTCTGTGCCGCGAATTGGCCGGAATTCCAGAAGACTACGCGGTGCTCTTCCTGCAGGGAGGTGCGTCTCTGCAGTTTTCCATGGTGCCGATGAATCTGTTGCCAGCCGATCGCACGGCTGATTATTTGATCACCGGCATGTGGGCCGAGAAAGCTCTGAAGGAAGCCAAGTCCGTCGGGAAGATTCATGTGGCCTGCACCAGCAAGGATGCCAACTTCAATTACATTCCGGAATCCTGCTCGTATAGCGACAATCCGGCTTACGTTCATTTCACCTCGAACAACACGATCTTTGGAACTCAGTTCCAGTCGGAGCCTGCGGGAATTCCCGGCTCCGCGTTTCTGGTGTGCGATGCCAGCAGCGACATCTTCAGCCGACCCATTGACATCCGCAAATACGGTCTGATCTACGCAGGTGCTCAGAAGAACCTGGGACCAAGCGGCGTTACGCTGGTGATCGTGCGGAAGGATCTGGTCGAAGCCGGCAATAAAAATTTGGCGACGATGCTGCAGTATCGTACTCATGCGGAAAATGAGTCGATGTACAATACGCCTCCGACCTTCGGCATCTACCTGATGATGCTGGTTTTCCGCTGGATCAAGGCTCAGGGTGGTTTGGCGGCGATGGAAACTCGCAACAAAGCCAAGGCCGCTGTGCTATACGACTATCTAAAGTCCAGCAGCCTGTTCAAATCAACAGCGAAGCCAGGCAGCGGATCTATGATGAACGTTACGTTCGTCACGGGCAACGAAGACAAGGACAACGCGTTCGTCAAAGCAGCCGAAGCCAAGGGCTTCAGTGGCCTGAAGGGACATCGCAGCGTCGGCGGAATGCGTGCCAGTATCTACAACGCATTTCCTCCGGAAGGCGTTGAAGCCCTTGTGCAGTTCATGAAGGACTTTGAGGCCTCAGCGTGAGCAGCCCCGGAAACGATTCGTCCGCGAAAAAGAAGCCCGCGCCAGTGGAACCGGTTCCTGACCGTTCCACTGCCGACGTGGGTATCGTGTGTACTCATAAGGGCGAACTCAAGGCGTTTCTAAAGCGAGTTGACCGGCAGCGAAATTACACAGAAAAGAAGATCACTGTTCGCGGCGGCTTTCTGGGCGAGACCATTCGCCTGGTGATTGCCGAAGCAGGTGAAGGCTACGCTTCTCATCGAGCCGCCACGGAACTTCTGATCAATGAGCATCGTCCGGCATGGATTCTGGCGATCGGTTTTAGTTCATCGCTCACGGCCGACACCAAACCGGGCGATATCGTACTGTCGAATGAAATCAGCGATACACACGTCAATAGCCTTCCCGTGAAGTGTACCCTGGCGCCTCGCAAGCGAATCCATGTGGGCAAGTTGATCGTCGCCGACCACCATCCGGTGACGCCCGTTGAGAAATCCGCGTTGGCGGAGAAGTTCCGCGGCCTGGCGGTGGACACCAGCAGTCTCGCCGTTGCTCAGGTTTGTCAGGAACGCGATGTCCGCTTCATGGCGATTCGAGGCATCGTGGATACTCTGGAAGAAGAAATCCCCGAACAGGCTGCATCGATGATTTTTCATCCGACCAGTCGAGCTCTGGGGTCCGCGATCGGCACGATGTTCAAGGGACTTCGCAAAATGTCCGAAATGAACTCGTGGCGAGAACGAGCCAACACCGTGTCGGCCAATCTCGATCAATTCGCGTCGGGAATTATCGAGCAGATCGCGGAAGCGATTGAACGCAAGCGATAGCCTTTGCTATAGGATGGGCATTCCTGCCCGTCGAGACCTGGTCGGACAAGAATGTCCAACCTACACGTTTGAGTTTGACCACGCAGTAGCGCCGTTACGCTTCAAGTAAAATGACTACGTTGCCGTACACTCGAGCTACGTCGCCGTTCGATTTCCCACGATGCTCACACGACCAGAAGCCAGCATTCGAATGGCTTCTGGATACGCGATCTTTTCCTGTTCAAACACAAGCGAAGCCAATTCATCGGCGGTACAGAGATCAGGAACGGCAACCGTGCGTTGCAGGACGATCGGGCCCTGATCGTATTCGTTGTTGGCGAAGTGAACGGTGCAACCACTGACTTTCACGCCACGTTCAATTGCCGCTTCGTGAACATGATGGCCGAAGAATCCATGGCCACAAAAAGCCGGAATCAACGACGGGTGAATGTTGAGCACTCGCCAGCGAAAGTCATCGGGCACATGCAGCAGACTCAGGAAGCCGGCCAGAGTCACCAGGTCCACGTTGGCTGCCCGCAGTTCCGCAAAGACGGCTCGACTGAAATCGCCCACGCCGGAAAAATCGCGAGGACGAATAACCTGACAATTCAGACCAGCCGCCAGAGAACGTTCAACGCCCTTGCAGGTTCGCTGACTGGCGATCACCAGCGGAACTTCAGCGTTCAACTGCCCGCTGCGAATCTGATCCAAAAAATTCAGCAACGTTGTTCCGCCACCGCTGATCAGAACTCCCAAACGAATCGGACGATCTGTGATGGGCTGCAGAGGCTGAATGGCAGAGCTGTCTGTCTGAAAATTGTAGGCGTTAGCCGAAGTGGTCATCCGCGAGTAGGCTCAATTCTGGGATCAGCAAACGGGCCGGAAAATCGATCCTGCGAAGTTTGATGGAAATCAGGTCGTTCGTCCACCAGAGACAGCAGCCGTCTTCGCTCTCTCCGATCACGCTGCACTCGCCCCCATACAGTCATTGTGACCAGCAAAGTCAGAAAGCCGAGGAACAACACAAGCGTATCACTGATCGGACGCGTTTCACTTTTCGCCTGAGCCAGCAACGGCGAGTTGGCTCGGATATGTCCATCCTTCGCCAGAGTCAGAATATGTTTCGCGGACGGGTTCCAGCTGACATGTCCGGCCAGCAGCAGTGGAGCCAGGCGATTCTCCTGCTGTGAACGATACACATACATTTTGAAGAAGCAGCCCGTCACGGTCACAGAATCAATGAGCTCGCTTCCGACCGGAAACTCCTTTGGCAACGAAGGTGTCACGATCACTGCTGGATTGTTCTGCGAATCCTCCGTGAACAGCCACAGTTCATGCAAAGGCTGCCCATTGAACAGCGTCGAGTCACCGTTGTACGTGATGACACGGCGAACATGGCCGCGAAGAGTCACTAACCGCCCCTGCCAGTGGTCGGGATTTTGAAACACATCCACGAAGAGCGGAAACGTTTCCGGATTCCTCTGATGCTCCAGGTACTTACTTTTTCGAAACCCGATCTGCCGCTCAAGCCTGCGGAGTTTTGTTTCGTAGCCTTCCTTTCCCGGCGTATCGGCTTTCGAAAGCGTTCCCCCGCGAAATTGATTCTCCAGCACGATTCGGTCGGCTCCGGCCTTCTCAACCATATTCACCAGCAGCTTTTGAACTCGAATCTTCTGCTCCTCAGCAGCAATCGAAGCCTGCACTTTACTGCTCGTTAACTGCAACTGTCGCAAAGTCTCGTGGTACAGCCAGCTCTCGTCGTCATTCACCTTGCGACGAGAACGCACATGATCACGAACATACTCGTCATATGGACGCGGCGTGAGTACTCGCACAACATCCGAAAACACCAGCGGCTGTCTCTGCCACAGTTTGACAAACCAGCCTTTCACCATCACTGGCATCGCAACGCGTTTATCAATCGGCCATGCAGAAGATGGCTGATTCTGAGATTGTGGATCGACGTAGCTGATCGCATCCACCATCGCGATCATTTCCTGAGTCAGAAAGTTCCTCAGGATGCCGCGTTGCAAAGTAATAAGCCGTTCTTCACCTTCCAGCGTTCGACGAGCCTGCAGCTCCTTTGGTCCCAGCGGTGTGAACATGCCGTAAAGCACCACCGGTCGCCCGACAAAATCTCGCGGATGCGATTGCATGTCGAGCTGCAGTGAATAGTTCTTGATCGGCGGCAAGTCACTGGAATGATCAGTGGTCGAGATGACGCGGCGTGTGGCTTTGTCGTTTGGATCAGATAATTCCGGCAGAGACTCCGACAACTGAACCTTGCCATTCTCCCACGCCTGTCTGCGAACTTCTGTATATCGATAGAAGGCCGTTTCCCAGGCACTGGTGACGTTTGCGTTTTCCGGCAACTGACTTGGAGCCAGCGTTCGTCGAGCCAGAGCGGCTCGGATCAGTTCGACGTAGTTGTCCTCTTCCGCTTCAGAAAGGTTTGGTTTGCCATGTGAGAAATTCCATTCCTTACCGATTTCGATATCAGCAACAGACACCGGCTGAAGCGACCAGTTGAATGCTCCGTCGGTCGTCAGGTCGTCGGCATTTTCTCCAGGCAGAACACGGCGTTCTGCATCCGGATCAATGCCGGTTGACGGTCGCACTGACCCGGAAGGCCTGCGCGGACTAAACGGCGCGTCTTCATCAAGAGGCTGCAGGCGAATTCCGCCATCCGGATCCATATCACCGTCGAGAGGATTCAACGCTGGGGGAAAACGAGGAGTGCTGGGATCACGCGTCTCGGGACGGATTCGTGCACGCGGCAGTACACGTGGTTCCGGTTCAGACGGGCGACTCCGAGGAACCTCCTCGTCAGTGAGCGACGGAAAATCGGGGAGCGGCGGGAAGAGTTCATCTCCGCCAGAAATCGTTGCCGAGCCGCGCGATGGTCTGCGTTCGTCGGCCAATAATTCATCGGTCAAAAAAATGGACAAGGCAAACAGCGGCAAGCCTGCACGCGCAGTCAAATGACCCAGCGAACAGAGTGCGAGAAAAAGCATTCCTTGCTGTGCCCATCGGCCTGAAGATTTGGGGGCGGCTGATTCCATAGGCGTTAACGTCATCATGGCTTAGGTTTTCCGTTCCGCAAAATGCCAGTTCTGCGGAGTTTAGGAGTTCTGCGTGGTGATTTACCAGTGCGGAGTGCCTGAATCTGGACTACTGATCACATCCCGTTTTTCGGGCGTTGTTTCCGTTACAGATCCGACAACCACGAATCGCCAGAATTCCCGAGACGCACTTCCGTGTGCACGACGATATTGAATAGGCCTATGGACAACCAGGCATTGAAAATCCGAACGTTAACCGTTACCCAACGGTTTCCAGCTGTCGCCGTCATCGTTCAACCCCCTCTGAACGGTGACGGCGATCTTCATTGGCGGACTGCGGGATTTGTTGGCGGTTTCCTTCTTGTGGGTTTCCATTAGTGGCGCTCCGTGGATTTCGGAAGCCTGCCTGACCGATAACTCAAGAGGTCAAAGTTTTAATCTCGTCGCGCTGCTCGAAACAGGACGCCTTGATGACCCGCCGCAAGCGACCTCCGGAAGGGCGAACCTTCGCAGTCTCAACATATCGAGACCCGGCTTCATGGCAGAATAGCTTCCTGAGTTATCTGGATGCCGAATGCGGCATGGCGAAGAATACGATTGACGCCTACAGACGCGATCTCGATCGATTCTTCGGCTGGAACAGAGATCACGCCAAGGTTGGCGTACACGACATTGGCGTCCCCACGATCACCTCGTTCCTGGAGTTTTTGCAGACGCTGAATCTGGCCGCCAGCAGCATTGGTCGAAACCTTGTCGCGATTCGCATGTTCTTCCGTTATCTGATGCTGGAAGGAATCGTCGCCGAGAGTACCGTCGACTTGGTGAGTTCTCCAAAACTGTGGGAACGATTGCCCAAGGTGCTAAGCCCCGACATGGTCGACGCACTTTTAGTCGCGCCGCTGGGATCAGAGGACCGCTATTACCGTCGAGACCGCGCGTTGCTTGCGGTCATGTATGCCACGGGCTGTCGAGTTTCAGAAGTCGTTGGTATGCGTTTGCAGGATATTCATCTGGAGGAGAACTACTGTCTCTGCACCGGCAAAGGGAATAAACAACGGATCGTCTCGCTAAATCCGGTCGCTTCAGATGCGATCAGAAAGTATCTCGAACTGGAACGCCCGGACCTGGTGGTTGTTGCCGGAAATGATCCCGGCTATCTGTTTCTGACTCGCAGCGGCCGACCGCTGAATCGCGAATCTGTCTGGTCGCTGGTGCAGCGTTATGCCAGTCGAGTCGGCTGTGGAACTGAAGTGAGTCCTCACACATTGCGTCATAGTTTTGCGACGCATCTTCTCGCCGGCGGCGCAGACATTCGAGCGTTGCAGGAAATGCTGGGCCACTCCAGTATCCGGACGACTCAGGTCTACACGCACGTTGAACACAGCCGCCTCAAGGCGATTCACAAGCAGTGTCACCCTCGTGGTTGATAGTTGTAATTCCAAGCGGACCATCGGTCTGCGCTTGAAAACGCCACGCCTGCTTTGACAGAGGACTGCGGATCCGCCACCTTTCTTCTCATGCTATTAAGCCGGGCTGTTAACACGATCTGTTATTCATCTGGCACAGATGGAGAACGGTTTCGTGTTGCATTATTCTCTGGCCGCGACACCGACGCCACAATCAAATTACAACGTGAGCTTCTCTCGATTGAGGCTGCACTGCTCAATATTCGTTTATCCTGGACTCTTCTTCATGACACCACAACAAATGCAGGCCCTGATCTCTCAATCATTCACCTTGCAGCCTTTGTCGCGAGCAGAAAAGGCGACCCTGGCAGAACAGCTGGCTGCGGGGCTTCCCGACGCGGCGGAAATCTCCGTTCTGCGAAGCCAGTTCTTTCGTCAGGCAGAAACCGCAATCAACGCGCACAACATGAGCGAGATTCTGCGATGGCTGGAAGACATGATGCGGTTGCTGGAACGCTTCGATGATGCGAAGTTGAGCGAAACCGTGGAAGCATGGTTCAGTCCAAAGGCGGACTGCCCGGGGAGAATCCGCTCCTTCCTGGCTCAGGCGAAAAGTACGGTCGACATTTGTGTGTTCACGATCACCGACGACCGACTCACTTCGGCTGTTCTGGAAGCCCATGCACGCGGAGTTAAAATTCGAATCATCACCGACAACGACAAAGCAGCCGACCTGGGGTCTGATGCCGATCGATTTCTGCAGGCCGGCGTACAGTTGCGAGTCGACCGGACCCCATATCATATGCACCATAAGTTCGCGATCGCTGACAGGAGCTTGCTGCTGAATGGCAGTTACAACTGGACTCGCGGTGCTGCGGAGAGTAACGAAGAGAACTTTGTTATCACCGACGATAAAAAACTGGTCGCCGCGTTCTCATCTGCTTTCGAAGAACTTTGGGAAGAGATCAAGGGTGGCTGAAAACGGTCGCGTGGGACGTCGTTAATTCTGTCGCTTTGCCTTTATCCATATAGTCCGTTGATGGAATCGTTTAACGGCAAGCCGCAGGCGTCGGCGTTCCTTTTGATCAGAAAGTTGGCTCATGTTCCATCGCGGTTTAATGACCATCGGGCTACAGATAATACTCGCAGGATCTGCGTCTCTGCTTTTTGCCGATGAGATCCCTTCACCAACGCAGCCAGCGGAGACTCCGGAAGCCGCACCGGTCATCACAGATCCCGTTCAGGTTCGTCGCGCGGCCAATGCGCCGTTCGTGGGTGTGCCGGTCAGAACGAAAGTTGCTCAGCGCTTTGAAATGTACAGCCCACGCACGGAGGAGGCCGTCAAAGAACTCAAGGAGATGGGATTCACGCAGGTGATGCTGGATCGCCCCAATCTCCATCAGGCGGCAACGGACGTCGGTCTGCCCTTTGTTCTGGCGCATTGGTGGAACCAGGAGACAAAGCAGGAAGAAATTACGGCGGCTGTTGAACGAGCAAAGCTGGTTGATCGATCACTGCTGATTGGTTTCAGCATCATGGATGAACCGGAGAGGAATTCACCGGACACTCCGTTTGGTTACTACATTGACGTCTATGAAAAGCTGCGGCCGCAGTTCCAGAAAGACTTCCCGGAAACTCGCCTTGAAATCTCCCACTGGGGACCGCTGGCCGAATGGACTGACCAGCAT
>CAIXQV010000726.1 GCA_903921605.1 uncultured Planctomycetaceae bacterium | reverse complement strand
CATGATCGTCGACCAGGCCGCGAAGCCAACAAGCACTTGCCCCATTTCTGGCCTGTTGTTCCAAGTGCGGGATACTTCGGTGGTGATGCGTGGTTAAAGCTGCACGAAGCGCATGTCAGGACAGTTCAGGCCAATGCCGGGCCGGTCGACGTGCTCCTGGTCGGAGACAGCATCACGATTCAATGGGGCGAGTCGTGGAAGAAGCATTTCCCCGGCTTGAAAGCCGTCAATATTGGCATCGGCGGCGACAAAACTCAAAACGTTCTCTGGCGACTTGACCATGGAGGCGTCGAAGGGCTTGAGCCAAAGTGCATCGTGCTGATGATCGGCAATAACAACATGTTCTTTACGCCGGAAACCGGCATCGAAGCGGCCGCCAAAGGCATCGAGATGTGTGTGAAGAATCTGCGGGAGAAGTTTCCTGATGCGAAGATTGTCGTTGCCAGTATTCTCCCCGCCCACTCGCCGGACCATCGCTTTTATCAGGACATCAAAGCGACCAACGAAGTGCTCGAGACTTTGAAACTGAACAGCGATCCGCAGGTGCAGGTGCTTGATCTCACGAATGATTTCCTGAATGACGACGGCACATTGAAGAAGGAACTTTACACGCCCGACAACATCCACCTGTCACCAGCCGGTTACGCGGTGTACGCGGCGCAACTCAAGCCAGTGCTCGAAGCCATGCTGGCCGGAAAACCTGTTCTGCGCGAAATCGAGGGCGAGAATCAGCACTGTAAGGTGACACCGTAATTTTCGGACTTTGCGGTGCATCGTTGCGACTCACCGCGAAGCGGTCTAAGCAGTTAGCCGCTGACCACCGGTTCGCGTGGCACTTGGCTGCCAGGGTTCTTTGAACGTTGAACATGTACACATGAGCTTCTTGTTGCTTTGCAACACAGCCTGTGATGGCTGTGCCACCGTGCGAGTAACAATTGGGGGGCCGATTTTGCTCGATGTGTACGAAACGTTTCTTGCCAAACCTGGCTTATGACGGTTTTTTCCACAGATGCACACAGATGAACGCAGATAGTCACAACTGCCTTGATGGCGGTGCTGAATGACTCCGTTATGCCTGCCTATCTGTGTTCATCAGCGTTTATCTATGGACTACTGACGGCAAGAAACGGGCGTCTTGCGCAATCAAGTGCGACCGCTGGGTGGCACTTCCACGAAGTGGGAGTGTGCCGCAGGCACAAGAAGCCGCTGTGAAAGGCTTTGCTCTGGCTGCCGAGGTTCTCTGAAAATTGAACGTGCACACATGGGCTTCTTGTTGTTTCGCAACACAGCCTATGCAGGCTGTGCCACCCTGCGTGGAATGGGTGGGGACCGATTCTGCATGATGTGGACGAAACGATTCCTGTCAAACCTGTCTTATTTCGGTTTGTCCACAGATGCAGACAGATGAACGCAGATAGTCGCAACGGCCTTGATGGCGTTGCTGAAGACTCCGTTGTGCCTGCATATCTGTGTTCATCTGCGTTTATCTGTGGACAATAGAGAGTGAAAACGGCCTTCTCGCACGATCGAATGCGACTGCTGGTGGTTTTCAGTTTCCCGCGAGGTGGATGACGCGTCATCCGCAAACTACTCGCTGGCCGTTGGGAACATTACAATGTCGGCAGGCGTTGTTTCTGGAAAGCCCGGAGAGACAACGTTGTTCCACTCCACGCGTCCTGCAGTTCAGAGCCTGACATGCCCAAGTACTCCATCGCCACATTGGCGTCACTACTGCTGATCGCGTTTTCGCTGATGGGCGGCTCGGGTATTGCCTTTGCGGACGAATCGACGATTGTCTTCAGTCGCGATATTCGGCCGATCCTCGCGGGGCATTGCTTCAATTGCCATGGGCCCGATGAAGGCTCGCGCGAAGGTGACCTGCGGCTGGATACTGAAGAAGGGGCGAGAAAGTCGTTGGAGGTTGATGGTGGCATTGCCAAACTGCTGGGCCGGGTGACGAGTCATGATCCGGATCTCGTGATGCCGCCGCCGAGTGTTAAGAAACCTCTGACGGCTACTCAAATTGACCGACTGACTCGCTGGGTCGAGGCCGGCGCACCGTGGGGATCGCACTGGGCGTTTGAACCGCTGGTGAAGCCTGCAGTACCGACAGTGCCTGCCACGGCCAACGTGGCACCGGGGCAGACGGTATCATTGCACAATACCATTGATCATTTCGTGCAGGCTCGACTGGCTGCAAGAAAAGTAACGCCGAGTCCGGAAGCGTCCCGAGAGACTTTGATTCGTCGTGTCACTCTGGATCTGACGGGGCTGCCACCGACTTCGGACGAGGTCGATAACTTTTTGCAGGACACGTCGCCTGATGCCTGGGATAAAGTTGTCGATCGACTGCTGGCTTCTCCGGCGTATGGCGAACGTATGGCCTGGAGCTGGCTCGATGCGGCTCGGTATGCGGATTCAAATGGCTATCAGGGCGACAATGAACGAACCATGTGGCCGTGGCGTGATTGGGTGATTGATGCCTTCAATAAGAATCTGCCTTACGACCAATTCACAGTCTGGCAACTCGCGGGGGATCAACTGCCCGAGGCCAGCTTTGAACAGAAACTGGCGACCGGATTTTGTCGCAACCATATGATCAATGGCGAAGGGGGACGCATCGCGGAAGAGAATCGCGTCGACTATGTCATGGACATGACAGAAACAACGGGCACCGTCTGGCTGGGCCTGACGATGAACTGCTGCCGCTGCCACGATCATAAGTTTGATCCACTCAGCCAGAAAGATTACTACCGACTCTCCGCCTTTTTTAACCAAACGCCGGTCGATGGCGGCGGGGGCAATCCGCAAACTCCGCCGGTGCTCGCAGTGGCCAGCGATGATCAGCGACAACAAGAAAAGGACATCGAAACTCAACTGGCCGCGCTGAAGCAGCCTCTTCAGCAACGTGAGCAGGAACTGGTCGTGTCGCAGCCAGCGTGGGAACAGGCGACGCTGGCCAGCGTTGGTGAATCCACATGGCAGCCGCTAAAGCCGAACAAGTTTAGCGCGATGCATCAGGCGTTGACGGCGCAGGATGATGGTTCGATTCTGGCGTCCGGTGAGAATCCTCGCAACGACACGTATACGCTGGAACTGACAACCGAACTCGAACAGATCACCGCAATTCGGCTCGACGCGCTAAACCATAGCAGCCATACGCAAGGCGGACTCTCGCGGTCGGACAGCGGGAACTTTGTGCTGACGGAGATCGAGATTCTGATTCAGCAGCCGGGCAGCGAGCAGGCGTCGAAAGTTTCAATCGCGTCGGCCGAAGCGACTTACGAACAGGGCGATCTGAAGGTTGCACGAGCGTTTGATGGCGATTCGAAGACCGGTTGGGCGGTGTATGCTGGCAAGCCGATTGATCGATCTCACTCGGCCGTGTTCCGCCTCGTCGAGCCATTAACGATCGGCAAAGATGCGACGCTCACCATCGTGCTGCGACATGATTCGCCGCACGCGTCGCATAACATCGGTCGTTTTCGATTGAGCGCCAGTGCATCGCTGGATGCCAAAATGGATGACAGCAATGCCGCACTCATCGCGAACCTGAAAACTCCGGCCGATCAGAGAACTCAGGAGCAGCGAGATCAGCTTGTCGCCGCGCAACGGGCTG
>CAIXQV010000725.1 GCA_903921605.1 uncultured Planctomycetaceae bacterium | reverse complement strand
GTACCCAAGGAGTCACCGGAATATCCTGATTATTGTCCTTCAGCCACGCTGCGGCGACAGCTTCGTCCACCAACGGCAATCGCGGAGTTCGTTTGGCAACTTGCTCCAGCATTACCAACACTTCATCGCGAGTTTCCAGTTTGGGGCGATTCGTAATGCCCTGGCCGCTGGGCTTGCCGTTGAAAATTTCCAGTGGTGCGACGATCGAACGAGCATCCTTGAATCGTGTGGATGTCGGCGTCAAAAACGTATCAGAATGTTCGGCTGCTGGGACCGCGCCGCCTCGCCCGGCGAACGTGTTGCCCGATGACTGCGGAATACCAATCCCCTCCTTCCAGCGATTGATGGCATTGTTGCCTCCCATTGACATGGTCATTTCGACGATCTGCAACGGTGTGTAATGCTTCGCGACCTTTGCAACCTCTTCGTCCGAGATTCGATGAGGCTCATAAGTTAGCAGTCGAGCATACGCAAACGCTGCCTGCTCGGCTTCACTGTAGGAAGACCAGTCCGCGTCCAGTGCGGCGATAGCATCGTCAGACATCCCGGTCGCGGACAGTTTCCACTCCTGATGTCCCAGACAATATTGACAGTTGTTTGTACGAGCCACGATCCAGAACAGCATCGTCTTGAACTGATACGTCAACGTCATGTTCTCATCGGCGTTGCGAGTGAAATCCTGACGCGGCGCAGTGGCTGATCCCGGTGCTCCGGCCGGAGCCGCCGTTCTTGGACGTCCGGCTCCGAACACTGTTCCCTCAGCAACCGGGATGTAATTGAATCTCAATCGCGCTTCATAGTTGGTGCTGCGTTCGCCCAGCTCCTGTTTCTCCTTGTCCGTCAGTTCAGGAAGTGGAATTCGGTAAGGTCGCTTCTTCATATTCTCCAGGAGCTCCTTCATCTCCGTCCGCGTCGCGGGGATGGGACGAGGAGTCTTGACGGGCGTGTCACCATTGCTGGCAGAGAAGCCCATGGCAGCCAGAGAAAAGAACAACGCTGTCTTCTTAAACATCGAAGCTATTCCTGATGAGAGTTTATTGAGGGAAGATCGTAACGACCGGAGTTGTCCCGACGATGTAGGTCACCTTGGATTCCGACGAGCCGATCTTTCGTTTCACTCGGATATACAAATTCGAACCGTCCGTGGTTTCTTCGTCTGCTAAGATCTCATAGGAGACCAGCTTCTTGCCTTGTTCCCAGGCAGTGTCACCCACAATGATATCCGGCTGCAGATCCTTCGGAGTTTTTCCACCAACCCAGGCCTGCATGGCTTTTTGAACGGAGCCGCGCGCGAGTTCCTTATCCAACGCATAGCTGGGGGCGTCTCCGGTTGAGCATCCAACAAACATCATCGCCAGAACCAAACCCACGACACCGCGACGCGGTAATCGACCAACGAACATATCAATTCTTCCAATGCTGCAGATTAATCGCAAAACGGCAAAACATCGTGAGCGGAACGACGCTAGTGCTCCGTCAGCAATGAATTGAGGTATCTCATTTCGTCGGCCGGACCGAGCGCCAGCGAGTTCCGGCAACTCCTTGACCCGGGTAAGAACAAGCCGGAACTCGCTCCGCTCGGTCCGGCCTACACCCATCATTCCATGGCTAACGCCATTTCGCTTTAAGTGGCAAGAACCGGACGCTAACGCGTTCCGGCTCATGCAACTGGGGGTCAAACTCAGAATTCGCCGAGTACTTCGCCGCCGTTGATGCTGCCCAGGTTTCTCCAGATATTGATATCAATGTTCTCTGAGATGAACCGGGCCGAACCGTCGCACAGCATGATTTGGATTCCGCCGATATGCTGGCTGTTGGAGGTTGTGGCAATGCGTCCCGGAGGAAACATGCACGACCGACCGTTCGGTGGCAGAATGTGATTGTACTGGTTCGTCGAATGATACTGCTGCAACCATGGGCCACCGACATTTGAATAGCCCTGCTGAGTCAGGTCGGTCACGTTGGCTGCGTTGCACTGAGTCATGGCTTCGGCCGCTGTATTTGGATACGTCCCCGGACGAAACGTGTCGGTCTTCGGAGATGAAATTCCGTTGTTGCCGTCACCGGTCAGCTTCTCCGCCATGCAGGAGGAATTGCTGAGACCGTCGGTGATATCGTTAAATCGATATCTCTTGTTGTGGTAAATGACGCCGTTCGGTTCGGGCTGTCCAGCGGCACCGCTGGCATACATCACCACAACATTTCCGGCGTTCCAGTAGTAGTTGTTGCGTCCGCCAACAGACGCCGGCAGAGGCGTTGGATCGGAAGGGCAGCGAAATCCGAGGACCTCGGTGTTGCGTGGTACCGTGTTATTCACATGATCGTAGGGCACATTGAAGTCGATCAACGCGAATAACTGAGACTGCTCAATGTAGGGCAGAAGACGAGCGTGAGCGGAGACCGGATTCGAAGTACCGTTCACGTCGGCAATTGGCATGCAGTTGTAAACGTCATGGTAGTTGTGAATCGCGAGACCCAGTTGCTTGAGATTGTTCTTGCACTGAGTTCGACGAGCGGCTTCACGAGCCTGCTGAACTGCTGGCAACAGAAGGGCAATCAAGATGGCAATGATGGCGATCACGACGAGCAGCTCAATGAGCGTGAAACCTCGCGATTTGCGTGGAGAGCGATGCATGGAAACGTCCTTGGTAGAAACAGGGATTTGCAAAGAAAGAGCCGCCGCAATCGCGACGGAAAATTATTCTGAATAGCTCGGGTCGACTGGAGATCGAATCACTCGGAGTTCGTCCATGAAATGACTACTGGTCATCAGGACGAAGGTCGGGAAGGCGAGCAGCACGCATCAATTGGCCGGTTCGGATGTTTGCTCTCAGGCAAATACAGACCGGAACATCACACTGCGCGCCAGGGACTGGATGCTGGTGCGGTTGCCACTCTGCGTTACACCTCAGTGGTCTCTGTGACTTCTGTGGTGAGAACTGCGATTCGATTGCGATGGGTTATGAACGCAAAGAATCGCACTCGGGGGGTTTACGCCCTGCCGCTCGCCAAATTGAATGCGCGCGACGGCAGGATGATGCATCCTGAGCGGAAATCAGGCCGCTGGAGGTCGGAAAATCGACGAGGGCAAGTAGCGAGCACCTCGTTCAGACTCGGGCAATTCCATCGCTCGTCGAGTCTCAGATGTAACAGAAGCCAACTCCAGCAATGCGGCCGGGTCGAGACTTCTTAACAGATTCACTGGCACAGCAGGCACTGGAGCCAAAGGCACCGGGCTGCTGGAACAATTTGGACCACTACAGCGACGAACCGGAGCCTGTACTGGCACTTCCGGGGACGCCAACTCGCCAAAATCAAAGGATGCGTCCTGAACAATTTGATGTTCTGGCATTGCATGACCAGCGACGGGCTTGCCGTTACGGAACAAATAATCTCCGCAGGACGCCGAGGCCGACTGTGTCCAGGAAAGCACAACCCCCAGAGTGATCACCAGCAACAAACCGCGGTGCGCGAACCCACGCACGCTTTGCAGCGGCTGGTCGTTCGAGCAGGTTTGAGCGGGTGAGGTCATAAGGATTCCAACCTTCGAGAACATCGACTTTGGAGTCTACGTTTCTGTTGCCTGAATTTGCCAGCGTAATCCGGGCAGAATTTCAAGAACAATCCAACCCTGTTCTTCGGATAAACTTATCCCAAAGAATGCCTGTTGCAAAAACGCAACAAGGCTCGATCGTCTGCTGAACGATCGAGCCTTGAGGATGTTCGCCAATGACGAGCGGTCGCTCGTGATCAGAAAATCAGTTGACAGATTTGCCGTCGAGGGCTCGGGACGAGTCTGACGTTCTGGTTGGCTTAGCACCGGTCGCTGGAGTCTTGTTGGCAGCAGGCGTTGGGACTCGATTCGCGGCGGTTGGATTCGTTGGGACAGCACGACCGCTGTCTTTTGCAGGCTCTCCGCCCTCGGCAACCTGCTGGTCAGCAGCGTCGGCCTTCGGTGTCCAGTTCGTGACGGCCCACGTTGGATATTCATCAGCAACGCTGGCGGCCAGGTCCTGCAGCAGTTCCATCATCTTCTTGTTGGTCATGTCGCGATTTGCGACAACTCGCTGCATCACGAAACGCTTATTGGTTGGAATGTAGGCAAAGAACTTGCCTTCACCGAGTCGGTCGTTTGCGGCCAGCAGACGCAGCAACGCCGTACGAGGAACCTCTGAGGCTGTTGATGGAATCTGGTCCAACCATGCCATGACCCACATTGACTGCCCGTTGCGGCTCAGAACCGCTGACATGGAGAACTTCCATTCTTCTCCACGGTAGCTGGTCTTGAACGCAAAGTCATAACGCTGTTCTGTCTTCGTCGGCTTCAGGCCAACAGCAGACAACATTTCCCCCAGTTCGGCTTCGGAGATCTGCCCCGGCAGTGGTGCCGGCAGTGGTGCCGGCTGAACTTCGGGAGACTCTGATTTTTCCTGCTTAGTTTCCTGAGCAGTCACGGTTGAAACACTGCCAAGCAACAGCAGTGCTGGCAGCAGTACAGCACTTAACGCTTTCATCGTTCACTCCCTTGAATCGATCCGGCAGTCCTTGCCGGTTTACTCCGCTTCCAGCTCTGCCAGGTACTTGAGGCAAATCTGGGACCACGTTTCAAATTCGTCCATTTGACGCACCAATTCTGACGGAGGTGCGAATCCTGCGTTTATCATCGACTTTTCACGGGGCGTAACTTTGGGATACTCTAAATCGAAAATATGAACGATCCCGAGGTGAACTTTTCCAACTTCGGTTTCATCGTCGTTGATCAGTCCCACGCATTCCTCTGCCCAGCCGGACTCGATATCAACCTCTTCCTCGATTTCTCGCCGCATCCCTTCCAGATACGGAGACAGATGGCTGTTCAGATCCAGCGTCGAAACATGCCCTCCCACACCGACGGACCGTTTGGCATGCAGTCGCGCTTCCCCCTGAGCCGTTCCTCGCTGATAGTAAAACACCTCACCATCGCAGCGAAACACGCAATACGGAATCAATTGCTTGAAGGTCGGATCCTGTTCCATTTCGGGACGAGGCCGATAGCTGGCATGCTGAGGATCGAGGATGACTTCGAGATACTTATCGATGTCATCGCAAAAGCCCTGAAAATGCCCGACCTTATGAAAAACCGGCGTCGGAATGACCAGCACATGTTCGACTGTCATGGGATGTATCAAAATTAGCGTTTGAAAAATGAAGGTGTCAGTACGAAATGCCATGAGACGATTGCAGACCAACCGTGACTTTGCCGTCGCCTCTGGAACTGACTTGAAACGCAGAGCTTAGTTGACGTTTTGCAGAAAATCGACGAAGCCCATAGAGAATTCCTCCCTACGGACGTGACGTTCTTTGAATCTGCGGCTCTTTAACAATCGTTGCCGCAGCATTCCATGATGTGCGGAAACGAAGAGCAATAAACGAACACGCGATAATCGGACCTGTGCCAGTCCGACCGGACCTCCCCGGACATGCTCAGCTTTGATCGCCTGACAGCAGCCTTAGGAGGAATTCCTCTATCGCGCGTCAGCAGCCACTTCGTCGCAAATTGCTATGTTAATGATTTGTGAAAACCGTAAGACAAATTGTGCGGTTGTTGAACTCATTTTGTAACATCAACTGCGCCAAAGCCTTCGTTCCGGTCCGAAAATGAACTGAATCGAGTGACGCCCCTGCGATGTCTATTCCCTGCGATGTTTCTCAGCGTCTACCGTCCTGTCAGTGGGAGCCATTATCGATTGATCGGCTGCCCGGGCTGGTTCTGTGGGCGTGGTTTCGCCCGGCTGCACTTCCATCCGGAGTCATGATTTCAATCCCTCCCGAGTTGGTGGCTGTCTCGCCAGTCGGTTTTCCAATTTCACTCGCAGACATTCTGAGCGCGGCCGGAGTCTTTCCTCAGCAGTTCCAGGCTGTTGCTCTCTTCGGAGGAATCTGGCAACCTGCGGCGGTCGTAGCGGCTTTTGTTACCCATCCTTTGCCCCCGGTTCCTCAAGGTGGACGTGCGGAGATT
>CAIXQV010000724.1 GCA_903921605.1 uncultured Planctomycetaceae bacterium | reverse complement strand
CTTCCGGAAGCAGCTTTGCGAATTGATGACTTACGAGAGCTTTTTAACATATCTCAATTGGAAATCACTCCTATTGAATATAAGGCTCAAACTCCTAATTCCGTCCATTTTGAAATAGCGAAAGCCGACGGCCAAAAGTGCGAACGCTGCTGGCATTGGGAAACCAACGTCGGATCAAACGCCGCGCATCCGACGCTCTGCGCGCGTTGTGCCACAGCAGTGCTGGAATGCTCCGCCAAAGCCTGATGCCTGTGAACTCACTCGGTTTTCGCGACGCGCTCGTGGCTTACATCCGCGAGCAAGCGAAGCCCGTGGACAAGTTCAGTCATCAGCCGCGTCTTCACGCACTGACTTGCGAAGTCGGCGCAGGTCAAACCTACGATGACGACATCGTCTTTGCCGCAGTTTGGCTGCACGATCTCGGAGTGTTTGTCGGTCATCGCCCTGAAGAACTGGAGGCATTGGCCAAGTGGGATTGCGTGGCTTATGCGATGAGGCAGACACCCAGCGTATTGAAGAGCATCGGGTTTCCCGCTGAAAAAATTCCCGCCGTCGTCGAAGCCATCCGCACGCATCAGCCGCAGGCAAACCCCACCATCATCGAGGGCATCATCCTGCGCGACGCGGACATCTTGGAGCAATTGGGTGCGGTGGCAGTGTTGCGAACCGTCTGCAAGATCGGCCGGGACACGCGCTTTCAAACTTTTCCCGATGCCTTGCGCGTATTGCAGAAAAATGCGGACACGCTTTTCTCGCAGCTTAAATTGCCTGCGGCGCGAAAGCTGGCTGAACCGCGATTGAAAACCTTGCAGCAATTTCTCGCAGCCGCCAAAGCAGAGCAGTGTTGGGACTAAGTAGCCTCCACGCCGTTGAGCCGCGAATAGACAGGAAACCGCTCCTTGCCAGCAATTGTCTTCCCGCTACCCTGCGGCCATGAGTCTGGCCAGAAAACTTCTGCACACGCGCTATCGCGTCAACGACCTCGAACGCACGGTGAAATTCTATCGCGACATCCTCGGACTCGCAGAGATCAAACGCCATAAATCCCCGCGCGGCTCGGAACTCGTGTTTCTCAAAACGCCGGAGAGCGAGGAGTTGATCGAGATTTGCTTTTTCCCCGGCAGCGAACCCGTGAAGTGTCAGGCCGACCTCACGCATCTGGCGTTCGAGGTGGACAGCTTGGAGGAGTTCGAGAAACACCTCGCCCAGCACGGCTTGAAATACTCCGACGGTCCGACGACCAGTTCGAGCGGGACGACGTTTGCGTTCATTGACGCGCCGGAGGGATATGAGATTGAGTTGATTCAAAAGAGTGCTGTTGCAACATAAAATTGATCTGAAACAAAAATCATGAATCGAAGAACGATCATTCTCATACTTGCGTGTTTGATACTTACAGCAATTGCTTTTCTTTTGTTGAGTCCCGATCAGCGTGGACCGCTCTACAATGGAAAACAGGCCGGCGACTGGCTGGATGATTTTTCGGGAAATCCAGAAACCTCTTTGGCGGCAAAGAAGGCGTTCCGACAAATGGGCATCTTAGCAATTCCTTACCTGGTCGGTGAATTAACTAATAAATCAGGGTGGCACGACAAGTATGTCGGTCTTAAATCCAAACTGCCAAAAACACTTTTCGATGTTACTCCAAACTCCCCAAGAATTGACTGGCAGCGGAGGAAGAACGCTGCTTTTGCATTGGGTGAAATGGGGGCGGCGGCTGACTCGGCCATTTCTGCATTAATTGAGGCTGTGAACCAGAACGAGCCAACAGCAGTCGCGATGAGTG
>CAIXQV010000723.1 GCA_903921605.1 uncultured Planctomycetaceae bacterium | reverse complement strand
ATCCCTCTTCCTCGACCTCTTCGGCGACCCGGCACGCAATTCGAAAAATCTGCCAACGATTTCATTGGGTCGACTTGGGAACTGGGCAAGCGGCGGGACTCCACCGCGTTCCCGCGACCATTATTTTGAAGGTCCGATCCCTTGGTTTTCCTCGGGAGAGCTCAACGAAATGTTTGTCGTTAAAAGCGAAGAGCACATTTCGAACTTGGCACTTGCCGAAACTGCGGCAAAGCGAGTTGCGTCTGGTGCCCTCATGCTTGGTATGTATGATACAGCAGCGTTGAAGACCAGTATTGCGGGTGTAGACTGTTCGTGTAACCAAGCCATTGCATTCGCGACCATCGACGCGACGCTCGCAGAGACGTTGTACGTCTACTTCGCGATCATGATTGGCAGGGAACACTTCCGCCGTCTTCAAAGGGGAGTCCGTCAGAAGAATCTAAACCTCTCGATGATTCGGCAAATTCGCATTCCACAGCCGGAACTCTCTTTGCAGCGAGAATTTGCCCGCCGAGTGACGGCGGTGGAGACGCTGAAGTCGGCCCACCGCGCGTCGCTGGCGGAGCTGGACGCACTCTTCGCCACCCTCCAGCACCGAGCCTTCCGGGGGGAATTGTGATCGTGCCATCCGAACCCTTTCCCATCATCCAGATCACGGACGCCATGATCCTTCTGGATGAGCCAATGGGAGGCAAAGACAAGTTCTGGTGTCAGTTGCCACCGGAAGCATCAGGTGGCGGTCGATGGCTGTTCAAGCAGCCACGTCAGGAGCCGGAAAAGATGGAGCATCTTGCCGAGAAGATTGCTCAGGAGTTGGCCACCCTGATCCACGTCCCCTGCGCACGGACGGAACTCGCGGAGTACGGTGGCATTCGCGGCACGATTTCACGGGATGTTCAGGAGTCGGGTGAGGTTCTGGTCCACGGGAACGAAATCATCGCTGGCCGTGTCATGGGCTATGACCGAGCCCGAACACGAAGAACGTCAGATCACACTTTCGAGCGGATTCGTCAGGCGATCATGCAGGTGTGCAAAGGGACGTGCGAAGAAGTCATGCGGCAGTTCGCAGGGTATCTGGTGCTTGATGCGTTGATTGGAAACACTGACCGGCACCATGAGAATTGGGCTTTGTTGCGTCGAGAATTGAAAAGGGGGGTCACTTATCGACTTGCACCGTCGTTTGACCACGCCTCATCGCTGGGACGTGAAATGAAGGATGAAAGGCGGCGACTGTTCTTGCGTGAGAACAGACTGGAAGCCTACATTCAGAAAGGGCCGGGAGCCATTTATCTGTCCGAACTGGGCGATCAGGCTGTCTGTCCGATGGAATTGGTGCGCCGTCTGGCGGTTTCCAATCCAGATCTCTTTCGGTCCTGGTTCGTTGCAGTTGAAAGCGTGACTTCCGAGAACCTGAGCGGTATCCTTGATAGAATTCCGGTTGGATGGATTTCGGATGCACAGCGGGAGTTTGTGGCCGAATTCGTCCGGAAGACTCGCGAGATTTTGATCGGTATGGTTCAATGAAAACGTTGTTCGTTGCGTGGAAAGATGCCCAGAATTCGCTCGGTTGGTTCCCAGTGGGCCGACTTGATGCGGATGTCGCGGGAAATCTGTATCGCTTCCGCTATTTATGGGGCGCGATGGATGCCGCTGAACAATGTGGTTTCGTTCCCTTTGACAGCTTCCCGGAGTTTGGATTGGAATATGTCAGCGGGGAATTGTTCCCCTTTTTCGCGAATCGCCTGCAGAATGTAAACCGGCCCGGCTTCCGTGAGCATTTGCGACGCCTGGATCTGGAGCCAGACGCCAATGAGTCTTTCGATCCGATTGAAGTGCTGGCTGTCAGCGAAGGGCGACGAGCAACTGACAATCTCGAAATCTTTCCAAAAGTCGAACGATCAGAAGACGGCAGTTTTGCAATCAAGTTTTTCCTCCACGGCTGGCGGCACATTCATCCAGACGGTGCGGCCAGAATCCTTTCGCTTCAGCCTGGGGAGCAACTCGGTATCGCCATTGAGGCGACGAACCCGGCGACAGGATTCGCGATACAGATTCAGACTCTGGATCGTGTTGTGATTGGATATGCACCCCGGTATCTGATTGAGGATCTGAGTGAGGTGATATTGCAGTGTGCAGGTTCGGTTGGTGCTTCTGTAAGCCGTTTGAACCTTCCTCCAGCGCCGCCGAGCCAGCGATTGCTGGTATCGTTTAAAGGCTGCTGGCCTGAAGGCTACGAGCCGATGAGCGGTGAGCAATTTGAAACGATCGATGGAGTGGACTCCATAACGATCGAAAATGAGTTCTCGGAAGCTCCCTGAGCCAATGAGTATCAAGGAGCCGGGCCAATCAGCGAATCCAACTTTCAATTCCTGCAATCCGAATGGCCGAACATTCTGGAATCCGCGATAAAGGCGGAATCACTGGCAATCCCCGATCCGCGCACCGCTTGTTTCTACGCTCGACGCACACTGGAACTGGCGGTTTCGTGGGCGTTCAAGTTCGACAGCGGTCTGAAGCTGCCATACCAGGACAATATCTCGGCTCTGATCCATGAACCGACGTTCAAGCAGACTGCCGGTGATGCAGTGTTCAACAAAGCCAAAGTGATTGTCACGCTGGGCAACCGGGCGGTGCATCATCATCGACCGATTCCGGAAAGCGATTCCGTCGTTGCAGTCCGGGAGTTGTTTCATGTGTGCTACTGGCTGGCTCATACGTATGGCCGCCAAGGCCGTCCGACAGCCGGGCTGACGTTTGATGCTGCTTTACTTCCGAAGACGACTCCGATCCCCAGGCAGACGCTGGAGCAGTTGCAGAAGATCGGGGCGGAGCTGCGTGACAAGGACGAAAAGCTGTCCACTCTGCTGGCGGACAAGAATTCGCTGGACGCAGAACTTAGGCGGTTGCGGGCGGAAGTGGCGGAAGCACGACGAGCGGCAACGGCTCAGCCGGACAATCATGATTACTCAGAAGCTCAGACTCGCGACTATTTCATCGACATGCTATTGAAGGAAGCTGGCTGGCCGCTGGATCAGACGGCTGATCGGGAATTCGAAGTGTCCGGGATGCCGAACGAACAGAACACAGGTTTCGTCGATTATGTCCTGTGGGGAGATGACGGAAAACCGCTGGGACTGGTGGAAGCGAAACGGACGAAACGTGATGCTCGTGTAGGTCAACAGCAGGCGAAGCTGTACGCTGATTGCCTGGAAGCGATGTACGACCAGCGACCGGTGATCTTCTATTCCAATGGCTATGAACACTGGATCTGGGATGACGTCAACTATCCACCGCGACCAGTGCAGGGGTTCTACAAGAAGGCTGAACTGGAACTGCTGATCCAGCGGCGGACGACTCGCAAGTCTCTGGCCGATGCCAGTATCAGCAACACGATCGTTGAGAGGTACTATCAGACGCGGGCGATCCGTCGGATCTGTGAGGCGTTCGAAAATGATCATCTGCGAAAGGCTCTGCTGGTGATGGCGACCGGGGCTGGGAAGACGCGGACGGTGATTGCCCTGTGTGATCTGTTGATGCGGACGAACTGGGCGAAGCGAATTCTGTTTCTGGCGGACCGAGTGGCGCTGGTGATCCAGGCGGGTGGCAACTTCAAGAAGTTTCTGCCGGATGCCGCACCTGTGAATCTGGTGACGGAAAAGGACACGGAAGGTCGTGTCTACATCAGCACGTATCCCACAATGATGGGACTGATTGATGAAGCGAAGGACGGACAGCGCAGGTTCGGTGTCGGGCACTTTGACCTGATAGTGATTGATGAGGCGCACCGGTCTGTGTTCCAGAAATACAGGGCCATCCTGAACTACTACGATGCACCGCTGGTGGGGCTCACGGCGACTCCGAAAGATGAAGTCGATCACAACACCTATGGGTTGTTTGATCTGGAAAGTGGTGTTCCGACCGATAACTACGGTCTGGATGAAGCCGTGCGTGACGGATTCCTGGTGCCTCCCAAATCGGTATCCGTGCCGCTGAGGTTCCAACGGGAAGGAATCAAATACGAAGATCTGTCAGACGAGGAAAAAGACCAGTGGGACGCGCTGGAATGGGACGAAGAGGGCGATCCCCCGGATCGAGTTGGAGCCGAAGCCGTCAATAAATGGTTGTTCAACCAGGACACGGTCGATAAGGTGCTGGAACATGTGATGACACATGGCCTGAAAGTGGCGGGCGGTGATCGGTTGGGGAAGACGATCATCTTTGCCAAGAACAACGATCACGCTGAGTATATTGCCGCTCGGTTCAACGCCAACTATCCGCACTACAAGGGCGAGTTCGCCCGAGTGATCACGTTCAAGACCGAGTACGCCCAGTCGCTGATTGAGAGTTTTTCGCAGAAAGACAAACTGCCGCACATCGCGATCTCCGTGGATATGCTGGACACCGGAATCGACATTCCGGAAGTGGTCAATCTGGTGTTCTTCAAACTGGTGCGGTCGAAGACAAAGTTCTGGCAGATGCTGGGGCGTGGGACTCGATTGTGCAAAGACCTCTTCGCGCCGGGGAAGGACAAAGAGTTCTTTTTCCTGTTCGACTACTGCCAGAATCTGGAGTTCTTCAGTCAGAACCCGGAAGCGACCGATGTCGCGGCTGGTGAGTCACTTGGGAAGCGACTGTTCAAGAACCGGCTGGAACTGATCGGTGTGCTCGATCGCCAACTGAAGGAAGCAGCAGCCGGTGAGGGTGTGAGTGAACTGGCGGCAAGTTATACGGAGCCTCGAAACGAAGGTGAGCTTCGCAGTATGCTGGCGGAGCTGCTGCGTGGTGAAGTCGCGGCGATGAACACGGATAACTTTGTCGTGCGTCCGCATCGTCGAACCGTCGAGAGATTCTCCCAGGCTGACGCATGGATTTCACTGACAGCGGATGCATTTGTGGAGCTGTCTGAGCGTGTGGCTGGCTTGCCGACTCAGCTTGAGGCTGAGGGCGAAGAGGCAAAGCGGTTCGATCTGCTGTTACTGAATCTGCAGCTTGCGGTTCTGCGGTCGGAACCTGCGTTCGAACGATTGTGCGAGCAGGTGAAGGGCATTGCCGGGCTGCTGGAAGAGAAATCGGCGATTCCGATGGTTCAGACACAAATGCCGCTGATTCAGGATCTGCAGACGGAAGAATGGTGGCAGAACGTCACGACGCCGATGTTGGAAGTTGTCCGATTGCGTTTGAGGTTACTGGTGCGTCTGATCGATAAGCACAAGCGAAAGCCGATTTACACCAACTTTGAAGACGAACTGGGGACGGCGATTGAGCTGGGTTTGCCGGAGTTTGCTCCACGGGACCAGTGGGAGAAATTCCGGGCTAAGGTACGAGTGTTTCTGCTGTCGCACCAGGAACAGGCGGCGGTTCATAAACTGCGGACAAATCAACCGCTGACGGCTAACGACATGGCCGAACTGGAACGGATTCTGACCGAAGGCGTCGCGGCGAATCAGGATGATCTTCAGCGAGCGACCGAAGAGGCCGAGGGGCTGGGTCTGTTTCTGCGGTCTCTGGTTGGGCTGGATCGCGACGCAGCGAAGCAAGCATTTTCCCAGTTTCTGACGGGAACGAATCTGTCAGGAAGTCAGATCGAGTTCCTGAACATGATCATCGATCACCTGACGGAACACGGTCTGCTTGATCCAGCGCAACTCTATGCATCACCGTTCACAGATGTGACGCCGCTGGGGCCAGAGGGCTTGTTCGGTTCGGATCAGGTTGATCGATTGATCGAAATTCTGGCGCAGGTACGATCGACGGCGATTGCGACAGCGGCGTGAAGGGCTCGAAGCGGTGGCAGGCAGGGAGCGGCGACACAGCAGAATTCGGCAATACACGACTTCGTTCTGTCCGGCGTTGTCAGCACAACCCTCGTTCCTCCAATGGTCCAATAGGGTTCTGCTGACAACGTCCGGTGAATCAATTCCCGAATGGCCGCAACCGTTGATACCGCTGTGATTCGCAGCGGACTGACAAACGGTCAAAATTAGAATATCAGTACGCGTCTAAATACCTGATATTGAACGCAGCCTGTGATATTGGAACATACCCCTGCATTCCCTGTGTTTTCTGCTCGACTTGGGCAAGATCACACGGCGCGTGCTTTCTAAAGTTAGGCATTATGAGTTTATCTACACAGTTCGATTGCTGGAGGCAAATCAAAGGACCGCTCAATTCTTGGGGGCTCTCATGGTTCCTCGCATCAGAATTTTGCAAGCGATTCTACGCATCACATGGCCTCGTCCCGTGGGTGATTGCTCACGAAGGGCTGGGATATTACGGAATCTCGATCAACCAAATACCCTGTGCTGTGAATCAAGTGGCTGCTGGGCCGCTCGGCCGATTCACGATGTTCGGTGACGTCGAAAACTGGATGCGAGGCGGTCCCGGAGACCACGGTCTTCAGCTGATCGAAGATTGCTTGAAAGGCGTGCCAACAGCCGATTTGGTGCGATTTGCGATTGAATACCTCGCGGTGGATGTATTTCCAACGAAGTCGCATTCTTCCTGTCGTCACAAGCGTTGGGGCGACTCCTATGTACTCTGCTTCGAAATTGCGGCTTACCTCGCCCTGCGATTCGAGGTCAGTGAAATGGCTATTTGGAATCATCCTGAACACATTGCGAGCAAGATTGAATCGCTTGATCCGAAGAGTTCCATGAAGTATCACCCGGGCGGATTTCTATTCAATCGTGGGGAGAAGGAACTGTTGGTATGTGGCGACGGCAGAATCCTGGACGGTTCTGGGACCAGTGTTTGGGAGTGTTACATGAAAGGCATGTCAATTCCTATTTTGGCAGACCTGATTACGCAACGTCTTCATGCCTAACCAATGCGTCTACCGGAGTCGCGGATTCGGTCGGAAACCAATGGATACGTTTCTGGCGGCGACCCGATTACGCCTGTCGTCATGTGGCAATGAAGCGTGGTCACATCCAGGCACCGATTGTTAAATTCCACAGCGGGGGCTAAAAAATGAAATTGTGGCTCAAACGTCCCGGAACGTCAGACTTCGTTGGTCCGCTTGAGATTGAAGAGATCCGAAAACGACTTGCCGAGGGAAACCTTGATTGGGATTTCGAAACAATTCAAGCAACTGGCCAGTCTCTTGGCGCCCTCAAACGTGCTACGGACTGGCAGCCACTCGCTGACACATGTAAACCGCCTTCTATCCATCAGCAGCCAAAGAAAGCACCGACTCCCGCAATTGACGTTGCCAACCTGACCGTCCTCAAGAATATTCGACGTCACACGTGCTACTCGACACTGCGGAACATGATTGAAGTTTTCGCGTCCATTGCCATCGTCTTGGTTGTTGTCGCGTCCGGCACATACGTCTTTCTGGGGATTCTCACTGAAGGCCCTGTCCTAATCATCATCGGACTGATTGCAGGTGTGCTTGGTATATTGGCGACATTGGCGTCGAAGCAGGCGTCATTGCTCTTGGTTGACATTGCTGATGTTCTCGTTGATTTGCATCGACAACACACTGCTATCACCGAAAGAGCCACATAATCAAGTAAGGGCCACCATTGCTCATGCCCCCCCCCCCTGGCATGCGGGACCGGACAAATTCAATAGGTTGACTTGTGTTTTGTTGGTTCTCGCGTTGTCAGCACAACCCCCCGTTTCCCCAACGGTTCAGCGGGGTTGTGCTGACAACACTCCTGCTAATCAATCTTCATTGGCAGCCTCAAATAGCGTGAACTCCATCGTCGCCCGACCGCCCAGTTCGCCGGCTGGAACCTGTTTCCAGAACCCGAACCGTGCCTTCACCAATTGATGCAGCAGACTTTCGGCTTCAGCGACGGTCTTAAGGTCGCGGCGACCTGAGACCAGATCGCGAACACGGATTGTGCCGCCCCTCTGTTCAATCCAATTCGCGGCCTGACGCAAATTGCGATCGTCCTTATCCTCTGCCAGCAGACGGTAGACTCGCTCAGTCTCATTCTTAAACCAAGTCGCCAAAGTGACGCCAGCACGCATGGAATCAGCATCGCAACTCCACGGTTCAACAGGGTCGCCGAAGGCATGGCGGATACAGTGGATGATCAGAGCCAGACGCGCCGGGATCTCTTCGAGTTTCGACCATGCGGCCGCCAGGTCGCCTGTCAGACCGGCCTGTTCATCCCCGTGACTGTTGACATAGTCCTTTACGATGCTTCGGGCCTCGTCGCTGAGATCAACTATCGCAGGTTTCGGATTTCCATCCGCGCCGGTGTCTGGTCCAAACTTGAACAGTTCAGTCAGAAGGTCGCGGAATGCGTCTTCATCGGCTTGGGGGATCTCATCGTCTCGCCACTGCTTCGGTTGGCGGGGCGGGTACACCAGTAACAGACGAGACAGCAACCCATTTTCTCTGTGTTCTGCGCTGATAGCGCGATTCAGGATTCCGGGTTGAATGCCCCCGCAAACAGATACGGCAGCGTCTGGTACAAAAATGGACGGTGTATCGCCGGTTTTTCTGTCAACAATAATACACTCTGCGTTGTAAATGCTGAGCCAATGGGCAGCGTCTGCTGAAGCGGTTCCGCGTCCTGCGTATCGATCAAAAGAACCGATCCAGCCAACCAGCTCATCGCGTGACAACAGCACCCCGCGCCAGTTGTCCCTGAGAATCGGCACAAGACTCTCAATTGTCGCGTCTGAAACAATGCACCGCTCAGCAACTGGACGCTGTGGTTCGTCTGGCAGATCTCCACCTTTTGATGCGTGTTTTTTTAGAGCGGCTTTGTATGCACGTTCCTCCTCTTTGAATCGGGCCATTGCTGCTCTGAATTGTTCTGACAAGATACGTTGCCGCTCCTTCAGGAAACTGATGACAGCTCGCATCGACGGGGACTTCTGACTTCCTGACTCACCAATCGAGGCGCACCAGAGAATGGGCGGAACTAACCAATCGCGTTTCATTCGAAGGCGTCGGGTGTTGCCAATAGCAGACGCACATGCGGCAAGCACCGCCATGACGACAAACGCAGGATCGCAACCGACGGAACGACTGACTGCTCCGACGAACGACCTCAGAACTGGAGGCAGCGCCTCCACAGGGAATCGTGTGTAGCCGTCGTCTACTTCTCGGCTCTTCCGTTCAGCTGGCCGATACTCCGGAATATTAATCGAGTCCCATCGCTCCGGCTTTGCGTCGCGGAGATATCCAATTTCGCCCAATGCTTTCGCAGCGTCGTTCAATTTGTGTTGCAGTTCGTTTTCAGTCCATGGCGGATCGCACGAAGCATTCCATTCGCTGATAACATCGAAAGCCTGGTTTTGTGCCAGTGCAAAACCTTTGACGAGGACACAAGCAACATGAAAGGTCGCATTGTGCCCACCGCTGCCGGAGACTGCTCCCGGAATCCGTGCAAGGTACTTTCGAGCACGTTCCACAACGGCATCATCAGATCTCCAGTCATGCTGAGGAGCGTCAATCGCTGGTGCCGCAGGCCAATGCTTTTCGAGAAACGCGTGGACTTCTGCTTCACGCTTTTCGATCTTGCGATACTGTTTATAAACCTGTCCAGTGACAGTGAAGAATCTGCTGTGCGTGTAAATCTCAACCCCTGGGTCTTTGCTGGCGACAATGGGAGGAACTTTTAGTTTCTTGTTCCGGCCCGTGCTGAGTTTCGAATCTGTCGTGATCCAAATCTTCAGCCCCGTCTGACTTGGCGAGATTTCGGTATAACTGGAGAACCGCAGAACCTCGTTAACCGCCCAATCGGCAACAGTGCCAGTTTCCGGATCTCTGCAACCGTCCAAGTCGATGCCGCAGAACTGATCATCGGGCGTGAACACGAACCCGATGCCACTGTGCTGCGACTCGTTATAAGTAGAAACCACGTTGTCGAAGGATGACCACGTTGTAGAATCGGTGGAAGATGCCGAGCGGCCGAGAACCGATAGCGGCATTTTCGTTATCTGTCCGCCCCGAGTAACTTCCTTCCACAATACAAATTGATCCAGTTCCTGAAGAGCCGCAGGAATACTGCTGAAGTCAATTGGCTGCGAAGAATCCCCGTTGATTGGTGTCGATATCATCTATAAACTCCAGATGCAGATTTATGTTGATTCGCCTGCCAGGGCGAATGAAGAAAAGAGAAGCCCCGGACGTGAAAACGTCCGAGGGTTTTTTATTGTCAGGCGATCGAGTTAGGCTTCAGTTTTAAGGCATCGCGCAAAGCCATTGCCGCATGGGTCAGTGCCGAGCATCGCCTGTTGATTCGCTCCCGATCAGGAGCGTTCTCCGACATGAACTTCGCGAGATCTTCGATGCCTCTGACAATCTCACTCATCACGTAGTTTCGATCGCATACATCGATCACAATCTGACGACACAGACCATCCGCGTCGTTGGGCCCTACCTCAGTGACCAATGTGCGACGAGCAATAACGGAAGGAAGCCCGATTTCTTCGCGTAGTTTGCGGATCCGGTCTTCAAGACCATTCTTCTCAGACAAAAGTCGTGCATACTCGTGAATCCAATTCTCATACGAAGATTGGGATTCGGCGTCAATCCGGCGAAGCTCCAGCGACCGTTCGTCATGTTGTTCAGTGAAGTCGCTTTGATCATGCTGAGGATTCATACAGCACCCCCTGCATTCTGCTGTGCGTCCAGGTGTGCCATTAGTTCGCTGCGGCGCCATCTCGGAGACGCTTGGCCAAGATATACTGGCTTGCTGATTCTGCCTTTAGCCGTCAGGAGTTCGACTTGCCGCTCCGAGCATTGCAAAAACTCGGCAACCTGTTTCTTCGTCATTAGTTCGGGCGGGGTATGTGTCGCAATTGTCATAGTGTTGGGTCCTTTCGATCGATTGAAAATCAGTTATTCCCGGTTCGGGCTTGTTGCACGGTATACGAAAACAAGCCCGGAAAGATTGACTCTTGTCCGGGCTTGAATGAGTTGGCGACATGTGGCGACATGTGGCGAGTTATGGTTTTTTGAATGGTGACTGTTTCTTGTTTTTTGCCGATGCCAGCCACAAGTCCAATTCAGATTTGCCGATGCTACAAGAGTTCTCGCCTGGCACGTCGGTGAAACAGTTTGGGAATTCGTCTCGGCGTCGCTTCCAAGTTGTCGGCGACCAACTCAACAGGGTTTGCCACTCAGCGAAAGTATGAACAACTAACGTCTCTGCGTTTGGGGGGACGCGTGTCGCCATGGCGGTCTCGGGTTGGACCGATCCTGCACCATCGCCATTTTGAGATCGCCCCGCAGCTTCAGCGGCCGAATTATCTCCGACTGGTACTCCTCCAGTCGCTGAGGCAAATTCGGACAGCCCGTCATTGCGCTCGCACTCGGCCTCTACGTATTGCAGCTCCCAGTCGAGCGTCATTTTCAGGCCCTCCATGCAGGCTCGCCACACCGGCTCTTTGATCAATCTCGCCTCACCGATCATTTCAGACGGCAGGTTGTAGGTGTCATGGAACTGGAGTCCGCATTGATTGAGGCGATCTGCCAAACACTGGGTCAGTTTCGTGTATTTCGGCCCGTCCACAAGAGGAGGACCCATCAAGAACACTTTCTCCGCACCGCGCTGGATCATTCCATTGTCGAAGTAACCTTCTTTGTGACGCAGTTCTGGCCGCGATTTGATCACCTCCCGTCGCTCTGGAATCATGGCCAGTATTTCAGCCACCAACCGAAGGGTATCTTTCAACAGTGAAACTCGACGCTTCACGTTACTAACGATGCCGTCCACCCGTTCTGCCCTTTCCCAAAGCGGGCCGAGGCTGGGGACCACTCGGGAAAGAGAGGATCAACCCGGCCTCGCGTTCAGGGTCACAGTTTCGAACCTGAGAAGCTACCCGTTCCAGCAATCGTATCGAACCCGCGAAGATGTGCAACGAGATTTCATTAGAAGCGTACAGCATATAATACGTTCAAAGGCATCCACAGCCGTTTGCATCAAGGCCCTTCCGAGCATTTGTGGTCATCTAATGTGGCACTTCAGCCGCAATGAATGCCATAATCCATAGTACGGTCAGCGCGTTACGCTTCCAGCAAGACCGATCCCATTTCTGCAGGCCCGGGATGGCGGCGCGCAGGCGAGACACGTTCATGACAATCACTTGCCAAGCAACCATCATTTGCACCACCTGTGCGGCTCAACTGCCGGTCAGCGAGTTCCGGCGACGATCTAAGGGATCTCAAGTCCGCATGACAAAATGCCGCCGATGCCACGCCGGCTACGAACGCGTGCGACGCCAGAAGATCCAGCGAAAGCAAAACGGACAGGCTCTGCAGAAAGCAGCAACACAAATCACCAGATACCGAAGCATCGACCGGACGGAAAACCTGATTGATCTGATGGTCAGCCGATTCGGCGGAGTGGCGGAATTCTTCGATTTCTGGACAGCAGAAATTCAGCGGGTGCAGACTCAGAAACGCACCACATTCAGAATTCTGCGGTTCTGCGAAATGATCCTCAGTGCTCATCTGGCAGATTCGGAGGAGAGCACTTCCAAAGTGGAAGACTCGCGAGCCGCAGCACTCCAGGCGATCCGACGACTTTTTCACGAACGGCCCGACATCATAGAGGCCGCGGCGCAGCAGGTCGGGGCCAAGGTTGTGTGGGCTGACGGACTTGAGGCAGCTTAAATTTGATCGAGGTCGCCGAGCGTGATCGTGTCGTAACAGCCTACTGATTGACAGCCTGATCGGCTTTTTCACGAATCGATCAACGCTATTGTCCCGATCAACGTTCGCGAAACACACGGAAGCCCAGAGATGGGGTGCCCACGGAAGGATCCACACTGAGCCTTGAAGAGGAACGGCAGAACTCCGGTGGTGAATCAAAACTGCCCCCACGAATAGACCGTTGAACGCCGGTTAACGGTCCAGAGGGATCGGTTTGGACGTGAGCTGGAAGATCAGCAAAAAAATCCAAGCACCATTCCCAAAGATTTCCATGCATATCATACACGCCGAAATGATTCGGCTCTTTTGAGCCAACTGCATGTGCCCTGCAGTTGTTCGCGGCAGTCCAGCTGCTGTACGCATCCAAAGTCATTTCCTTAATCATTCGCCGATCTGCTCGAACATCGCCAGAGTTGTCGTCAAACCACGCGAACTCCTGCAGCCGCGATTCATCACTTCCGAAACTGTACGATCCTGAGTCTTTGGCCCTGCACGCATACTCCCATTCAGCTTCTGTCGGCAGACGATATCTGTATCCTGCGGCTTTCTCCGCCGGTCTTTTTGAGAGGCGATGGCAGAATTCCATGGCATTGTCCCAGCTGACGTGGTCTACAGGATTATTGGGGTCTTTCTGACGACTCGGATTCTCCCCCATCACTTGTTCGTATTCAGCTTGAGTGACTTCGTAGCAGCCAATTTCAAAGGATCTGCTGATCACCACTCTGTGTTGAGATTCTCCATCGCCTCGACCAGCCTCAGATCGCGGACTCCCCCTTGTGAATTGACCAGCCGGGAGCACAACAAACTTCATTCCAATCGAATTCACTAAAGCCTCTGGTGCAGTCGGAGTTATTCTGAGCAACTCCCCAGTGTCTGTCGTCAGCCACATCTCATTCGCGGTCACGTCCATGCCGCGAAAGTTGCCTTCTGCCGAATGCACTCCGAAACCCGATAGGAATGGCGACACCTCGCCCGATGGTGAGACTCGAACCACGTTCCCGTCAAATGTGCCAACATATAGAAAATCACCGAACAATCCTTCGCCCTGTGCGATCGAAATTGCTCCGGGGACCATCGCGAATGTCGTTGATACGCCCGCAGGCGTTACCCGCAATACTTTCCCATGCATACCATCGGTCAGATATACATTCTCGCCAAATGAATCTCCGGAGGTCACAACCAGATCATCTTCCCAGCTACCGCAAGTGATGCCGGT
>CAIXQV010000722.1 GCA_903921605.1 uncultured Planctomycetaceae bacterium | reverse complement strand
GTGATCATGGTCGTGCATGTGATCATGGTCGTGCATGTGATCATGGTCGTGCATGTGATCATGGTCGTGCATGTGATCATGGTCGTGCATGTGATCATGGTCGTGCATGTGGTCATGGTCGTGCATGTGGTCATGGTCGTGCATGTGGTCATGGTCGTGCATGTGGTCATGGTCATGCATGTGGTCATGGTCATGTTTTGGGGCACTGGGGCGAGGTTCTGCGACACGAGTTGGTTGCGACGCATAAGCCGACTCGGCGGCACGATACACATCGGAGAGCGGAACGCTTTTCTCACGAGCGATCCGAGCGCAGTCTTCGAACTCCGGGGAAAACGTTGGTTGCATTCCCGTTCGCCATGCTCGCTTGCCGCTGACATTGCCCCACGGCGTTGTCACCTCCACGAAATCGCGTTGCTGAACGCTTCGCTGAATCTGCAGACGGCGAACGCCCAATGTCCCCGTCTCCGTGAACATGATGTCTTCACACCGAGCTGCCTTTTCAGGCCGGCAAAGTACGCTCAGGATCACGCCGGGGCGATCCTTCTTCATTTGTACTGGTGTGACATAAACATCCAATGCGCCGACGGAGTTCAGCCGTTCGCGAACATGGCCAATGATCTCTCCGGAGACATCGTCCAGGTTTGTCTCCAGCAAAATTACCTGCTCGGTATGTTCCGGGATGATCGCGGTCCCCACGAAGATCCGCAGCACATTGGCACGTTCGGGGAAAGTCTTCGTTCCGCATCCGCAGCCGATGGCTTCAATGGTCATTGCAGGCATCGGGCCGAAGCTGGACGCCAAAGTCTTGGCGATGGCGGCACCGGTAGGAGTCGTCAGTTCGGACTCAATCGGCACGTCGGCCAATGGAATACCCTTCAGAATCTCCGCTGTTCCCGGAGCAGGAATCGGACAGATTCCGTGGTCGATCTTTACGAAGCCGCGACCCGGCGGAATTGCATTGCAGATCACTCGGTCTATACCCAGCAGATCAAACGCAACGGCCACACCCACGATATCAACGATCGAATCAATCGCACCGACTTCATGGAAATGAATTTGTTCGACCGTGGAACCATGAACGCGAGCTTCCGCTTCAGCAACCGCCAGGAACATCTGCAGAGCGAGTTGTCGCTGGCGAGGCGTCAACGCGGATGCCTGCTCCACAATCCGCCGAATGTCCGTGTAATGGCGGTGAGCATGCTGTTCCGGATGATCGACCAGCACATGCAGCGATCGAAAGCCGCCCTTGATCACGGTCTCGATACGAACAACCACATCCGGAAGATTCAGCGAAGCGACAGCCGCGCGGACTTTATCGGCATCAGCTCCCGCATCAATCAGGGCCGCAAGAGTCATGTCTCCACTGAGACCGGTTGCGCATTCAAACCAGGCGATTCGCATGAGTATTCTTCGCAGGAGAAGCAAAAGCAGAGAAGCTGAAAGACGGATACGGAAAACGCCCCCGAGTTTTGCTCGGGGGCGTTTTGATTATAGCAGCGGTACGCTCGATATTCCTGCGAGCGAATCTGAAGACCTACAGCAGTTTGCTGATCGGAGTTCCGTCGTGAGCCACTTTGAACGGTCGACCGGTTGGTGAGTGAACGATTTCTGCCAAAGGCAAGCCCAGTGCCGTTGCAATCGTGGCATTGAAGTTGGCTGGAGCGACGCCGTCCTGATCGACCGCATGTCCTGCGGCATCAGAAGTCCCGTAGAACTGACCGCCCTTGATACCGCCGCCGGCCAGCATTGATGAAAACACGGCCGGATGATGGTCACGACCAGCGTTATAGTTAATGACGGGTGAGCGACCGAACTCGGTTGTCAGTACAACCAGCGTTTCATCCAGCAGACCTTTTTCAGAGAGGTCCTTCAGGAGATTGCCCACGGCTTTATCGAGAATTCCGGCTCGTGCAGGAAGAGTTCCGCCATTGTAGATATTGGCGTGCATATCCCAGCCACCGCAGGTGACTTCGACGCAGCGAACATTGTTCTCAATCAATCGGCGAGCCAACAAACAACCTTGTCCGAACGGATCACGACCATAGCGATCGCGGTCTGCATCCTTTTCTTCATTCAGGTCAAACGCCTTCAGTTCACCGCTGGACAGCAGTGTTGTGGCTTCCGTGTAGAAGTCGGTGTAGGTCTGAACTCGACGTTGCTTGAAGCGGTCACGGAATTTCTTGTCGAAGGCGTCAATGAGTTCGACGCGTTTGCCGAAAGACTCGGCCGTCAGATAAGCCGGTGTCGTTGTGTTTTCGAGGCCGCGATTCGGATCACCAATTGGCAGCGGGCTGAAGGTTGGATCAAAGAACCCCGCACCAGGATGACGAGCCGGCGCGCTGATCAGCACGGTGTCCGGAAGAGATTTGCTTTGTCGTCCTTTGAAATGCTGAATCCATGGCCCGATCGATGGGTGTCGCTCGGTCGCAATTTCTTCGTAACTCGTTCGCATCAGATACTCACCGTCTTCGTGGTCGCCGGTGAGTGTGTACATCGAACGAATCGCGGCGATCTTATCGAACTGAGTCGCCAGTGTGGGCAGAAACTGGCTAAGTTGCAGCCCCGCAACGTTGGTGGCGATGCCTTTGGTTTCACCCTGGTTTTCGTGACCTGGTTTCAGGTCAAAAGTATCCAGGTGTGTCATACCGCCATTCATGAACAGGTAGATCAGCCGCTTTGCCTTTCCCCCTGCACTATTTGCGACTTGAGCAGCACCCACAGCACGATCAAGACCGGGCAATAGGCTGACGCCCAGTGCAGACTTGGCCGCGTATTCGACAAATCGACGACGGCTCAGACCATCAAGTTTGGGAAGCAGGTCTCTCATTTCGATCGGTTCTTCTTGCAGAGGTGAAGATCAGAAAGATTCGTTGGCAAGTGCCGTGGATTTCAACGGCACAGTCTGGATCCGACACGCTGACGTTCGGTAAACACTACTGGATGAACAGAAACTCGCGAGTGTTAACCAGTGACCAAATGACGTTCCCGTAACCGGGTGCTCCATTGTTGGTCACTTCTTGTGTCGCCAGGGCCAGTTCTTCGGTGTCCGGTTCACGATTCAGAATTGTCAGGAAGATCGAACGAATACCATCATTAACCGACTTCTTCTTCATGACGGTATTGTAGATCGTCGAATTGCTTTCCAGCAGCATGTGCGAGATCGGCCCATTGAACATGAACAGCACCTGCGGGACCGATCCCATCGTCGAAGACGCAGAAATCAGTTCGCGATCGGACTGCCCAAACATTCGCAGGAAGTGACTGGCTGGCACAGGTGATGGAAGTTCAGAAGCACGAGCCAATAAGACACCTTTGTACAAATGCTTCTGTTGCCACTTGCCAACGCTGCCATCAACCTGGTTACCCATCGAATCAGCGGCCAGAAGATCCGGAGCTTTGACCGACGTCAGGTCGACGCCAATCACGTCTGTGCGAATCATCGCGGGCATTTCGCGGTAATCATCAGGCACAGCAAGTGTCAGGAACGAATCCCAGACCTGCTCTGCCGTCATGCGTCGGAGAATTGGGCCGGAGAAGTGATAGGTTTCACCAGGGTTCACTTCTTCCACGCTGACCTGACGCTGGTAAGTTTCCGTGTTGTAAATAACGCGGAGATACTCCTTCATGTCGAAGTTCAACCGCTTCACTTCGGATTCCAGAAAGACCATCAGTTCCGGGTTCTCGGCAACTGTCGTGTCCATCATGTCGTCGACCGGTTCAATCTGTCCAATTCCGAAAGCTTGCTTCCAGAGTCTATTGGCGATCGTGAGAGCAAACCGAGGATTCTCTTTGGCAGTCAGCCAGCGAGCGAAAGCCTGTCGAGGAGTTTCGCCTTTCTTGATTTCTGCAGAAGCCCCAAACAACGCCTTTGGCTCAACAACATCACCGGCTTTGGCATTGTCGTACTGGTAGTCCTTCGGCAGAGTGATCTTTCTATCAACCTGATCATTCACCATCATCATGTTGATGCTGATCAGTCGATCGAAGCGGTAGTTATTGTTGCGGCGATCTTCCTCTTCCTGCTCGATCATCGCATATTCTGTCTGCAGACGGTCATCCGGGTTGCTCTCCCAGTACCGCTTGTCACCGCCATTTGTGCTCGTCAGCGTTCCGTAAGTGAACGCCGCCATTTGATAGAAGTCCTTTTGAGTCCATCGGTCAAATGGGTGGTCGTGACACTGAGCGCAGCCAATTCGAGTTCCCAGAAAGATGCGGACGGTATTATTCATGTTGTCCAGCGGCATGCTTGCATCCCGCTGCATATAGCCGGTGGCAGGATTCTTCCAGATCAGTCCTTCCGCCGTCATCATCTCGTGCACCATCTTGTCCCACGGCTTGCTTTCTGCCAGAGACTGCTTGATCCACTGACGATAAGGTTCGCCACGAACTGTTCCATTGAGGTTGTCGGTGTAGCGAAGAATGTCGGCCCAGTAGTTAAAGCTGTGGCTGGCATAACCGTCACTGCTGAGTAGTTCATCAATCAACAGCGTTCGCTTGTTCGGGTCGCTGGATGTCAGGAACTTTCGAGTCTGATTGTAGGTTGGGATGGTTCCGGTGACATCCAGATAAATTCGACGCAGGAACTGCTCATCGGTGGTTCTTGCATTGGGTTTGACCGCTACTTTTTCATAGTTCGCGGCAATCAGTCGATCAATCTCCTTCGCCGACTTCAGCATGGTCGCGCGCTTTTCAGGAGCCACGACTTTCGACTTCACGACAAAGGCAGGAGCTTCTTCTTCCTTCTTATTGTCTTTCTTTTCAGCCTTCTTCGGAGGAGCCGTCAGCTCTTTATACTTTGCGTTATCGGCCGATGCTTCCTTGGTTAGTCCAAGATTCTTCAGAGCTGTATTGCGTCCGGAATAGGCTGATGCCAGTTTCGCATCCAGTTCGATCGCCTTTGTGAAATCTTCGCGGGCTTTGTCGTATTCCTTCCGACCGTTGCGAGCATATCCGCGAGAGCTATACGCCAGAGCGTTCTTTTCCTGCAACCGGATCGCTTCGTCGAAGGAGGCGACTGCCTTGTCGAAGTTACTTTGCTCCAGCTCCGCAAGTCCGCGAACGTAATGAACTCGTCCGGAATGTGGATTTGCTTTTAAAGCGGCATCCAGATCGATCATTGCTTTGGGCAGATCACCCGCCATGCCATACAACAAGGCTCGATCACACAACGCATCTGCGTGATTTGGTTTTAGAACAATGGCCTGATCGAGATCTTGTTTTGCTTTGGCCGCATCTCCTTTGACCACAAATGCCACCGCGCGGCGCTGGAATGCTTCAGCAAGTTTCGAATCGAGTGCAATGGCCTTGTCTGCATCTTTAATCGCCTGATCAGCATTCTTTTTGCCAGCGTAGGCAAGACTTCGGATGCTATAAGCTTCGGCCGAGTTCTCATCAATGTTAATCGCTCGATTCGCACTGTTAATCGCTCGATCAAAATCCTGTCGAGCTACATAGGCGACAGCGCGATTGATATGAGCCAGCGGATGGTCAAACTTCTCCAGAGTGGCGAAGTAAGCGTTGTCGATCGCATCCAGATACTGCCCCTTCTGATAGAGCGAATGCGATCGATGAGCATATGCGTCTGCTCGATTCTGCAGTTTCTCCGGCTCACGGCCGGTGATGGCAGTGACCAGGTCAAATTCCTTCATCGCGGTGTCGTACTCACCCTTGCCGTTGAAGGCCATCCCGCGAGCGACCTGAGCGGCTGCGAACTTAGCATCAATTGCCAGAGCCTTGTCAGCCTCCTGAATGCCGGCGTCATACTTGCCTTCGCTGATGAGCTGCTTCGCCTGAGTCACGAGCCCTTCGAGCTGAATCGTTTTCGGATCCTTTGGAGGCTCGACTTTTGCTGGCGGAGTAGCCTGCCACGCAAAAACAGGTTGAATGTCAGCGACAAACAACAGGGTCAGAACGGCAAACAAAGTCAGCGCCGGGGCGCATACAATTCGGCCACGCACAGTCATTCTTGAACCCTCAGGCAAGGTTTTGAACGCCAGATGTGAGATAGTGACAGGGTCCGAAAGAAGCAATCTACTTCCATCGGCTGGGACTGAACTCTAATTCTCATCTGCGGGCAATACCAGTACCTGGTTGTGAGAAAACAAGGATTCTGTTGCGGGTTGATCCCTTGAGGGTGGCTTAATCGTTGACAACAGACAGGTTTATCTTGGTTCCATGCTGCCTAAAGTCATCTTAACCTGCTGTTCGACCATCGTGCGGTATTTTCCGCCCAGTAACATCAGTTCGGCGTGCGTGCCAGTTTGCAGAATGCGGCCGCCTTCCACAACAACGATCAGATCAGCCCCGGCAATGGTGCTTAGCCGGTGAGCGATCACAAAACTGGTGCGGCCTCGCATCAGCGTGCCAAGACTCTGCTGGATCAACTGTTCACTTTCGGTGTCCAGATTGCTGGTCGCTTCATCCAGAATCAGGATTCTCGGGTCGGCCAGAACCGCACGTGCAATCGCCAGACGCTGCCGCTGTCCGCCGCTTAAACGTACACCGCGTTCTCCGATGAGTGTATTCATGCCGGCGGGCAGCCGGTTGATAAACTCGGACGCATTCGCCGCGTCGGCTGCCGCACGAATCTCTTCCGGAGTGGCATGCTTTCGAGAATACGCAATGTTCTGACCAATCGTGCCGTCAAACAGAAAGACATCCTGCTCGACAACTCCGAGGAGTGCTCGAAACGATTCCACGTCGTAATCACGCAGGTCACGACCGTCGAGCGTTACGCTGCCTGAAGTCGGATCGTAGAAGCGAGCCACCAAATTACAGATCGTTGTTTTCCCGGCACCACTCGGCCCGACGAGGGCGACCGTTTGGCCAGCTTGTACATTCAACTGAATATCGGATAACGCCGGGGTTTGGGTTCCGGGATACAGAAATGTCACATCTTCAAACGTCATCTGTCCGCGAATTTGCGTTCGGTCTGCTCGCAGACTTTCCGGAGTCGATTCCATTTCACGCGGTTCGGCCAGCAGGTCGAGAATGCGGTCCAGTCCGCTAAGACTATTCTGAAACTGCGTCGCACTGGTGGCCAGAGTCGCCAGGGGTTCCAGCAGCATCAGGAGATAAACCAGGAACATCATCAGAGAACCGACCGACATATGACCGTCGATAACTCGCCAGCCCCCGTAAAACAGCAGCCCAGCGCTGGCGATCGGAATCAGAGCTTCCCAGACCATTTCTACACCACGCATCCACCACCATGCGTAAAGTTCCTGGCGAACCATCATGTTGTTTTCTTCAGAAAACCGTGCTGATTCACGTTTTTGGCGACTGAATGCACGCACGATTCGCATGCCGGCAAATGACTCGGCAGCTCCCGCATCGATCGATTCACGCTGCTTGCGAATCGCCCGGAACTGGGGGCGGATACTGTTGATCCAGGCACGGTGCGTGATGAACACCGTCGGCAACAACACGAGGGCTCCGGCCAGCAGTGTCCAGTCGACCCAGGCAAGTATCACAAAACTGCCGACGAGTTGAATGACAGCGCGCCACGGGTTGTAGAGCATTCCGAAGACCAGTTCGCCCACGCTGCCGCCATCTTCACGAAGCACTGAAGCAACCCCACCGGACCTCAGTTCATGAATCCGGTGAAGTGGAAGACGGACCGCATGTTCGAAAACATGTCGCCGCACAGCCAGTTGAATTTGTTTGGAGATTCTGGTCGCATCCCATCGGCCCCAGATATGTATCAAAATTTTCAGCAGAGAAATCACAACGACCACGCCGACCACGCCCGACAACAATCGCATCGGAGTGTTGAGCGAAGGAAATGCCCGACTGAACCAGATTGGCAGGGGTAATCCGCCCAAAACATAGTCGACAATAAACTTCGTTCCGGCGGGTGGCAGGAGACCGAGTCCGGTTGATAACGTCACGGACAGCAACGTGAGGCTAATCTGCCAGCGATAGGGATGCAGCAGGCGAAAGAATTCGCGAATCAGTTGCCAAGACGTTCGCACTCTGTCTTTCGCGGAGCGAGCTTCCCCGGTCGAATGGACACCGCCTTTGGGCAGCAGTTTGTCGCGAACTTTTTTTCGATACTGTTCGAATCGCTGCCGGCTGCTGCTGGCGCGGACAGGCGTAGTTTCTGCAGCAGTTCCCGAGTTGCTGGTGACGTTGTTTTCCTGTTTGTCGTTTGAAGAATTCTGCGCGGCGGATCCGTGACGACTTCCTGTGGAAAGTTCACTGTTCGTCGGCGAAGATCTATGGGGATTTGAGTGATTGTGCTTTGTTGATGTCATGACCTATTGTAAGCCAGGGGCGGATTTGGTCGAGTGTTGCATCGCCGATTCCGGGAACCCGCGTAAGATCGTCGATGGTCTGAAATGGCCCGTTTAATGTCCGATCAGCAACAATTCGATGAGCCATCGAGATCCCGATACCGTCTAACTGCATCCATTCGACCCATGTCGCTGAATTGACTTCGACGCGAAATTGCTGTCGAAATGTTTCGCCCCTCTGAATTTTCAGCGGTTCCGGACGTTCCATAGCGACGCTGAGCCATTCCACGGAGAGAATGACCAGCAAGATTCCCATACAGATTCTTAACAGGCTGCGGTGGTGCGTGCGAAAATCAGGAAGTGTTGCCAGGAGGCCGGGCTGATCGTCTGTGTCAGAGCTTCGGTTTGGCGACGGTGGTGACAGCGAGTCGGCGGATTGGCTCGTCAGGGTTTCGGGGATTATGTCCTGTTTATCTGGCATACCGAGGCCCGGAGATTACTCACCCTGAGTACATTTGTGTTGCGTCCCTTTGGTATGATTGGTTCAGGGAACGGAACATGCAAGCCATCGGATCGCCACAGGAGATAAATGTGACTGATTCGCAGGTGCGAAACCTGAATTCAGGCGAGGAGAAAACCCGGCTGCGATCACTGATGACTGGCGTACAGATTGAAGCCGCGAAGAATGCGGGACGCTTCGACGACCTGCAATCAGATGCCTCAGTCGACAAGGCCGTCAGCATTAACGTCGTGCCATTTCATGGCGTTTCGCATCGGCTCAATTCGAAGCACGATGATTCCATCCTGAAAGACTCGCACGGTTCCAGTGGATTCCGAAACAGCGATTGCGATCGCACCGGTGGCTTTGGAGATTTCGGCGGCCGCCCAATGTCGAGAACCGAGACCCTTGGAGAGCGTAAGCCCTTCTGCGGAGGCTCGCAGATGTCGTCCGGCGGCAATGGCGAGTCCGTCGGAGGAGATCACAAAGGCTCCGTCGATCTGAGCCAGTTCCTTGATGCTTTCGCGGACGCGTGGGTTACGAATAGATCGCTCTGTCTTAGGGTAGCCACGAAATGGGTCGTGAACCTGTTCCTGAGACAGTTCCATGACTTTGCGATGGTTGCCCACGACAAACAGTGTTCCAACGGGCTTTCCTTCGCGGCCTTCACGTCCGATGTCGCAGGCGAGGTCGACCACGATTCGTAGCGTTTCCAGCGGAACCTTGGTTTCCAATCGCTGGAGATCTCGCGAGGTCAATTTGGCCAGTTGCTCCGCCAACCGAACGACGCTGATCGTATCGCAACCTTCTTTTTCGTACGCTGAGTAAACCACGACCACGACGTCGCCGGTCTGCAGAAGTTCGTCGGCGATCGCTTCAAGCAGAACCTGAGACACCTGGAAATGTCGAGTTTGTGGTTCCTGCTGAATTTCGACGACGTCCACGTCATCCTGCCGAGCCGCTTCCTGAATCTCTTTGCGGTCTGACGCGATAATAAGCCGGAAAGCAGTAGCGTTTTTCTTCAGCATTGCGAAGTCAACGGGCTGTTCGGCCAGCAGAATCAGCGCCGAAGCATGAACCTCCTCCGCCAGCTTTGCTGCGGTACGAAGGATTTTTTCAAACTCCGGACTGATCTCGTTTCTCGCCATGCGAGGAGTGTACGGCTAAAGCGGACCTGGTCAACGGATGAATTCTTACAAATTCCTGCACAAGAATCGTTCGACGGTTGGCCATGCGGCATCAAAAGTAGACACTATCGGGTCAGACACCTGATGTTTCCGTAGCGGTTGCATTTATTGCGTCGCTGTTGACGTATGCGAATGAATTTGGGTGAATTCAGAGACGATGGTTTCTGCAGCGTCGATTGTCAGAAGCATCAAGCTGCTGAGGACATCTCAGTGGAAGCCCTGTTATCGTTGTTGTCACGTCGTTTTCGTCGCCATTTTGCTTCAGCATTCCCGTAGCTGACCTCCTCAATTGATCAATGAGTGCAACAATTCCCAAACTGCGTTCTTCATCTGAGCCTTCCAAGCCTGCCGTTAAAGCTTCGCGGCAGGGGTTGATCTGCATGTGGCATGGTCTGACGGTCTCCGGGCTGTGGAATTTGCTCCGGATGAAGCCCAGAATCTCGTGGGCCTATCTTCCAAGATGGATCACGATCGCGTTCGTCAGTGGCCTTAACTCGCTTTACGGCGTACTGGAAAAGTTGTTCTTCGGGAGACAGGTGGCCCGAACCGAGATTGTCCATCCCCCTTTGTTCATTCTGGGGCACTGGAGAAGTGGCACCACGATGCTGCATAATTTGATGTCCCTGGATCCTCAGGTGACATTCCCCAACCTTTACCAGTGCGTGAATCCAGGCCACTTCCTGCTGACCGAGCGGATTCTGGCCCCGCTGACGAAGCGTTTTCTTCCCGAAACCCGCCCGATGGACAACGTCGCTGCTGGCTGGGAGGAGCCTCAGGAAGAGGACATCGCCCTCGCCCTTGACTGTCAGATTTCACCTTACCTGATGACGGCATTTTCCGATCGTCGTGAGGCTTATGAACGCTATTTTGATCCTCGTGATATGACGGAGTCAGAGCGATCGATCTGGAAGCAGTCCTTTCTGAGGCTGCTCAAAAAGCTCACCTATCGCAAAAACAGTTCGATTGTGACCAAAACGCCGGCTCATACGTTTCGAATCAGCACGTTGCTGGAAATGTTCCCGGATGCACGTTTTGTTTACATCAAGCGCGATCCCTATGCCGTCTACAAGTCGACACTCCATCTCCGCAGGACGATGTTTACAGAAAACGCGCTCGGACCTCCGGAGTTTTCAGCCACCGAAGAAGACACACTGTATTTCTACGAAAAATGTATTCGAACCTACGAAGAGACGAAGGGGTTGATTCCAGCGGGACGACTTCATGAAATTCGTTTTGAGGATCTGGAACGCGATCCGCTGGGTGAGATTCGTCAGATCTACCAGTCGCTCAGTCTTCCGGGATGGAACCTCGTTGAACCGAAGATTCAGGCTCAGTTGCCGGCCCTGAAAGCTTACAAAAAGAATGCGTTTCGTATGGATCAGGAGACCATGCAGCGAGTCTACTCCCGTCTTAAATGGGTGTTTGATTTGTACGAATACCCTGGTCACATCGATAGCTGATAAGACGCCGCTGCATCTTTTCTAGTGCTGTGCTTTTGAGTGTGGGCCCAATCGCGAGGTGCTTCTTCGGCACACGAAAGACCCATCCAGCACGGCAGTGAAGGCTCCACCTCCGACCGTTCACCCCCTGGACAACAATGATGAATTTGTCCGCTTATTGTGCGAAGCAACCAGGGAATCACGAATACAGTATTCCTTCGGCTGATTGACGAAGAAGCCTGTCTGGGAAGGAACGTGCGTCGCGACTTGAACAATGCTGGTGTCAGGCCACATGTGTGGTCGGACCAACAGGTTGAGCTTCACCGAACAACTCGTTCGGTCCTTTACGAAACATTCGATTGGAATGGAGCACCACTTAGGCTTGAGCAATCCATTGTGCGATAGCTCAGATGAAAGCAGGCACGGATCGCCGCTGGAGGGATGACCTTATTCAGCGTTGTCAGGTCTCTGAGTCGGTTTAAAGAGGGATTGATTGAGAGTTTTCCGTGGAACTCCTGACTTTGAGTCTGTTTGCATTGGTTGATGTCGCCTGTTGCTCTGACGTTACTGAACCACATGAACTTTGTGGCCTGCCTGCTCAGTTCATGCGTCGACATGAATGGCGAGGGATCACGTACCGTTTTCCGGGAGCTCCTGCTGTTAAAATCATCACAGTGAAGCCGCCTGTCGCTGGGGCTCTCGTGGATTCGACCGAACAGTAGTCCCACGGTTCGCTTGACCACCTGCAAGAACTTGCGAAGCTGCCCGAAGATTTCTCCTCCTGCGCTTCCTCACCACCTGCCTTCGGAGAGTAGCTCATGCTGCTGTCATCCGCTCGTCGTGCCATCGTTCTGGCTTCTGGTTTGCTATTGATGCTGATTCAGCCTGTGGAGGCTCAGCAGGAATTATTGAAGCTGGAGAAAGGCGACCACATCGCCATTATCGGCAACACGCTGGCCGATCGTCTGCAGCATTACGGGCATCTGGAGGCGATGCTTCATGCTCGCTTTCCGGAACACAATCTGGTCGTGCGGGATCTGGGGTTCAGTGGTGACACGCTGACCGAACGACCTCGTTCGGATAACTTTGGTTCGCCTGATGAATGGCTGAACAAAGTCAAAGCCGACGTGATCATTGCGTTTTTCGGCTACAACGAATCGTACGCCGGTGAAGCGGGCCTGCCACAGTTTCGAAAAGATCTGGAAGCGTTCATCGATCACACGCTCAGTCAGAAGTACAACGGCAAGTCAGCTCCGCGACTGGTGCTGTGTTCGCCGATTGCGTTTGAAGACCTGAAGTGGCCGCATCTACCGGATGGGAAGGAACAGAATAAGAATCTGGAGCTGTACACGGCGGAGATGGGAAAGGTCGCCAGCGAGAAAGCTGTACTGTTCGTCGATTTATTTCACCACTCACAGGAAATGATGAAGCTGGTCGGCATTGATGACAGTCCGCTCCGCAATCTCGAAGGAAAGAAACGCGACAGATTTGGTTTCGACTACCCGGACAAGCCGAAAGATGGAACGCTGGCGTTCTTTCCGTTGACGATTAACGGCGTGCATATTACGGAATACGGAAGCCAGGCCATAGCCATTTCATTCGACAGGCAGGCACTCGTCGATGCGAATGCGCCGGCGGCAGACATTTCAAAGATCGAAACCATCCGAAAAGCTGTCCTCGCCAAGAACCACATCTGGCACAACGTTTATCGAGCCACAGACGGCTATAGCGTTTTCGGCGGGCGATCCGGTCTGCAATTTGTCGATGGACAAACAAACTTCGACGTGATGCAGCGAGAACTGGAAATCCTGGAGGCCATGACGGCGAATCGCGATGCCGTGATTTGGGCCGCTGCTCAGGAAAAAGACGTTAAGCCAGACGATAGCAATCTTCCAAAACCGCTCGAAGTCAAAACCAACAAGCCTGGCGAATTGGAAGATGGTCGTCACAAGTTTCTCGGAGCGGCTGAAGCCATCGACAAGATGACGATCCATCAGGGCATGAAGGTCAACGTCTTCGCATCCGAAGAAATGTTCTCAGACCTTGTCAATCCCGTGCAGAGTGCCGTCGATCCCGATGGACGTCTATGGGTCGCCGCGTGGCCGACCTATCCGCATTGGAATCCGCTGGAGGCGATGAATGACAAGCTGCTGATCTTCCCGGACGACGACAATGACGGCGTGGCCGATCGATGCATTACGTTCGCTGACGGTCTGCACAATCCGACGGGCTTTGAATTCTGGAATGGCGGCGTGCTGGTCGCAATGGCTCCAGATATCTTCTTCCTGAAAGACACCGACGGCGATGATCGAGCCGACGTGAAAGAACGTATCTTCCATGGACTCGATTCCGCAGATACTCATCACACGGCCAATGCGTTCGTGATGAGCCCTGGCGGGAAGTTCTATTTCTCACGCGGTATCTTCCACGCCGAGAACTTTGAAACTCCATGGGGCCCGACCAAGCGATTTGGAACGGGCGGCACAGGCGTTTACGAATGGGATCCGGTCACGTTTGATATCAACTTCCATTTCCCGATCGGCCCGAATCCTCACGGTGACGTCTTCGACCAGTGGGGCAATCAGTTCGCAACCGACGGCACCGGCGGCACCGGAAACTACATCGGCATGCCAGGCCATGGGGCTCCGACACAGCTTTATGAAAAGCGAGTTCGCCCGGTCCCGGCGATTCAGATTCTGGACAGCCAGCATTTCCCCGAAGAGAACCGCGGCAACCTGTTGATCGCAAACGTGATCGGCTTCCAGGGAGTGACTCAATACAAATTCGAAAAACGCGGAGCCGGCTTCTTCGCGAAGGAAGTCGAGCCGATTCTGTACTCGTCTGACCAGAACTTCCGCCCCAGCGACATGGAGATCGGCGGCGACGGAGCCCTGTATGTGCTCGACTGGCAGAACCCGATCATCGGCCACATGCAGCACAACCTCCGCGACCCCAGCCGTGACCATCTCCACGGCCGCATTTACCGAGTGACCACCGAAGGCCGGGAAACTCAGCCAGTCCTGAAGCTGGACAAGGCGAGCACTGTCGAAGTAGTCGCAGCGCTCGGATCACCGACGCTGGCGGAGCGTTATCGGGCGCGGTTAGAGCTGACGTCGCGTGATCCAAAAGAAGTCGGTGCGGGAATTACCGACTGGCTGAAACAATTTGATGCCAGCAACCCTGATCATGCAAGGCACTTCGTCGAAGCACTCTGGACGTACCAGCGCAGAAAGGCAATTCAGACCACGATTCTCGATGACGTGCTGACCAGTCCAGCTTCAGAAGCTCGCGCCGCTGGGATTCGAGTCATCCGTGATTTTCACCGCGAGTTCCGCCTTCGTGATTCCTTCAATCAACGCCCAAGTGGAGACTTCGAAGCACGATTGTTGCAGCTGTCCATAGACCCCTCACCGCAAGTCCGCGCCGAAGTCGTAGTTGCTGCCACAGTCACAAATGGCCCACTCGCAGCCGAGATCATCTTCGCCGCCATGCAGACCGAACAGGATCCGCAGCTCACTTACGTCATCAACGAAGCTCGCGGTATCATCAATCTCGACGCGGCGATTCGTGAAACGCTGGCTCGCGGCGAGAAGCTTTCGACTAACGCCGAAGCTTATGCACTCTCCAACGCCAGCGTCGAAGATCTGCTGAAGATGGAAAAGACCGAGGGCGTTTATCGAGCCATCCTGACTCGAGAAAATGTCCCTGTCGAAACGCTGCAGACAGCACTGACTGGCCTCGCGAAACTTCGCAAGGTCGCCGAGATCGAAGAATTGTTCACGCTGATCGAAGAGCTGAACGCCAAAGCCAGCGTGAATGTGCTCAACAGCCTCAGTCAGTTGCTGGCCAGTCAGCCGGCCGATCAACTGGCGAAAGTCCGCGATCGCATTGCAACTCTCGCGACAACCGCGAAGTCCGGGGAAACTCGTCGAGTCGCCATTGCGGCCTGGATCAGTGCCGACAACAACGGCGACGCTGTCTTCGCAGCCGTCGAAAAGGAACAGCTCAAGCTGGAAGATGCCCTGCGAGCTGTTTCGCTGGTGACATCGGCGGAAGCGAAGAGTTCTCTGTTTGATCGACTGGCAAAGCTGGTGCCAACTCTGGCAGGTTCCAAAGGAGCCGCCCCGTTGACTCAGCCAGGTCTGCGAGTCGACTTCTATGCTCCAAGCCCCAGCAACGTGGCTCGTGAAACACTGCAGGCCATGACACCGGCCAACACCGGCGTGGCAACAACAATCGTGATGGATCAGCCGGTGCTGAAAACTCGCGATGCCTTTGCTCTGATGTTCACCGGACACATCGTGATCGAGAAGCCAGGCAAGTACAATTTCTTCATTGCCTCCGATGATGGCTCTCGCTTCTACATAGACGGCGAACTGCTCATCGACAACGACGGCCTGCATGGAATGGTCGAAAAAAAAGGCACAGCGCAGCTCAATGCTGGCCTGCATCCGATTGTCGCCACCTACTTTGATAACGGCGGCGGCGATGGGCTCAGCATGTCCTGGAGCGGCCCCGGCTTGGAGAAGCAAGAGATCCCCGCCAACGTGCTGGTGTCGGCCGCCGAACAGACAGTGCAGGACCTGGGGATCACGGCCATCATGGACATCCCTGGCAACGAAGCCGGTAAAACCACATTGCTCGCAAGCCTGTTGAAGGAGCGAGCCTCCGTCAATTCAAGCCTGCAATCACTGTCCACGATTCCGGTCGAAGCATGGCCGAAAGAACAATTGGGAAATCTCGCCGAAGCCGCCGTTTCGTATCTTGCGAGCCGTGAGCCCAAAGACCGCAATTCGGATCAGGCGCAACTCGCACTGAAGATCGCGGAAGGCGTCCGTACGCGGCTGGATGATGCTGGCCGAGTTCGCTTTGAAAAGCGACTGTCAGAAGTCGTCGTACCGCTGATCGCGTTGGGCACCGTTCGCGAACGCATGATTTATGACCGCGAGACCGTCGCTGTTCAGGCCGGACGTCCGGTTGAGTTCCGACTCACCAATACCGACAACATGCCTCACAACTTTGCCGTGGTACTTCCCGGCACAATGGCCGAAGTCGGCGAGCTTGCTGAAGCCACGGGTCGAGATCAGGACGCGGCGGCTCGCAATTTCATCCCGAAGAGCGACAAAGTCTTGGTCGCCAGCAAACTGGTTCAGCCGGAACAAACGGATTCCATCTTCTTTGAAGTGCCGAAGGAGCCTGGAATCTATCCGTACGTGTGCACGTATCCCGGTCACTGGCGTCGCATGTACGGAGCACTCTACGTCGTCGCGGATCTGAAAGCCTACGAAGCCGATCCCGCTGCGTACCTTGCCGCGAACAAGCTGGAGATGAGAGACGATCTGTTGAAATATCTCGGCCGCAACACCGACTGGCAGTTGGATGACTTGAAGGGCGATGTGATGCACCTGTCTCATCGAGCCAACAATTTCGCCGTCGGCCAGCAACTCTTCAAAGCCGCGGCCTGCGTTGGCTGTCACAAACTCAACGGCCAGGGCAACAACGTTGGTCCTGATCTGACCAAACTGCCGCCGGAGTATTCAAAAGTCGACGTTCTGGAACACATCCTGAACCCGTCGAAGAAGGTCGACAAGAAGTACCAGTCGAACGTGATCTCACTGACGTCTGGTAAGGTCCTCACCGGCCTCATCGTCGAAGAAACCGGCGACTCCTTGAAGCTCATCGACAACCCGTCCGCCCCCGACAAG
>CAIXQV010000721.1 GCA_903921605.1 uncultured Planctomycetaceae bacterium | reverse complement strand
TCGCAGCGTGCGATCAAGTCCAGCCGACAACAGCGATTGATTAGCGTTCTGAAATACGACGGTGCAAATCGCTTCGCCGTGGCCTTTCATCTGAAACTTCATGGCTCCCGACGGGAGTTCCCAGATGCGGATCGACTTATCAAGGCTGCCCGTCGCTAATAATGCACCGTCTGTCGAAAACGCAACAGAATACGCAGCGTTGTCGTGACGAAGCTGCAGGGCTGGCTTTAAATTCACGAGTCTTCAGTCCTAACGGGACAGAACCAAGTTTGAAATTTCAGGTTTACGACGAATCTCTCCAGCATCAATTCCTCCCTTCTCCCCCTCGGGGGAGAAGGTGGCCGTTAGGCCGGATGAGGGGGTTTCGCTGTTCGCAATGAGGGGGCTACGTTGTTGGCAACATGGGGCTGTCCCGCTATGAAACACCGAGCCTCAGATCAATTCAGGCAACGGCTGATACTTTGTGTGATCGACCAGATACTGAGGTCTCCCGGTCAGATCGTTGATCGTTGAATGATCAACATCAATCCCCAGGCGATTATACAGCGTCGCAAAGATCTCCTGAAAATGCACCGGCCGCTTTGTTGGATATTCCGCCAGAGCATTGGTTTCTCCAATGATCTGCCCTGTTCGCATTCCGCCACCGGCCAGCAGTGCACAGCCAACCTGAGGCCAATGATCTCGCCCGCCTTTGTTGTTGATGCGAGGAGTTCGGCCGAATTCTCCCCAGACCACAACCGACGTGTCACGATCCAACCCGCGTTCCTTCAAATCATCCAGTAACGCGGACAACGCCTGATCAAATGCCGGAAGATGATCGCGAGCATTGTCGAAGTTGGTGCCATGCGGCTGACCATGCCAGTCCCATCGTCCGAATGACAACGTGACAACTCTTGCACCCGCTTCGACCAGTCGACGTGCGACGAGTAAGTCTTCGTTACGCATCCAGCCAGCATCTCCGTAACCTGCGGGCTCTTTTGAACCTCGACCAAACTTCTCTCGAACGACGGGATCTTCCTGTTCCACATCGAGAGCGTTGATCAGTTTTCCGGACGTCAGGATTTCAAAAGCCTGCTGATAGAACGTATCCATTCCGTCGATCACATTCGTTGTGTCCAACTGGCGACGGAGCGAATCCATCTGCCCGAGCAGTGCTCGCCGATTCTGCAATGTGCCCTTCGTCATGCTGGTCAGCGCCATCTCGTTGCTGCCCGGAGCATTGGCCGCGAACGGAGCGTGTCGCATTCCGGCAAACCCGCCCTGGCCCGGATCGGACCAGAAAGCGCCGCCAATTTTTGGCTGCAATGCGATTGCCGCAGGGACCTCGGTGTTCACCGTTCCCTGCAATTTTGAAACGGCCGATCCAAAACACGGCCAGCCGCCGACTGGCTGATTCAAATGAGGATGCCCGTGCATGCATTGAAACGCGGAATGCTGACCCTCAGAACCGACCAGCGTTCGAATCACCGCAAGCTGATCCATTCGCTGAGAGAGCAACGGCATATGTTCACAAACTTCAATGCCTTCCACGTTGGAATGAATCGGGGAAAACTCACCGCGATATTCGACTGGAGCCAGCGGCTTGAGGTCGAACATGTCCTGATGCGGCGGGCCGCCCGGCAGGAAAATCATGATGACCGATTTATGACTCGAACGTTTTCCGGCTGACGATTCCGCCCGCAGCAGTTGAGGAAGACTGAGTCCTCCCATGCCCAGCGCGCCGACCTGGATAGCTGTTCGTCGAGTAACGCCGTCACACAATTTCAGTGCAGACCCCTGAATCGACAACATCCGGCGTTCTCCCCACGTATGGTCGCGGCAACATCACCCCGGCATTCTGAGCATCTCAGACCGACAACTCAAGCCCGATCCGGGTTACGAAGGGAAAAGGGCCGATCCATCGGGCTGAAGCCCGAGGCCATCAAGATGTGCCTACTCCACAGCCAATCGCAATGTTTGCTCAATCACAAAACAGCATTGTCACTTTCACCTGCAAATTACTCCGCAATCTCCTTCGCAATGGCCGCGAGATCCGGCATTGTCGGACCTTCGTGGAACACCACATGAAACTTCAGTTTCAGCGACTCACTCTTTTTTACGGTCAGCTTGCCGTCCACATGCCCCGCTCGCTTTCCAAACGGATTAGCGACGAAGACTCCGTAATCACGGTTATGCCACCAACAAGGATAAGCATTCTGAGGCGATGGGAAAATTGTGATGCCGACCACCTGCGTACCGATCTTTCCCGAGTAATCACACCACGCGGCCTGCTTGCCCCATGTCTCAGCGGCGCTCTTAAGACCGTCGCTGCTGATGACCTGACCACCGGATTTTTCTGTCAGTGATGTCGAGAGTCGAGCACCGAGGCCCATTTCTTCCTGATCGCCGAAAACAAGATCCTCTTCCGAGGCTCGAAGTTCCGCATCCCACGTCAACAGAAATCCCCCGCGGCGTCGACGCAGCTGATAGTCGGAATGCAGTTCGGCCAATTTCTTCCCGCTGGCCCTCAGCAATCGACTCTCTTCAGCAAAATGCAACACACCATTCCTGACCACCGGCTCTGTGGAAAAGCGAACGTGCTCGATCCGACCTTTGTTGCGCCAAAAGTCTTCCTGATTGATATCGCCAAATCCCATCCAAATTCCGGGATGCATCGTGTCGTGGTCGACCGCATCAACGGCCGGATTCGGCGGATGATTGCGAGTCGCCTTATGAATGCTTGGAAGACGAAAGTTGGCGAAATACGGTCGCAGGATCTTTTCGTCTCTAAAGACAAATTCTGTGACGGGCTGTGAGCCATGATTAATAACGAGCATGGAGTCTTGTTGCTGAATCTCGAAGCCACCTTCAATCTCGTTGGCGACCAACGTCCGGCCCGACAACAAGCTCGGAGCAGTACTGACCATGAATGCCATCAGAACAGTCAGCCAAGGTGCATTCGGCATGTGGATTGATCCTGTCAGATGGAAAAAGTAAGCGGAATGGCGCTAGCCACCGGTGAATTTCACAAAAAACAAACACCGGCGGCTAGCGTCGTACCGCTCACATACAGAAACTTCTTAACTGACTGCGCTCTTCCCGCCACGTCGCAGTCTATCTTCACCCGGATCCAGCAACTGAATCACATGCTTAACCTGATACGGTCGAGTCACCAGGCCCGCTGATCTCGCCGAGTTCCATTGCATCATGCACACATGATTGCTCGTAGCCAGAATCACGGGTGAACCTGCGGCGTTATTCAGGAATTCCGATTTACCACGGAGAATCTCCTGTGAGTTCTCCGGCTTCTGAATGTTGTAGATGCCTCCTGAACCGCAACAGTCACGAGCCTGAGGAGCCAGTTCCCAGCGGTAGCCAGTCGCATTCAGCACGTTCGCCGGGATTCCCTGTTGCTTCTGGCCGTGAATCAGATGACACGGAAGATCGACATAAACTCGTGCATCTTTTTCAGACGGAGTTCTCTGAGCCAGCTTCAGTTCACCCAGAAATCCCAGAACATCACGAACGGGCACTTGATCAGTCAACGTCTTCGAAAGAGCTAAGCCGCAACCAGACGAATTGCAGACAACCGCGTCAACACTCGCTTTGCCAAATGCTGTGCGATTCTGATCTCGAAGCTGATCGATGCCATCCAGTCCCAGATGCTCCTGAAACGCTCCGCAGCATCCCTGATCGGGCGGCACAATCACCTGCACGTTGTTCTCGATGAGCACTCGAACGGTGGCAAAATTAATTTCTCGAAAAACCGATTCCATCAGGCAGCCAGTCAGCAACGCAACTCGCGGCCCGGTCGGACGGTGCTCTGCCATCAAGCGTTGAGCATACGCGGCGGTAGATTCCAACAGCGGAGGACTGCCCGCAAACAGAAATTTGTGCGGCAGGATTCCCAGCGACCGCAGGACTCTCGCCGGCCACATCAACAGATTAAACAGCCACTGCCGTTGACTCAGCGCCGCGGCAAACCGCAATGACAACGGTGGACGAGTCCTTGCGGTCTCCACATGTTGATGCCGAACCTGCTCCAGAATTTCGCCATAAGGGACATTGGCCGGACAAGCTGGCTCACAAGCAAGGCAGCCCACACATTCGGTGGTGTAATGCGCCGTGAAAGGATCCGGCGCGAGCCGTCCTTCGGCTTCTTCACGCCACAATCGCAGCCGACCACGCGGAGAATTATTCTCGTCGCCGGTCATCTGGTACGTCGGGCACACTGCCAGACAAAAACCGCAATGCACGCAGTTCGTCAGCATTTCGCTGAGCGCGGGATGAGCTTTATCGTGCGGCGTTGAGCAGCCTGCTGTTTTCGGAGTTGGGGGCGAGGTACTCACTTCTCTGAAAACTCCGTTGTCAAAACAGAAAGCCAATGTGCTTCCACGCCATGAGCAGACGGACGCGGAAGATGTCGAGAATGCAAGTCGCCACCGGATTCATGCAGAGGCCTGGCATGGGATTGAACAATTTTTTGAACCACTGTCGCCGCATTTGCAACATCATTCAAATAGCCGTGCACAATGCCGTTGTAGCACAACGCCAGGCATTTGATGCCGTAAGTCGCGGCCAGCTCGCTCGCCAACGCGACCGCGCGGTCAGGTGTCGTCTTTAAGGCAAAATCAGGACAACCATCGATCGGCGCTGGGGCCTGAGAAATCGTCTTGAGCGTCAACTTCTGAGCCGACGCAAAAGCTGCCAACATAGACTCGAACACATGCCATTCATCAGATGGCGTATTGATCGCAATTCGCACCGTCAGAATCTCAGACTTCGGTGCGGCCAGAACATCCACCGAATCAAACCAATTCATCCAGCAGGATTGCAATAAATCTGGCATGGCCTTGGTGACAACGTCGTGTGGGCCGCTCAACTCAATCAGCCCATCCATGCCGCAGTGTGGTCGAAGTCGCAACACAAAATCGACAGGCTCACCAAATCGACCATCCGAATGCATCAGGAATCGCAGCAGGTCGTAACCCGTCGTCGACTTGACCACTCGTTCGCCAATCCGCACGATTCGACCATCCGCGAGACGCCAGTTCATTCCGATGATGTTGTCGCAGAGTTCTCCAAATCGTGAAGACGCCGGAGCATATTCGCTGGCTTTCACCTGCACACACAAGGGCTGATTCGCATCCGTCAGCAATGGAAACCGCAAGCGATGCGGCCCGATCATTTCATGAAGCTGCGCCGCCGTGATATCAGCCGCGACACACGTCACCCCATCGATCGTGTCCAGAAACGGAGTGAACAATCGCGGCCCCAAAGTTTCTCCCGCTTCGTCTTTCTCTGAATGTTCATCGCCATGAGCATGCTTCAAAGATGACTTCTGCCCATTCGCTCCGACGAAGGATCGATAGGCAAACACCTTCAGCGGATTCAACTGGTGCCGCGGATTAAACGTCGCGGGAACGGCCAGTTGCAGGCGAAGACTCTCCGGCCCAAACACAAGCGGCATATAGCGAGCTTTATCGTTGCCGATTCCATGTTCGCCCGACAACGTGCCACCCACTTCGACAACTCGACGCATCAGGCGTTTACTGATCGCTTCAACTCGTTCCAGTTCTCCAGGCTTGCGAGAGTCGAAGAGGAAATTCGGATGCAGATTGCCATCACCCGCGTGGAACACATTAATCGCAGGAATCCCGATGGCATCCGCTTCGTCGTAAACCAATTGCAATAGCTCCGCCAACGCACTCTTGGGAATCACCGCGTCCTGCACGATAATGTCAGGGCTGAGCTGTCCCATGAGTCCGCCGGCGACCTTGCGAGCTTTCCAGAGCTTCTTACGCTGCTCTTCGTCGTCACTAAAATTCACCTCCAATGCGCCGGCATCTTTCAGCAACTGCGCGACGGAGTGAACTCGGGCGTCGACCAGCACTGCCGGGCCTTCGATTTCCGTAACCAGCAAAAACGCGTCCGTCGGCAGTCCAACAGCCATCGGGCTGTTTTCAACCATGGCCACGAATCGCGGATCCATCAATTCGATCGCGACAGGAAACGACGGATGGACCACAAGACCATGAACAGCCTTCTCAGCGGAATGCAGATCCGGGAACGTGGCTCGGAAAGTCCAGGCTTTCTCGGGGCGCGGTAATACTCGCAACCAGAACCGAGTAAACGCGCCGAGCGTTCCTTCGGAGCCAACCATCAGCCGCTTCCAATCTTCATGCCAGTCGCCGCGACCTCCGGCTGGTCCGCCGAACCGATGCACGCTGCCGTCAAGCATTACGACTTCCAGCCCGAGCACATAGTTGCTGGTGACGCCATAACGAAAGCAATGCGCGCCGCCGGCATTCATGGCGACGTTGCCGCCGAGCGTACAAACGGGGCCGCTGGAAGGATCCGGTGGGTAAAACAAGTTGTGTGCTCGCAGAGCTTCATCGAGCTGACTCAGGGTCACGCTGCATTCGACTTCGCACCAGAAGCCTTCGCGAGAAATCGTGCGAATCTTCTTCAGCGACGAAGTGTGTACCACGATGCCGCCCTCCGCGGCCACGGGACCGCCCGACAGAGAAGTGCCTGCGCCTCGAATTGTCACAGGAACATTCAGCTCCCGCGATTCGCGCAGCAGAGCGATCATTTCTTCCGCGTCGGCCGGGATCACCACAGCATCAGGTCGAAAGGTTTTATAGCCCAGCCCGTCGGTGTTGTAGCCCGCCAACTGAGCCGGCGCTGATAAGACACGTCCTCGCCGAATCGTCCGTTTGAGTTGAGATTCCAGAGTGGGATTCATTTGGCAGGTTTCTGGATTCGCACAAGGGCTGAAAAAAACACAATCCGACGTTAGTCTGGAGCCGTGTCTTGAAGGTGTCTGAACCAATTAGCCGGAACGCGTTAGCGTCCGGTTCTTGCCGCTCTGTAAGAATAACCGGGGGCTAACGCCCGGCGGCTGATAACAACGTAAATCAAGAGGCGACTTGCAGCCAGTCTACAGGAATCCGCTTCAAGTATCAGTGTGGCAGGGAACTGATCCTCTGCGGATTCACGAGAGTGACGTTGATTTTTCAGCAGCCGGAATTCCGTTGTCACGAAAAAGCTGGCGATGGATTCCGTTGCCTGGGGCGAACGCGGGAAGCCTGCTAACATTCGTGACGACAAAACCTCCGACTCACTCTTATCGTTCGAAAAACGACATGACACTATCGACTTCTTTGACTGATTATCGCTGGCCGGCCGAATGGGAAGCTCATGAAGTCACCTGGGTTGCGTGGCCGGTGAACCCCAATACGTGGCCGGGAATTTTTGAACGGATTCCGGCGGCGTTTGCGGAATTCGTCGCAGCGATGGCCTGTTACGAACCTGTGCGAATTCTCGCCGGCGGTCCCGGTGTCGCCGAGTCAGCTCGACCATTGATTGACGCGGCCTGTAGTCGCCGAGGAAGCCGGTTTACCCCTGAGCTGTACGATATCCCCGTCAACGATTCGTGGTGTCGCGATCACGGTCCGATATTCCTGAATGGTCGAGAAGGAACGCAGGCGGCCGGCAAACAGGTCATCATCGACTGGAACTACAATGCGTGGGGCGGAAAATATCCGCCCTGGAATTTCGACGAACTTACCGCCGGTCGCATCGGTGCTGCACTCGGGATCAAAACTCTGCGGCCGGAATTGATCCTTGAAGGCGGCGCGATTGAAGGGAATGGGGCCGGGACGATTTTGACGACAGCCAGTTGCCTGCTCAATCCAAATCGCAATGCCGGCGCGACGATTGAGAGCATGACAGAAGTGCTTGCGACCTGGCTTCAGGCGAAAAACGTCGTCTGGTTGCCAGGACATGGTATTATTGGCGACGACACCGACGGGCATATTGATCAGGTCGCGCGGTTTGTTGACGAGCGGCGAGTTCTCGTGGCGGCTCCGTATTCGGAAGATGCGCCGGAAGCGTCTGATCTCAGTGCGAACTTTGAAGCTGTTGCTGCTGCGAAGAACGGTCGCGGTGAATCGTTGATTCCGATTCCACTGTTTATGCCTCAGCCGAAAACTCTGGAAGACAATCGTCTGCCAGCGTGTTACTGCAACTACTACATCACCAACGGAGCGATCATCGTTCCGGTCTTCGGCGATCCAGCTGATGATATCGCAATGCAGCAACTAAAGGACTGCTACCCCGAACGTGACGTCGTGGGCGTCAACGCAATTGATCTCGTCTGGGGACTTGGTGCATTCCACTGCATGACTCAACAGCAGCCGAAGGCTCACAGTTGACAAGTTTTGGTCACGCCTTCTCAAAACACTAACTGCTTGCGCCGCGGTAGTGATTGAGCGACCACTGGAACACATTGCGCGAAATCACCAGGCACGCGCTGGCGGCCACGACACAAACGGTGGCGAAACGCCAATCCGTCAGCGTCCCCGTAATGATCTGCGCCGGGACAGTGACGACCAGCAGAATGGGCACGATCCAGGAAAAGGCGAACTGCAGAGCTTCACCGGTTTCCAATCGACTGGCATCATGGCCGTCATAGATGCTGCGAGGATACTGCGCGAAGATCGTGATATAGAACCAGAAATCATAGAGCCCCTGATTTCGCCCAAACCAGATACTCGTGCAGGCTGTGGTAATCATCATCGAATAGAAAAACATTACCGCCACAAGCACATAGAACATGTACATAACGACCTGCATCACCGACAACGCATGGTCAATGTTATACAGCGCCCAGCCGAGCAAAGTGACTGACAGCAGCAACTGACTAAACATGGCCACGCTGACTCGTTCCAGAGAAACCAGAAACTGCGAATCGACCGGCTTGGTCAGCGCGAAATCCAGTTTGCCGGTGCGGATATTTTCGCAAAACGTCGCGCAATTCGGCATAAAGAATGCCTCCACGATCGAATTGATCAGCATCCCTGTCGCCATGAACGCGAAGTATTCGTGCTTCGACCATTCCTGAATATGGTCCACTTCACCGTAGATCATTCCAAACAAGGCGACTCGTGCTGAAAACCAGAACAAACGAGTGACCACCTGAATCAGAAAGTTCGCCGGGAACATCATCTCGCGAATCAGCGAGTTGCGAAAGAATGTCAAAAAGACGCGACCGTAAAACAGCATGGGGCAGACGGTTTCGAGTTGTCGTTATGGTCCAATGGATAAACAACGCCAGCGGATTATGGCGGTGCTGAGACTGAAACGCCAGTCGAGCAGTGCCCGGGCTCGAATGCAGGTTCTCGCTTCACCGGCAGTGGCACCTGACGGCAGAAGAATCGACGTGAGAATGGTTTCAGCCGATTCTCGCGGGATAGCGACAACGTTGAGATGGTTGGTCACTATCTCCCCGGGGTGGCGTTTACAAGGAGTGAGTGTTCGTGAACTCCGTGAGCGGATTCAGGCGAACTACGACTTCCGGGGCCGTTTTTTTATCCCTCGGGTTGCGATCGAAAGCAGAGAGTCGTCGTCGGTTTCATCCCTGCGTTCAAATGACTGCAGGATTGGGAGCGGGTCAAAACTCTGCCATGCTGGTAGAGCAGACATGAATGTAGTCAGAATCGAACCGCCTCGGAGAATCCAGACCACGTATCCTACCGATAAGGAGGTCGAAACGACGGCCGCAGACCCAACGACAATCTTCTCGGCGACCTGTGGCGTCGTATCGGCATCTACCGAGACTTCGGGCGCAGCTACTGTTTCAATCGTAAAGAAGACACCCGATGCAATCGCGCTGCGCAGATCGACGTCAAATGAGTATCCGCCAAAGACGCTTCTGAGGAGCCGGGAATCTGTATGGCCCGCTGACGATTGACGAGCCGCATCGCTCAACCTGTCCTCCGGAAGATCTCGAGCATTAAGGAATTCATCCTTGACGACCATCATAAGCATCATGCTTTCCGACAGCGTCTGATTGGAACTCTCCTCTGCAACAGACGCACCATTGATCACATTGTCAAAGAGTGATGTAGGTTCAGCACCAGGATCAGCGATCGTGTCCGCGGTCGTCGGGGGTGTTGCCCGAGTCCCGGTGCCATCGGAATTGCCGCCGGTATTGCTATCGGTACTGTCGCCGGACACTCCGCCTGTTCCGCTTCCTGTCCCGGATCCGCTTTCCGTGCCTGCAGTTCCGTCCCCTGTACCTGTTCCGCTCCCTGTGCCGGCAGTTCCGCCGCCGGTCGTTGTTCCACCGCTCCCACCGCCACGGGAAACAGAAGGCACCACATCAATAGTGACCGTCGCGATATTGCTCGTCAGATTGCCGTCGGTAATTTGATACCGGAACGAATCGGTCCCCGAGAACAAGTCGGTCGGCAGGTACGTTAAGGTCCCGTCGGCATTCAGCGTTAATGTGCCGTGAGACGGGCCGCCAATCAGGATCGCCCTTAGAATGTCGCCATCTTCATCATGATCGTTCGTTAGAATTCCGCTGCCGGAAAGATCGAGTGCCTTGAGCTGCAGCGATGTGAGTTGATCACTGTACGCAACCGGTGCGTCATTGATGTCAGCGATATTGATTGTAAACGACTTGCTGAACGTCAGGCCCGCGGAATCCGTCACCTGCAGAGTAATCGGAAGCGTTGCCACGGCTTCGTAATTCAGTGCCGCACCTGCGGCCACCGTCAATCGGCCAGTGTTGGCATCAATCGTAAACTGACCTCCAGCACTGCTGAGCAGTGAATAGACGAAGGAATCGCCCGCATCGGCATCGACACCGGAGAAGTTCGCCACGAACGAGCCGGCTGCGGAGTTCTCCGCAACCGTTCCGCCGGAAATCAGAATATTCGTTGGCGTCTCATTAGCGTCGTTGACATTGATCCTTACAGTCTGAATGTTCACCAGCCCGGCTACATCCGTCACCTGAACGTTCAATGTGATGGATGTCACCGTTTCAAAATTCAGCTGTGATGAATTGATCACTCGAATCTGACCGCTGACCGCATCGATCGCAAACGGGGACACTGGACTGCTGCTCAAAATGGAATACCGCAGCACATCACCGCTATCCACGTCGGTCGCGGAAATACCGCCGATCACGGTGCCGTTTGCCGCGTTCTCGTCCACGATCAGTGTCGGAGACAGCGCGAAAACCGGCGCTTCGTTTTGGTCGAGAATGGAAATCTCGATCGTTTGCTGAGCCGACGTGTTCGAACCATCCGACACTGATAGAGTCAACGTATAAGTATTCGTCGCTTCGAAGCTTAGACGCGAAACGTCTGACACAGTCAGGCGACCGGTCGCCGGATTAATGCTGAAGATATTGTCGGAATTGCCCGACACGATCGACCAATTCTGCAGAATGCCAACACCATCTGCATCGGTCCCGACGACATCGCCGACGACAGTACCGATCGTCGCCAGTTCAGATAGGCTGAATCGCTGATTCGGCGTGATCACTGGAGCCTTGTCGTTCAGGTCGTTTAGAGCGATTGTGAATGTGCGAGTCGTCGTGGAGCCATCCGCCGAGGCCGCCCGGATGGTGATGTTGTGACTGGTCGCCAATTCGTAATCCAGCAGGGTGCCATCCGCAACGGTGACGATTCCGGTGTTCGAATCGATCGCGAACCGTCCACCCGCGTTGTCGTCCAGTGAGTATCCAATCGTGTTTGTTGTTCCGTCGCTGTCGAAGGTATTCGCCACGATGCCGACTGTTGTGCCGTTGGCTGCATTTTCGTTGACTCGATCGAGCGATGCATTCGTGTCGGTGATCGGTGACACATCGAATTCGTCGCCGTCGATCAGACTGATGTTGTACACCCGAGTTGTTGTCGAACCATCAACCGACGTCGCTCGAACGGTGATGTTGTGACTCGTCGCGGCCTCATAGTTTAATATCAAACCGTTGGCCACAGACACCAACCCTGAGTTCGCATCAATTGCAAACCGTCCGCCTGCAGTGTCGTCGAGAGAATAGGCTACGCCGTTCGTTGTCGTGTCGGCGTCGGAAGCAAACGCTGTGAGGCCGACAAGCGTTCCATTCGCAGCGTTCTCCACGACTCGATCAGCACCAGCATTGATATCGCTGATCGGCGTCACGTTGAATTCATCGACGTCGTTGATCGTGATTGTGAAGCCACGCGTTGTTGACGATCCGTCGGCCGAGGTCGCTCGAACTGCGATCGCATGCGCCGCCGCCGATTCTCGATCCAACAGAGTTCCATTGGCCACTGTGACAACGCCCGTCACACTGTTGATAGCGAATCGTCCGCCCGCGGTGTCATCCAGCGAGTAAGTGACCGTATTTGTCGTTGCATCGCTGTCCACTGAGTTCGCAGTGATGCCGACAACGGTTCCGTTGGTGGCGTTCTCATTCACCGCGTCGACGGTCGCGTTGGTGTCGGCAATCGCCGTCGTGTCGAATTCATCGACGTCGATCAGATTTATCGTGTAGATTCGCGTGATGAACGAACTGTCGGTGGAGGTTGCTCGGACAGTAATGTTGTGACTGGCCGCCGACTCGCGATTGAGCAGTGTGCCATCCACTACAGTGACGATGCCCGTGGCACTGTCGATCGTGAACCGTCCGCCCGCGTTGTTCGTCAGCGAGTAGCTGATTACGTCGGTTCCGTCAGCGTCGCTGGAAAAAGCCGTGATACCGACGAGCGACCCTGTGACCGCATTCTCGAGCACCGCACTCACGGCGGCGTTCGTATCGACAATGCCGGTGACACCCGCTTCATTCACGTCCGTGAGATTGACCGTCAGTGTCAAAGTCGTCCTCGATGCATCGGCACTGGTCGCTCGGACGGTGATCGAGTAACTCGATGCAGATTCGTAATCCAACGCTGTAGCCCCGACGGTGACAACGCCGGTCAGCGCATCAATCCGGAAGCGTCCGCCCGCACTGTCGTCCAGTGTGTAAGCGATCGCGTTGGTCGTTGCGTCGGCGTCGCTGGCGGCAACGGTGATTCCCGTCAAGGTCCCCTGCAGAGACAATTCCGCCACCATGTTCGCTGTCGCGTTGATATCAACCGCTGGCGAAACATCGAACTCATCGACATCAATCAGGCTGATATCTACTGCAATCGTCGCAAACGAGAGATCCGCACTGGTGGCTCGCACGATGATCGAATGCGACGCCGCGACTTCGCGATTCAGCAAAGTACCGTTCGCCACCGTGACGACACCGGTCACGCTGTTGATCGTGAATCGCCCGCCCGCATTGTTATCCAGCGTATAGGTGATCGTGCTAAGCGTGCCGTCCGGATCAGACGCGAACGCTGTGTAGCCCACTGTCGAACCATTCCCCGCGTTTTCATTGACCGCATTGGCGGCTCCGTTGCTGTCGTTGATCGCTGAGATTCCACCTTCGTTGACGTCTGTCAGCGCGATCACGAATGTTCGCACCGAGAATGACGCATCGGTTGACGTCGCTCGCACAGTGATACTGCGCGACGAATTCATCTCATAGTCGAGCTGCGAACCATTCGCCACGGCAACAACGCCCGTCACGCTGTCGATCGTAAATCGGCCTCCCGCGTCATCATCCAATGAATAACTGACGGTATCCGGAACGTCATGGTCGTCCGCAAACGCGACGATGCCAACAAGCGTTCCGTTGGCCGCATTCTCCGCGACGCTATCAATGGCGCCATCCGAATCGCTGATTGGCGTGACTGCGTCTTCGTTAACGTTGGTCAGGTTAATCGTCACCGTCGCATCGTGGAATAGTCCGCCACTATCGGTGACTCGCACGGCCAGCGTAAACGTCGCCGTGGTTTCAAAATCCAACGCCGCAGGATTCAGAACGACGATCTCCCCTGTGCCCGCGTTCACGCCGAACGCACCGCTCGTGTTGCCCGAGACAATGCTGTAGCTGGCCGAGTCTCCCGCGTCTGTATCGCTGGATGTAACCACACCGACCGATGTGCCGGACGCAGAATTCTCCGGCAACGTAAACGTCGCGGGGCTCATCACAGGCGCATCGTTGGATCCAGTAAAGTTCACGGTCACCGCCTGCGGCCCGTTCGAAGCCATACCATCACTGACGGTCACGTGGTAGCTCGGAGCCGCCTCGTTACCTTCATGTACGAACTGCACCAGGCCATTGTTGACCTGAGCCTGAGTGAAGCTGTTGATCACCACGCCAGGGTTTGCTACGTACTCAAACTGACCACCGGAAACGCCCGTGATCGTGTAATTCAACTGCGATGTCGTTTGTTCGAAGTCCGTGGAACTCAAATCGGCCGAAGTCAGCACGACCGTATTGCCTTCGGTGATTGTCAGCGAATTGCTGACGAT
>CAIXQV010000720.1 GCA_903921605.1 uncultured Planctomycetaceae bacterium | reverse complement strand
GCCCCTCATCTCTCAACAGATTAATGTCCCTTCGAATGGTCTTGACGTTTCGTTCTTCATGTTCCGCGATCTCATAAACCGACAAGCCTTTCTTCTGCTGAGACAAAAGCAGAATGATCCGAAGTGCACGTCGAAGTCGAGCAGATTCTGATTCAGCCAATTTCTTTCCCCAATGGAACGAGGTCAGTCTCTGCAGGCGTATACGAAGCCGTGCTGCGATCACCAGCATGTGAGAATTGTCAATCTCAGGTGCTACACATCTGCCGACCTGAAACTGTCACCCGAGGGTACACTTAGGCAAGCGCTTCCCTCAAGCGGGACTTTGCGAAACTCCTAAATCCTCTCTTAACGCCTCGGGTGAATACGGTTGCATTCGATACGACAGTAACCATTGTCTCCATCAGAGACGCAGGCCCTGACGGCGAGACCTTACACGGTGCCCGTAGTTGCTCGACAAATTTCAGTCGATCAGGTGACATCTACGGCTTGGTGTGCTGCTGACGGTCACTGAACTTTGCCTGCGATTCGGGTCACCCAGTTGACGGAGTACACATGGCCGCATTCCTCGCAGAGATGACGGTCATCTTCTTCACCTTCCTGGACATCCAGCGTGTATGTCGTACCGCACCACGGACATGGCACTTCTGTCGCAAAGAATTGGTCGTAAATCATGAACTGCTCAAACAGATTGTCGCCAAACGGGTTGTCCATGTGGTGAGCCCCTTTGAAACTGATTTGCGAGAATCGTTTCGTTGACGTGATGAGAAGCCGCGAACGGATAAACCGTAACGATGCGGGCAGCTTTGGAACAGTGGAATGCGGGACATGCCACAGGAAGCGTCAGGAAATCGCATATCAAAGCTCAAGCGGCCCTTCACTTCCAAACTGTGTTGAGAGCCATCGGCGGTTATTGGGCGCAAATGAAAAAGGCTGAAAAACCTGGAGGATTTTACGTTGCCTGGACAACCATTTGTCCAGGCAGCGAGCTTACACTTAGGGAGGTGAGCTGGGAGGAGTCTGCTGAACGCTGGGATGCGGTTTCGAACAAGGTGCGACCTTTGCAAAGACAACCGTTTCATGACGACGTTCATTCACACCGCGGACCGGCAACTTGGGAATCCACCTTTTTGTGGGCATTGAAAGTGAAGAACATCTTTGGAGACACTCTGTGGCAGAAACTGATCGTCTTCGACTGGCTTCGTCGAGTTGTTGGGGATCTCTTCGAAGGCAACGAGGCACCTGATGAAGAGATTTATGCCTGCAACAAATGTGGGCTTACATTGCAACCGCGGAATGCCAGTCGTTCGGCAACGTGCCCGAGATGTCACGCCAGTGATGTTCGCAAGATCCCACGCATAACCATGAATAGTTCAGACCTGCAGAGTCTTGCGAGAAATGGCACTATCGACCTCGAAGGTCGGTCGGCGACCTCGTCGACTCGACTGTCAACATGTGGACATGCAGTGAGAGGCTATAGTCTGTTCCTATACCGCCACTTCCTGGAATTATTCCCAGGGCCCGAAGTCAGGCTAACCGGTATAACAAATGTCTCTTTTTCAACGGTCTGCTAGAGTAACGCTGTGGGCGTCACGGACCCCACATGCTTCTCTCGGCCAGATTACCTCATAAAGCGGAGTGAATTTGAATCCAATGATTCCCTTGACCGTTTTGCTTGAAGAACTCGGATATACACAAACTGAAATCACATCGCGAAGTCTGGATCGCCCCTACTTGCTGACGATCTCCGATCAGAAGAACCTCCTCAAATGGGCCCACCAAGTCGCGGGGATTCCAGACTTTTTTCAAAGGTCTGCGACGGAAATATTTGAGCTGGTGATACGGTCCGACGACCCGAAGATAAGAATCCCTCTGCTTTACCTCCTCAATCATTCGCAATGTTGGATGTTGAATCACATTTCAAAAAGCAAGCTACTGCAGCTTCCATCCCCAACCAGCACGACGGAATCGCTATTACATGCATGGCTCTTCTGGAACTATGGCGATGAAGAGCTCGCGATGTTTCAGATTGATAAAGTTGATCGTTCGCATGGGCTTGAGCCAGCCACGAAAATGTCATCAATGGATTCATTTCAACATATTCAGCACATGAAATGTATACTGCAGGACGAAAAGATTGATTTCAGTGCCATGATCTGCAGCTTACGATGTAGTAGTGGATTTCGAGTCACCGAAAAATTTGCTGCAAAGCTAGGGAAGTGGGTTGGCAGGGGGCCTACTACTTTTAGTTTGAAAGGTCCCTCAAATCTTGACGAAGAGCTTCTGGAATACTTGGAAAATGGAGATACGCCTACTACGGCGTTTGAACGCTTTGCCTACCGCTGGATAGCTTGCCTTCAACCTATTCATCTCGTAGATGTCGAACGCCTTGATCGTATTATGCGTTCCTTGTCAGAGAGCAGGCGTGTTCTTGCTCTTAACCTTTATCGTCGATTTGCAGATAAGAGTCGGATTTTGACAATCCTGGGTGATGCGGTCACAGATAAAGCTTCCCGCGTCAGACGCGAAGCGTGCGAAATTATTCTATGCGAAAAGATCAACAGCAAATCCATTGAGCTTAAATTGCTGCACCTTCTTCAAAGTCCGCGAGACGCTGACGATATTCGTGATGCAGGAAAGGCGCTTGCTGCGATTGATTCCTTAGCCGATCCCACTGTTTTGAAAGAGGCAGTTCTGCCCCTGCTGGATTCTAAATGGCATTTCCATCGAAATCACGCCGTGGAAGCGTGCTTTCGGCTGCATCTAGGGGAAGGAGAAGTTATGCGTAAGCTTTATAGTTTGCTGGAAGACGAGAAGGAATACGTCAGAATTTCGGCTGCCGTGGCTATCTTGCAGGCCCATTCTACGGCAAATGACGTGCTGCCGCTTGTGCTAAAGGGGTTGACATGCGGACGGGGCAATGCCTTATGTGATACAGAAAGGATTTCGTTCGAATGCATCAAAAGCCTATCGGGCCTTGCCTTCAATGCAGATGTTGTGAGGTTGTTGATGCGACTCACAGAATCTGACCACAGCAGATGGCTGGCCGCAGCGCAAATTCTGGTGACCTGGATGGTTGAATCCAATCTGTCAAAGCCAGACGAGTTGAAGTTTTTGGCAGTTCTTGTTCAGCGCATTAAAGACGGTTACTATGCGGCGTGCGGATTGATTCAGAGCATTCTGAAAAAGGCTTTGCCGGTACGGGCTGACCTGTTGAGTCTATACGAGTCTGTTTACGATTATCATTGCTATCGCGGTCCGTATGCCCATTATCGACTTGGCTCACTAGTTGCAGGCGATTGGGGGGATCTCTAATAGGATATTGCAGTATGCCCCTATGAAGTGGCCCCCGTTGTTCGGACCAGTTGTGCCGAGTCGTTAAGTGGATTCGAGGCGGACTGGCGGAGTCAGCGTTTGCTGTTGTGGACTTCCTTGGGCGTTGGATGCGCCGCAATCATTCACGCGGACATCGGACCGGCTGGCGTCGAATTTCATCGCTTAAGTGACCATCAATCCGCGATTGACCAACGATCGCCGTTGAGATCATATGCACCGCCCGGCCATAACGGCGGGTCACTGTCTTCTCACTGATCTCAAGGATCACGGCTGCTTCTTCACGGCTCCAGAGGCCAGACGCTTTATAGCCCGGACCTCTAGCCATTTTGTTAACGAATTGTGTCAGAGAATGCGTCTCGTTCAGAGCCGTCTGATTACGAAAAAATGCGGTGACGAACAATAACGATTGTCTGCAATCGAGCCAGTTCCCGTGAAGGCAGAATTTAACGAGTGTTGATGATGCGTGTGACACTGTTGTCACACGAGTTCGGGTCCCAAACTCAGGAGAAGAAAATGACGAAGTTCCGGAAGTATTGCGTTTTGTTGCTGATCCTGATGACAGCGGTTGCAGGCTGTGGTGCGAGAATGGAGGTGGCTAGAGAAAATCTCCAGGAACAGATCGATGGTCTGCTTGGTGAAGCGAAGGTGCAGCAGAAACTCATTCAACACTCAATTGCCGAAATGGACGTAACACTGCAGGGACTTCGACGCCAGCGAATCACATCGGAAGTGCAGCATGAACAGATCCAGCGAAAAACGGAGTTAACTCGCAGTCAACTTCACAGAATCGATGAGGGGCTTGCCAACGCACGAAATTTAATGCTCCAGTCTGCACAGCCGACGTCACTGAACGCTGTCAGGGAGAACCCAAAGCGGGTTGCCGAACGACTACTTCAGAATCGGAGAGTGCTGACGGAACAGATGGAAGGCCTTGAGAAGGCCAAGCACCGCCTGCAACGAGTTTACAACTCACTCGCTCAACGAGAGGCTTACTATGAGGATCAGATTGCTGAGTTTCGTGGGCAAATGGCAGTGATTGATACCCAGTCTATGTCCCTCCGACTGATGCAGGAAGCCGGACAAGCGATGAATCAGACGGATCCGGCCGTTAACCAGGGGTTGATCAGCCTTCGGGAGAAGATCAACGCTTTTTCGGCAAGACTCGAAGTGGACTGCCGCATGGAGGATGAATCGTGGAAAGTTACCGAACGAACCGGCGAACTGGCATCCATCGAATCGACTCTGGCGGCGCTGCGGACGTCGGAGTCAGTTATTCAGGAGATCGACACACTGGTCGGGCAGCTTCCACAGGGATCAGGTGCTCATTAATTAACGAAGTTCTGTGTCTTCCGAATTGCGCCGATGGAAGGGTTTGTCGGTGCATTCTCTGTCCGTTGGTTGGCCCCGTTTTCAGAGCTTCACGATCTGGATTCAATTTATGGCACGAATTATTCTGTTGACCATCCTGATTCTTCTCACCGCTGGACACGGACTGGGCGAGTATCGTCTGGGCTCGCCGTCCGTTTATTGGTCCATGGGTCTGTTATCGTTTTTGAGGTACGGCCTGTCGTGTTCTGTGCTGGCAATTCTTTCGCTGTTGAATCTTGCAATCGTTGATGACGCCAGAACCGGAAATTCGCCGCAACAGGCTACGCCATTTTTACTGGCGTTTTTATTGATACCAGCAACACTGTGCCCAACCCCGCCGTCGGAGATTCAAGGATGGAGATTACTGCCGCTCTGGATTTGCGATTGCTCAGGATTTGCTGAAACCATGTTAGCATGGCTTGGATGGATTGCTGTGGCCATCGGAGTACTGTCTGTTTTGGCCCAGTGGGATACTGGCGTCGCAGGTAGCCTCCTTGTCGGGCTTGCGATCTCTCTTTGCCAATTCTTCCTCGTGCCCGATACGAATAGAACAGATGCGGAGGAGTCGGCGACGCAATTCGATTCCGAGGCCACGGGGGAGGAGAATGCGGCGCTGATGACATCTGGTGAGATCGATAACCTGCTCGCTGACTTGCATCACCGCATGTTTCTGATGAATGCGGCATTGCAGCAACTCGCATCGAATCGTCGGCAGTTGCTCCATTCACAAGAAGATTCGCGTCGACTGGATGTTGATTGCGGAAGTCCGATTCAGGAGACGCTCCAAAAGGAACTCGCTGAAGTTGAAGGCCAGGTCGAAGTGTTGCAGGCGGAATCACAGAGAATGGTCAGGGTTGTTGATCACGTTGAGTCGCTGAAACGCAGTCGAGAGCGTCATGTACTACTTGGGAATTCCGGCATCATGACTGACACGGAGTATGGCACCCTGCTCCATCAAGTTTTTCGTCTGAAGGCGCAACAAAAGGATCTGGATAGCATTCATAAATGAGTTCCGCGAGCTTGAAAACAGCAGCGTTCCCATAAATGTGCATCCTCCCTGATTGAATGTGATGTAGAGAACATTCGGGAAACGGGGGATTTCCGTTTTCGAGGCCAATGTTGCAGCGGAAGATGGCCGCTGTAGTGGTAGTTGTTGTTGACCAATACGTGTTCTCGGCGACAGCCGAGCGTTTTCGTTCAAGGCTTTCAGTGGAAATCACTTACATGAGTCTTGCCCATAAGAACAACCCGACTTCCGCGGTTGCCAGCGTCGTGGCCGAAGGTTCGTCGGATCCTCATCCTTCCCTGGGTATCGACATTGATGGATGTGTGGATGAGGCACCGCTTTTTTTTCAGCTCCTGACGAGATGCTGGCCAGGCCGAGTCATTGTGATCTCGTTTCGAAGCGACCGTCCGAAGGCAGAAGCCTGCCTTGCTCAGTACAAAATTCGGTATGACGAACTAATCCTGGTGAATTCGTTTGCGGCAAAGGCTGAGGTTATTGAGAGAGAGGGGATCTCAATCTTCATTGACGACCAGCCGGAGGTTCTGAAGCATATTCCATCCAGCGTGAATGTCCTGCTGTTTCGGAACGAAGGAAATTTCGACTTTGAAGACCGAAGGTGGATGTTATCGGACGTGACAGGCAAGATTGTGTAGTGATCCAGTTACCTGCAATAGCTAAAAAAATCTAGGCTGGGGTTGGGGCCATCCAGCTTCGGCAACCTCGAGTTCGTGATAAGAGAGCTCCAGAAGAGCGTGAAGTCTTCCACTCATCGATCCTGCCGAAGTATCTTCGAAAAACAAAATCCATTGAGGAGCTGGTGCCATGGCTGTACCTGAAAGGCATCAGCACCAACGACTTTCCGGAGGCGCTGCAGTCACTTCTCGGAAAAGATGCGAAGGGATTTTCACCGACCACGATCACACGACTGAAGTCCGTCTGGGAAGAAGAATACGACGAATGG
>CAIXQV010000719.1 GCA_903921605.1 uncultured Planctomycetaceae bacterium | reverse complement strand
GGAAGGCAACCGTCTGATCCCTCCGCCAGCAACTCAGCCATCGCCAACCGCATAGCAGCGGCCAGTTGTTCTCGCGCTCCTGCACTTAAAGAGTCAAAGTCAACAGCTCCCTGCTGGTTGTCGCGACGATTAAGGCCAAATCCAGAGAACTTCAGTGCATCGTTACTCAGCTGGACATCAATCGCCCGGCCGAACACGGGCCTTAAATAGTCTGAAATCTTTATCACCAGCGGCAGTGTGAACGTCGCGGAATGCTTTCGCTGCTCTGCCTGAAACAGGTCGGCAAGCAGAAATTTTGCGTTGGCTTGCCGTTCTCCATTCTCTAATCGTTCTGTCGCCTCAGCCATTTTTGCATGAGCAGCTGCCAGTTGCTCGTGTGGATCAATGACGCCCTGACTCTGCAGAATACTCTTTGCAACAGCCTGACGTTCGCCTGCCGTCCTTCGAGCGTCCTCTTGCGATTCGAGTGATCTCTGGAGCCGAGTCTTTTGGCTGCTGAGCTCATCCGGTTCGAGCTTGCCGAGCCTGGATTCCAGTTCCGCGAGTTCCACGATGGAGGTCGCTTTTTTTTGCTCCAGTTCTTCGATTTGTCGTTTCCGTGTTTCTGCATCGCCCGCGGCGAGGATTAATCCGCTCAGCCTTCCCTTCACTGACTTTTCGTCATCCTCCAGCCCGGTCACTTCAATCCGAAACTCTTCGAATGCCGACTGAGCAGTGTTTCGGAGCTTTTCGGCTCCTTCTCGCGCTATCTTCAATTGCCGCACATCTGCAGCTGCCTTGTCTCGCTCCTGCTGACACTCAGCTAAGAAGGCTGCAACGTCTGCCGCTGTATCCGGCAGGTTGAGACTGATACTCTGAAGTTGTTTTCGACGGTGAATCTCTGCCGCATATTTTGTTTGCTCCTTCTGCATCCGTTCCACTCTTTCGAGTAGTGTGTCTGCATTAACGGATCTGAGTTCACTTTTATGAATATTGATCCGTTGAGTTAATTGCTGCGCGTCCTGAAAAATTGCCTCTGCCTCGGAGACCGTCGAAACTCCGATGGAAATTAACCGCTCTCTGATTTCCTGTTCAGCATTCCGCAACGATTGCTCCGCCGCAGTGACCCCATGTCCGCCTCCTGGCCGAATCAGCAAACGAATGCCGCTGCCTATCCGGATCTCGGTGACCTCTGTAATGATGACCGGCGAGCCTGCCTGCAGCTCATTTTGTCCAACCTGAATACTTTGGTCCGCAGTGACAAGCTCAATTCCGGTAGCAATTGCACTCAACGTAGCTTCCGCTTCGCCCCGTTTCTGGGACCAGTTGCGCAAGCTTTGCATTTGCTCTTCGGAAATCGCAGGCAGTGCCGAAAGCTGCGTTTCAGCGTCCAGAAGATTCTGACGTATTCGTTCAGCCGCTTTCTGATCATTCAGGCATGTACCTAGATCGGTGGAAACTCGCAGGTGGTTTTCAACCGCAGTGGCCAGCTCAACTTTTGAAATGGCCTGATTCTCACTTTCACGGGCAGCCTCGTAGGCCTGATTAGCCCGCGTATGATCTTCGATGGCTTCCTTCTCTGCCTTAATCAGATCGACCTCTATCGACCTTGCTGGATGCAATTGCTCCTGAATTTTCTTCAAATCCTGTGCGGCCTCGTCAACCTGATGTCCGGCTGACTTCAGGGCTTCGATTTTCTGTCTGTCCTGATCGACCAGTGCACGCTTTTCCTTGACCCTGCCACCAAGGTCCTTGACCAATTCCAGCTTCTCATTCAACCTGGACAAATCAGACCGCAATGCTACGAGCCGCGTGTCAGCCGCTTTCAAATCCTGCCCAGCACGCCGGAATTCTTCAGCCGCATTTTGAAGATTTCGGCACTGCTCTTCCGTCCTGATGACCGCGTCTTTCGCTTTACTAAACTCCAGTCTTGTCTGCCCAAGTAGACTGTTCACCTTGGGTTCTCTCTTCTTCGAAAACTCTTCATCGACCATATGCGTGAAAAGTTTTGCGACTCTGCTGTCAAGCTCTGACTGCATCACTATTGCAGCACCGCCTTGCAGTCGTGACAGCAACGAGTCCCGTTGGGCTGTCGCATAGGTTGAAGGATCGGTACCTGACTGTCCCTGCCAGACCCAAAGATGAGCCCATTGCTGCCCGACACGCTCACCGATACCGCGACCTCCGCCAACCTGCTCCACTTCCAGTATGTCCGCCAATCGTGATTCGGCTTCGTCTCCCTGCCAGGTTTTTCCGTTCACCTGTGACAATCGAGTGGTACCATTTGCGCCACTGAATTTTTTATGAATGCGATAGATTGCGTCGCCCTTCTGAAACTCCACCTCGATTTCAGGAACGCCATCACCGACGTTCGATTTCATCGGGCTCAATGATTCGCCAGTCACCTTTGACTTCAAAAACAAGCCCCGATGAATGGCCTCCGCCAGAGTGCTCTTCCCGACTTCATTCGGACCGCCAATCAAGGTCAGCTTCCGATCAAAGCTGATGGCAAGCTCTCGATGAACTCTGTAGTTTCTCACGACGACAGAACGAATATGCATTAGAAGAATCCAGATCTCAGGTTTCGGTATTCAGCGTTCAGAGAGAGTCGGCCGTGTGTTGCTGGAATCGCATCAAAAGGCAAAAGTGCGAGCTGACTTCCTTATGCCACGGTAGAAATTTCATGCGGAATGACAGGCTGCATGAAGTTGTCGCAGCGCTATGCGGGCGACCTGAGCATTTTCGGATTCTCCTTCAGCCAATGACAGCAGGGTCTTTGCAACCTCGGCGATAACAGGGTCATCGCTTCGCATCGTCAGTGACTCAATCTCCGCCGCCGTGGGGGCAGTCCTGACATTGATCGACAACTTCACTCGCAGCAACCTGGACTTCAAAGAGTCCAGAATCGTGTCTAAACGCCCCTGGCCTGCAAGCCCTAAAGAGCCACTTAACTCAAGCCGCAGAAGATCTTCGCCCACGCGGTTTCCAATAACCTCTGCTACAGTTTGCTGGAATAATTCCAAAGCGCAGTCTTCAGAAAACCTGAAAGCCCGTTCATGCCAGCCGAACCTTGCCGTTGCGATTTCGGTGACAGCCGGCGAAACTCCTCGGGTTGACTGAACCACCAGAATGTTGCCGGGGCGGTTAGAATCGCCCTTTGGAAAACGATCCAGTTCGGGAGTGCCGGAATACCATGCGTTGTCAGCAACCTGTTTAGTTCCGTGCCAATCTCCCAGCGCCACATAATCAAAGACACCTGAAGGCAGACGCGTCAGATCGATCTGGTTTATGGATTCGCCACCGGAATCTTCATCCTCCTCGACGCTCCCAAAACCCTGAGTACTGCCATGGGCCAGGACGATTCGAGGCTTGTTTCCAAATTGTTCGAGGTCGTCAGCATCGATCTGACGCAGCCATGCGGTGGTGTCGGTTGAATCGTGACGACGCAGTAGTGGACAGGGAAAAAGTACGGCATGCTCTGTCTGAAATACTTCCGGAGATAGAAGTATCGTCAGGTTTGGTGCCAGCTGTTCGCTCTCCTGACGGAAGAAAGCTTGCTCCCAAATTCCACCTGGACCGCCATGGTCATGATTGCCCGGAATGACATAGACCGGAACACCCATTCGGCCTATCGCACTGCAGGCTTCGGAGACGATAGTGCGAGTTACAGTTGTCGAATCAAAGAGATCACCCGCTACGAGAACAAAGTCGGCATTGCGGTCCGTCACTGCATCGGCAATCCGGTGCAGCACGGAGATTCGCTCCTGCTGCAATCGGACCCTCTTGCTGAAGTCCTCGACTCGAGCGAATGGTTTCCCGAGCTGCCAGTCCGCAGTGTGAATGAACGTCGTCATGAAACGGTTGTCTTTTCAAAGGTCGCACCTTATTCGAAACCGCATCCGAGCGTTCAGCAGACTCCTCCCAACTCGCCGACCTTAAGTATAGCCCTGCTGCCTGGACAATCGGCTGTCCAAGCATCGCAAAATCCTTCAGGTTTCCCAGCTTTTTTCCGTGCGTCCCATGACAGCCGATTCGTATCAACATTGCGTGGAAAAGCAGGTCTAATTGAGCTTTGACATGCGATTTCCGGACGCTTCCTGTGGAATGTTCTGCATTCTGCTGTTTCAAAGCTTTTCGCATCGTTACGGTTGGTGCCTTCGCTGCTTCTCATCACGTCGACGAAACGACTCTCGCAAATCAGTTTCAAAGGGGCTCACCACATGGACAACCCGTTTGGCGATAATCTGTTTGAGCAGTTCATGATTTATGACCAGTTCTTTGCGACAGAAGTGCCATGTCCGTGGTGCGGTACAGCGTCCACGTTGGATATCCAGGAAGGTGAAGAGGACGATCGCCATGTCTGCGAGGAATGCGATCATGAGTTCTCCGTCAACTGGGTTGCGCGCACCTCCAGTCAGGTACAGTGAATGGCAGTAACCTGTGACGTGATGATCGCAAAACTGCTGGATGCAGCTTCTCGGGTAACCATTGGTACCTTCGGCCGCTGGAATTTGCGTTTCTGATAATTACAGGAGTGACTGTCGTATCGAATACGACTGCTGCCATTCGATGCTTTTGATTGCGGTTCCGGAGATTATAAGAACCCCGCTTGAGGGGGAAGTCTTGCGAAAGTACCCTGGGGAGACTGTTCGCGGTCGGCTTGCCGATCAAGCACAGTTCTTGACACCGAATTCAACCTCTCTGAGAGCGGTACTTACCCATGGCACGAATCATTCTGCGGGGCGCCGGTGGGTGATGAAGCACTGGGCTCTGCAAACGAAATGAGCATCCGGTATGCAACAATTTTTCGGTTCAAGGGATTGGAAGCCGACTGCGTGATTCTGACCGGATTTCGTCGGCTGAAAGCAGGGGAGCTGAATCCCACGCTTTACTGCGCTGCGTCGCAAGCAAAGCTGCTTCTATATGCTCTCTACCGCACTGATCCTGCACCGCGACTGTGATTGTCATCATGATGTCCAGCGGCCCTGAAGTCGTTGCTATTGACTCGGATTCTGAACAAACCTTGTTGATCACTCACCAAACCAGGAATACCTGAACGATTGACACTCTCAATGCGGGGCAAAAATGGCTGAATCGGAATCCACTCGACTTCGACGTGCACTTCGGATCATTCTGCTTTTGTCTCAGCAGAAGAAAGGCTTGTCGGTTTATGAGATCGCGGAACATGAAGAACGAAACGTCAAGACCATTCGAAGGGACATTAATCTGTTGAGAGATGAGGGGC
>CAIXQV010000718.1 GCA_903921605.1 uncultured Planctomycetaceae bacterium | reverse complement strand
ATTGGCGATCTCAGGCTGCAGATGAGAACCATCCTGAGTCCACTCATTCAGGAATTCATGCAACTGTTCGAGTTCGATAAAAAGATGTTCGGCTGTTCGAATCTCCGGGGCAGCTCCTGACAGCGTGCTTTTGGGATTCTTCAGGTCTGCTGGAGTGTAAGCGGCTCCGCAGACGCTGCAGTTATCGCCTGGCTGATCTTCAGCGCCGCACTTGGGACAGGTGCCGCGAACGAATCGATCGGCCAGAAAAGTTCCGGCGACGGGATCGTAAAGCTGAGCGACGTCTTTCTCTTTGACGAGCCCTGCTTTGCGGATGGAAGCCCAGATCTCATTACACAGCGCCTGGTTCTCAGAGCTGTTGGTGCTGCCGTAATTGTCGAACTCGATCTGAAAACCACCGAAGTCCCGGACGTGAGCTTCTCTCATGTCCGCGATGACGGCTTCTTCGGAGCGGCCCTCTTTGCGAGCTCGAATCATGATGGCTGTGCCGTGAGTGTCGTCGGCGCAGACGTAAAGGCACTGATGGCCGCGCAGTTTCTGGAAACGCACCCAGATGTCTGTCTGGATGTATTCCACGAGATGGCCAATATGAATATGGCCATTTGCGTAGGGCAGGGCGGATGTGACGAGAATCTGACGGGTCATTGTCTGAGTGATCCGATCGACAAAAAGCGAATGTTCAGTGCGCTGTCGGGTGTTGGAAAAGGGGGCACGGTTTAGAGAATGGGACAGGAACCTGGAGCCAATTGGCCTGCAGAATGCGGCCTGCTTTTGGTTTCGGCCCCTTTTAGGACGTGTTTTCCGGACGTCGACAGCGCGAATTGGACCTGACAGAGGGAAACCGGTCAACCGGTGAAACAGGTCTCTCTGCTTCGACACAGGCGGAAAACATGCGGTTCAGCGAGTCGTTCCAGTATCAGCAGTGTCTGATCGGCTGGAACTACAGTGGCGGAACACTGACATTGCCGCATTTTCGGCTGTCCAATACTCTGCGCACCCAGAATCCTCACTTTTTAACTTTGCACTGTCGTCAGCGAAACATGACCATTCACGGAAGAACGGGTCTCTGCTGTCCGATCGCTGGTCTTCCAGTCGATCGTAGGGACTGGCGTCGACTGCGCGAATGCGGTTTCGACTTTAGCGACGCTGATCCGGTTTCCGCAGGCGATAAGAAGCCTATCAGCCACTCGTTGGAGTGGTGTCTATGAAACTGCTGCAGCGATACATCTTTAGTGAACTGTTGCGAGTGTTCAGTCTTCTGGTCATCGTATTGACCGTGATGCTGGTGTTTGTCGGTTTGTTTCGAGAAGCGACCGAGCGCGGGCTGGGAGCAGTTCAGATTCTGCAGATCATGCCGTTCGTCGTCCCCAGCATGTTGCCATTCACGATTCCTGCCACGTTGCTGCTGTCCGTCTGCGTTGTGTACGGGAGAATCTCGGGCGATCTGGAAGTGATTGCCGCCAAAGCCGCTGGTGTCAGTGCGACGCAGTTGCTGGCTCCGGCGTTTCTATTGGCATCGGTGTTGGCTGTCTGTTCGTTTGGAATGACGAATTATGCGATACCCTGGGCAGTGACCAACATCGAAAAAATCGTTACGCAGGCGATTGAAGATATCTTCCTGGAAGTTCTCGCCACACAGCAGATCTACAACGACCCCAATCAGGGATATTCCATCACGGTCAATGAAGTTCGTAATCGCACTCTGATGGAAGCCACTTTTCAGTACCGCCGAAAAGATCACCAACAGTACACGGTGCGAGCAAAAACGGCGCGGATCAAGTTTGATCTTGATAACCATGTCATCAAGCTTCAATTAAAACAATGGAATGGAAGTCAGCCCGGTTCTGATGTGGAAGGTGAGATGGACAACATGGAGCTCTCCTTTCCGATGCCATTGGAGATCGGAAAAGTCAAAGCTCGTCACATGACTCTGAACGCACTGAAACAGGGGATCATCGACAGTCAGATGGCGCAGGGTGCTCGTGAGCAGCAGTTGAATCAGGAAGCTGCGATGCTGATGCTGACCGGTGACTTCGAGCAATTGGCGGGTGATTCAATCGCAGCGATCGCTTCGGAAAAGAAGAAGGCGATCGGCGATGAGAGACGTTACCGAACAGAGATCCATAGTCGCTTTTCGATGGCGGCCAGTTGTTTCTTTTTTACTCTTGTTGGCGGTCCGTTCGCGATGTTACAGGCTCGCCGACAGTTCATCACCACCTTCATTATCTGCTTCCTGCCAATTCTGATCATCTACTATCCTGTGATGTTTCTGATGGTCAACCTTTGCAAAACCGGAAGCCTCGAACCGTGGTGGGCCGTTTGGGTCTCGAATGCGATCCTTTGCACCGTCGGGACAATCGTCCTTCGCAAGGTCGTTCAGCATTGATGACCTATTCTGTGCGTGGCCACGATTGAGGTTCATTTCTAAAGGTCTCCCGCGAACACTCGGCCTCAATGCGCACCGTGCGGAGCATGTTCCGATCGAAGATTTATCCGGCAGGGCAATGCTGTTCTTCTCGGCTATGGCGTTGAGATCCCTTCGTTGGCGGTTACACTGTTCACCAGCGGTCGTCTTTGATGTTGGTCAGCCGCTGTTTGTGACTCGCTTCTTGCAAGGTAACTTCGATGAGAATATCGGTCCTGGCGTCTCTGGCATTGGCCCTCATGGTCGTGGGCGGATCAACGGCTTCTAATCTGGTGGCTGGCGATACTCTGGTTTTCGAACCAAAGGCTCATGCTGATAAAGCCAAACACATCGTGCTGGTGTCGGGCGACGAAGAATATCGCTCAGAAGAAGCGTTGCCGATGCTGGGCAAGATTCTGAGCCAGAAGCATGGGTTCAAATGCACGGTCATCTTTGCGATGGGGCCGGACGGTGCGGACTACATGGACTCCAATAATCAGCAGGGTCTGCGTGGACTCTCTGCGCTGGATTCCGCAGATCTGATGATTATCGCGACTCGCTTTCGTCGGCCCGTCGCGGAAGAAGCGAAACATGTCACGGACTTTCTAAATGCCGGCAAGCCAGTGATTGGTCTGCGGACGGCTACTCACGCCTTCAATGGTGGCGAAAAATTTGGTGACTCGATCACCTTCGCGGAATGGGGCCGAAAGGTTCTCGGCGAAGAGTGGGTTTCTCATCATGGGCATCACAAGGTTGAAGGGGCTCGCAGTGTTGTTGAGCCGGGGGCTGAGAAGCATGTGATTCTCAAAGGCGTGGCTGAAATTTTTGCGCCCAGCGATGTTTACGGCGTTAAGCACCTGACAGATGCAGATACGATTCTGCTGCGGGGAGCGATCACGGAAACGCTGGATCCGTCTTCAAAGACGTTGACCGATGATGATCGCAATAAGCCGATGCAGGCGCTGGCTTGGTTGCATTCGTATAAGGCCCCGAATGGCAAAGAAGGTCATTCGTTCTGTACGACAGCAGGAGCGGCGGTCGATTTTGTTGACGAGGATCTGCGTCGTCTTGTTGTGAATGCGGCAATTCATCTGACGGGCGGAGAAGTTCCTGAGAAAGCCGATGTGGATTATGTGGATCCGTTTTATCCAACGTTCTACGGTTTCATCAACGATCCAGACTACTACAAGACACTGAACTGGAAGCCGGCGGATTTTGGTCTGGGCAAGGCTCCTCATCGTGAAGATCCAGCGGGGAGCCCAGAGTGGCCGTTCCGACCTGTGCCAGAGAAGAAATAAGTCTTTGCTCAGGCAAGATTCACTCTCATTTTGAGAGTCGCAATTTCCCTCTCGTTTCAGCTATCCAATCTCCTCTCGGCCCTCGTCGCTGAATGGACTTCCTCTGTGTGCTCCGTGCCTTTGTGAGAGCAAATTTTTTCTCACGGAGGCACTGAGGCACAGAGAATGGTAGCCGCACAGAGAGGCTGGTAGCCAATGTGAAGCAACTGATGGCATTGATGAATGCAACCCGGCGCTTGTGCGGTGCGCATCGGATGAAGTAAGGTCAGGTGTCAATAACAGTCTGAAGTTTCGGCTTTCGCCCTTCAAAAGCAGCCACTCATTTGTGCGTCGCCCTGAAGCAGACCATCGGGCGGCAAATCACCAGCGATTTCCGGATCGCCATTCCTGAATGCTGAGAGCTCTGTCACCGGCGACCACTATGTGATCGATCAGCGGGATACCAATGATTTCTGCTGCTGATTCCAGGCGTTCCGTCACGCTGATGTCCTGATCACTGGGAGTGGGATCGCCGGACGGGTGATTGTGGACCACGATGATACAGTTGGCTGCATCTCGAATGGCCGGTCGAAAGACTTCGCGAGGATGAACCAGACTATTTCGCAGGGTTCCCACCGTAATCTGATGTGAGGCAATCGGCTGGTTCTTTGTATCCAGAGTTACCATGTGAAATTCTTCCTGTCGTGCTTCTCTGGCCAGACGTCCAAAACGACTCAGGCAGAACTGCATCGCAGTCGACGGGCTGGTGATGCGAATGCGATCGCGAAAGCCTTCGTCCATGGCAGCCGCGACTCTTCGCCCCAGTTCAACTCCGGCCATGATTTGACAGTAGGCAGGCTCACTAACGGCGATGCTGAAGCCCTTTAGTTCTTTGGGACCCAGCCCGGGCAGGTTCTCAAGCCCGTTACCAAGGCGAGTCGCAATCTTCTCGCCAGCCTGCAAAGCGGACTCACCTGTACGACCGGTACGGATAAGAATAGCCAGCAGTTCCGAAGTCTTAAGATTTGAAGCGCCGTGTTGCAGCAAACGTTCGCGGGGCCTTTCCTCCAGGGGCGCTTCCGTAATCTGAGTGCCATGGACCTGTGAGTCGACCCAGGGTGTCACTTCAAACTTACGAGGATCCTGCTTCCAGCGAAATCGAGTTCCTTGTTCGGTCTCGACTTGTTGCAGCGATCCTTGTCTTACAAGGGTCTGCACGATCAGGCCAGTGATTTTTGTATGCTCACCGCCGCTGGATTCACGGATTTCATCAATCGCGAACTCCGGATACCCACAAAGTCGCGAGACGACCGTTTGATAGATTTCTTTGCGGTCGGGTTTACTGGTTCGAGTCATACGCGGATGGAATTCAGGTTTGAGGCGTTACCCTTGGTATTGTCGGTACCTGTGGAGGGTGTTTTGTTCCCCCTGCGCTGGTGTAGGATATCGGCTTCCGATTCGTTTGCATCACGGTCACGGGGACTCTGCGCATTTTTTGGCCGGGTCATGGGCTCCGATGTGAAAACGGCAACTCTCGACGGCCTCGAACAGCTCCTGCGAATATCCTCTGAAAGACCTATCTTTGGCCGGAATTTTGCGCGAAATGGTGAATTTGTCAGCCAATTCCCGGACACCTTTCAAGGATCCCGCGTGCGGAGTTGGAGTTTCCATCGGTCCGCGTTAGTCTGCTCGACCTGAACTTGTCCATGGTGCGATTTTCGTCTGTGAACTGCACAGGTGAATTCGTCAGTATGGACTCCTGTTTGACATAATTCAGTTCTCAAGATTCAGTGTCCTGGGCGTCAATGACAATGTCTCGTATCACAGAAGTCTTCAATCTTGCATCTGGTGAATCTCGCATGGCATTTATGCCATTTGTTACAGCGGGAGACCCCTCTCTTGAAGGAACGGCTGCGGTTCTGCTGGCCCTGCGTGATGCCCGTGTGGATCTGATTGAACTGGGTTTTCCATACAGTGATCCGATAGCGGATGGCCCCGTGATTCAGGCGTCGTACACACGCGCTCTGGATAGGGGCATCACGGTTGACGGAATTTTTCGCACGATGGAGTCTCTGAAGACTCAGGGACTTCCGCCGGTGCTGGCGATGGTGTCGTTTGCGATTATCTTTCGACATGGTACAGCGGCGTTCGTTGCGGATGCAGCAAAGGCTGGTTTCAGCGGGTTGATCATCCCGGATTTACCAGCTGATGAAGCTGACGATGTTTCAGCACTTGCAAAGGCTCACGGGTTGGACCTTGTTCAGTTGATAGCTCCAACTACCACCGAGCGGCGAACGAAGCAGATTCTTGCAGCGTCGACGGGCTTCCTCTACTGCATTTCCGTTGCGGGGACGACAGGAGCACGCCTGGAGTTGCCTCGTGAATTGATCGAGCAGCTTCGCAGTCTGCGAAGTCAGTCAAAACTGCCACTTGCTGTTGGCTTTGGGATTGGCAGTCCTGATCAGGTTGCAGGTTTGGAAGGCGTCGCAGATGGGGTGATTGTGGGCTCGGCGATCGTCCGAAAAATCGCCGAGGCAGCCGATGTCACTTCCGCCGCTGCCGCAGTGCTCCAGTTCGCACAGCAGATGCAGGCGGCGGTTTCTCGAACTCGTCCATCCAGCCGATAGGCTGCTGGCACGCTGAGATTCTGCTGCATCGTTCCGGTTTTCTCAGGCTGGGCTGAAGATCGCCGGCATCGAAAATGGTCTGGCCATTTCAGAGGGCATTCGCCACACTCCGCGCGTCCGGGTGTCGTAAAACTGCTGCTGACAGATCGACTTAACCGGGAGCTGCTGAGCCACGGAATGGTTCGGCGTATTTGTCAGGGGCGATACATGCGACGGCTGCTGCAGATACCAATGCTGATTCTGGCATTGCTGCTGATTGGCGGTATCGGGCTGCACGTACTCACGGGGCAGAAACTACTCGACTGTTTCTACCAGTGCATCATTCTGCTGACGACCGTTGGCTGTCGTGAGCCTTCTCCTCTGACCGATGGCACCAAGATTTTCATCATGGGTTATTTGACCTGTGGCATCGGGGTTGTGACCTACGGGGCTGTTCAGTTTGGTCAGATCCTGATGAACACGGATTTGCAGGCTCTGCTGGAGCGACGAAAAATGGAAAAAGACATTGGGTTGCTGAGGGATCACTTCATCGTTTGTGGTTTCGGCAGAATGGGTGCAACACTGTGTGAGTACCTTGAAACACGCCACACGCCATTCGTCGTAATTGATGACAATCCGTCCATCTTTAACGAAGATTTTCGCGCACGGCACTGGAAGTATATTTGTGGCGATGCGTCACACGACGAGATTCTGACGCGTGCCGGGGTCAAAACGGCTCGTGGACTCACGACGGTTTTGCCAACGGATGCCGACAATCTCTATGTTGTGTTATCCGCACGTCTCTTGTGTCCCAAGCTGCAGATTGTGGCGCGGGCCAGTGATGACCGAGCCACTCAAAAGATGATGCAGGCTGGAGCGACTCGCGTGATGAACCCATTGAGTTCCGGTGCGATTCGAATGGCGCGATTCATGTTGTCGCCAAGCATCGAGAACTTTGTCGAGGTGGCTGAGTCCGAAGGTGTCGACTGGGAGATTGCCGACGTTCAGGTTCCGGCTCATTCAGCCCTTGTCGGAAGAAAGCTCAGTGAATCAGGGCTGCGCGATTCCGGGATCATGTTGCTGGGCGTCAGGAAGTCCAACGGTCAGAAGATTTTTCCACCTCCCGGCCATTTGGTGATCGAGCCTGGCGATAATCTGTTTGCGTTTGGCAGCTCCGAAGGTGTTGCGTCTCTCACAGCGCTTCTGGAAACGATGGCGAAGTAGAGGATCCCATAGGTGAAGGGTTTGTGCGTGCTTCGAATATGGGTGCGGTTGAGCAACGGCTGAGGATGGGTTCGGACTATTGTTTGAACGGCATAAACACAGGCCGGGTGTTCGCGGGATCGATCATTCCCTCAATCGTGGTCGCGCACAGAATAAACCTGTTCATTCGCACCAGCCAGGGGTTTTCTACCCATGATGGACAGTTGATCTTCCGATGAGCCTAAGCCGTCGGCCATTGTCGAAGGTTGGGTCCTGCATCATGTAACGAGTGTAGAGTCTCGATTCACTGTTGCGACAACAGAAATCTGAAGGCAAGTGTGCAGTCGCGTCCTATGGTTGCGCGAAGCTATTTCCCGTCGCATCCTCTCGGCGACTCGCAGTATCCGGTGATTGCCGTTGAAAAACGTCCTCGCTGTGGCAGATCAGGGCCGGTGCACGTGTCCGAAATTCGTGGTTTACGGACTCCAGATTCGACGCGAGCGTTCAAGCCTCCGCGCGAGACTGCATTGGATGGCGCTGTCCGTGCAAATGGCCCAGCGTCTCAGAGCGCGAGTTCTCTTCCATCCCTCACCGCTGCCGATCTGAACCGTACTGATCTGACAGGACTTCGTCTGGGTCACTATGTTCTGGGTCCGAGGATCGGTTCCGGAGGAATGGGGCAGGTCTTCATTGGCAAACATGAGACGCTTGGAAAACAGTTCGCGCTGAAATTCATGGCTGAACCCGCGCGGATGTCTTCAGAGGGGACTCATAGATTTCAGTTGGAAGTTGAGAGTCTGGGCCGATTGAATCATCCCAACATTGTCAGTGCAGTGGATGCCGGTTGTTTCAACGGGGTTCATTTTCTGGTCACGGAGCTTGTTGCAGGAAACGATCTGTCTCAAGTTGTCGCCGCCGAGGGCCCCTTGGGTGAAGAGAGAGCCTGTAGAATTTTGCTACAGGTGGCCTCTGGCCTTTCCCACGCGCATTCTCATGGATTTGTTCACAGAGATATCAAGCCGTCGAATCTGATCGTGGATGAACATGGAGTTGTGCGAATTCTGGATTTTGGTCTCGTCCGCAGTCAGCAACATTCGACGGATATGACTTGTCCCGGCCTTCTCATGGGGACGATCGATTTTCTGTCGCCGGAGCAGGCCGCCGATGGGCGCATGGCCGATCATCGCAGTGACTTGTACAGTCTTGGCTGCACGCTTGTGTATCTGTTGACCGGTAAGGTTCCTTACAGCGGCGATCAGTTTTGCAGTATGCCGGCAAAGATTCATGGGCATCTTTTTCTTGAGCCCGCGGCCTTATCGAATGGTGAGCTGCAAGTATCGTCTCGAATGCAGACGGTTCTTGCGAGCTTGCTGCAGAAGCGGCCTGATGATCGCTTTCAGTCGGCTAATGAAGTTATGGAGTTTTTGAACGGCGATACATCTTTCTCCGAGCAATCGGGGCTTACGCGGGCTCAGGTAGTTCAGCCTGTAAAAGCGGGAGCCGGTACTTCTCGGGCCCGTCTGTTTTCGTTCGTTTTTGCTGGCGCGCTGCTCGTTGCGGGTGCCGGAGTAACGGTTGGCCGGTCGAACCTTCAGCATCCTCGAACAGAAACGTTGCAAGCATTCCCAACCCCGTCTTCAACTGACGTCGCCGCAACCAGGGGCGCATCCATCGAGCCGAAACAGGAATTAACAGCAAGTTCAGCCGAGCATTCAAGCAACGCAGCTGACTCTGAAGTCGAAGAATTGCCGAATGTTGAGACCATAACCACGGCGTTCAGGACGGCTGAATCCGGACGGGTCGTGAATCGAATGTCGGGCAAGTTCCTGTCCGGAAAACCAGGTGCCGAGCCAGTAAGCAGCGATTCAAAAGGACGTTCAGCAGAGCCAATTAAGCCGATGAAAGGAAACGAATGATGTCAGTTCAAATGCTGGAGGAGTTGCTGCCGACGAGGTTTGCTCAGGCGCCAAAATCTGAGCCGGATTCTTCCGGCTGTCTGGTCCGGATCTATCCTTCGCAGGGACTTGGTCAACTGGTCACATTGACCGGCGGACGTGTTCTGGTGGGACGCGATCCATTGGCTCAGCTCAGCATTGAGGACGAATCCGTTTCGCGTCGTCACGCGCTGATCGAAAGCACGCCAGAGGGCGATATGGTTCAGGATCTGGAAAGCACCAATGGCACATGGGTCAATGAGCAAAGAGTGCTGGCAAAGCGGCTTGAGCCTGGTGACCGAGTGCGTTTTGGTAATCAAATCTTCACGTATTTGTCAGCCAGCTCCATTGAGGCACAGTATCATGAGTCCGTTTACAGGATGATGACCACCGACGGGCTGACGCAGGTTCACAATAAGCGATTTCTTCTGGAGTCTCTGGAGCGTGAACTGATTCGAGTTCGTCGCCGTCGGTCTCCCATGTGCGTGTTGATGATGGACATCGACCACTTCAAGTCGGTCAATGATCAGTTCGGCCATCTGGCGGGGGATGCAGTCCTGGTAGAGTTTTCCCGACGTGTGGCATCGGTTCTGGAGGGAGACGAGTTACTGGCACGCTACGGAGGCGAAGAATTCACACTTGTCATGGCCGACACGAGTCCGGAAGAGGCCGTGCAGACTGCCGAGAAGATACGAGCGGCAGTGTCAAATGGTCCTGTTTGCTTCGACGGGGATCAAATCGCTCTCACTGTCAGCATTGGTGTGGCAGAGTTTCTTGCCGATACAGTCTGCGATGCGACAGCGCTGTTGGAATCGGCCGACCAGATGCTCTATCTCGCAAAGACATCGGGACGAAATCAGGTTCAATATCGGCGGAGTTAACAAGACCATGAAGCGGAGATCTCTGACTCTTTTGGCGTTGGTCATTACATTGTTTTCCGGGTCCATCGCCCTTGCTGAAGACTTTACTCCACTGATCGCTTTCGATCAGCAATTGTTTCCGTCGTTTATTATCTCTACCGCTTCGATGAAATCCGCTCCTCCGGAAGAAGGGCAGGAGGTCGATCCAGCTGCTCCCGTGATTGTTGGCGATCGCGATGGATTGCTGGGCATCAAATTCGTTTCGCCGAAGAAAGATACGCAGGTCAAAGTCACAATTACCTGTGATGAAGTGATGGAGGAAAGTCAGTTTTCCGGAAAGCTGACGAACAAGGGTAAGGAGCACCACATTTATCCGAAGATCAAATATCGCTTCACGAAACTGGCCGAGGTGACTCAGGCGACACCAGTGTCAATGACGTTCCGATTGCAGATCGGAAGTGATATCAGTGAGCAGACAGCAACGGTCATGCTCCGTCCAATCCATGATTGCCCTTTCCTGGTTCAGGAAGGCGAATTGGCCCTGAATACGAGCTTTACGTTTGCCGCCTATGTTAATGAACAGCATCCGTTTCTCGACAAGCTATTGCGTGAGGCGCTCGATATCGGAGTCGTTGAGAGCTTTAGTGGTTATCAGCAGGGTGAGGCGGAAGTCATTCGCCAGGTCTATTCGATCTGGGACGCGCTGGTCACACGGGATGTTCGCTACAGCAGTATTACTGCTACCTCTGTCAAGGCCCATTCGGTTGCCTGCCAGCATGTCCGATTGATTGAAGAGAGCCTGAATAATTCTCAGGCGAACTGCGTGGATGGGTCTGTTCTACTTGCCTCGGCCCTAAGAAAAATTGGAATCGAACCATTCCTCGTGCTTGTTCCAGGGCACTGTTATGTCGGGTTCTATGTTGATGAACAGAAAGAGAGAATGCTGGCCGTCGAAACGACGATGCTAGGGACGGCCTTCGAAGAGGGTGAAGAGTACTCCACGATGGAGTTGCTGGAAGGGTCCGTTGATGAAGAGAATCGTTTTGATGAGTCGTGGCCCAGCTTCTCAAGTGCCGTAGTCGCAGGGACGACCAGCTTTGAAGAACATCAGGAGAAACTGGCGTCGACGACTGAACCCGAATACATGCTGATTGATATCGATGCGGCTCGAGATCGTGGTATTTTGCCGATCGCGTTTCGTGGTAAAGACAAGTTTGTCAGCAATGGCCTTGATGAGAGCGATGCCGCAGAGGAAGAGACAGCAGAATCTGAGGACGCAGAGATGTCTGAAGAGTCGGATGAAGAGTCAGATGAAGAGTCAGATGAAGAGTCAGATGAAGAGTCAGATGAAGAGTCAGATGAAGAGTCAGATGAAGAGTCAGATGAATAATGTTCCGCAGAACACTCAGCCATTGGCTTTTGCTCTACTGGTTATGCTTTGAGAAGCAGTGTGCGGGCAAGCGTGGGTTTGTGTGAACTGTCACAGGCTCAGAGCCGAAGAGTCCATCATTAATCGGCAGAATCTGCTGGTTAATGACATGAGTGAGAGAAATGACCGACCGTAGTCGCACGCGCCCGGATGAGATCGAATGTTTTGACCAAAAACAGGACTCGCGGCTAAAGTTCCGGATGTGGTAGTTTACTCTCCGATGACATATTCCCACTGACTCTGCTGGTTGAGGATCAAGGATGATCGCTCCGTCAAGAACTTTTGGCTCTTCTCTCGTTGGTGCCTTCGCATGGGCCATCATTGGCACGCGGCTGGTTGCTTTTGAAGAAACCTCCGTTTCAGTGCCCGCGACTGAGGAAGCGTTAGTGGCTGTGCCCGGCACTCCGGCAGCCGCAGTCGCCGGAGATCAGGTTTCTGCAGACGCGCCTGCTGCATGGACGCTGAGGTATCAGTTCCAGCCAGGGCAGAAGCTCCGCTATCAGATGGAGCAGAAGATGGCTCTTGATGCCAATCTTGGCGAACGTGGTCAGTCGATCGATCGCTCGGCATTGCGGCAGCGGCGATTGTTCACTGTGACGTCCGTGAATGAAGATAGTTCTGCTGCATTCACCATGCAGTTCGAGAATGTCTGGATGCAGAAGCAGAGTGATGATAATCCTGCTGTTGAGTTTGACTCCTCAATGAAACCCGGAGAAGTGCCGCTGGTCTATCAGCAGGTGGCACATCAGTTGAAAGGAAACGCTCCGCGGTATCTTTTGACTTCTCGAGGGTTATCGAAACAGTCGGACAAAACGCCGGCGAAGGTCGAACGTGCTTCCGGGGAAAACGCTCCATCGTCACCATCTTCTGATCCGCTGGTCGAAAGTGAAGGTACGGCGAATCCAATACAACTCGCTTCGAGCAACACGGCTGTACAGAAGGAACAAACAGATCCCGGTTCGTTTCTGGCAGCTCTTCCCGAGCATGAAATACGAGTCGGGGATACATGGAAAGAGCAGATTACGGTCAACGCCCGACTTCAGGAGGATGTTAATGTCGAGGTGCCTATCCTTCGCACATTTCGACTCGATTCTGTTGAAGACGGAATTGCCACGATCTCATTTCAATGCTCCATTCAGTCCCGAGTGCGCAGTCCGATCGTTAAGGGCCAACTGATTCAGGCAACGCCTCGCGGAACGATTCGCATTGATACCAACCGAGGTTTGATGCTCTGGCGCGAAAACATTTATGATACATCCATCTTCGGAGCGCTTGGGCAGAACACGATTCTCACCTGCGTCGGGCGTTCAACAGAAGAACTGATTGAGGAAGCTCCGATTTCGCCCGAAAAGGCCGATCGCTAAGTCGGAAAGACAGATGGCGCTGACAACACGGAACTCACACTCCCGATGTCGTCTCGGGGCGAATGTCATCGTGACTCACTGCGACTGTCGCCAGCCTGTGGCTTCGATCCGTTTGATTTCCTGTTCGATGTTACTGCCTTCGTAAAAGGACTGCCAGCCGCGAAGTGTCTGCGTTTCTCCTGGGTTGCAATCGGGGAACCTGGGATCGGCGTGTAGACATGGACAGGGGGGATTCGCCCACGCTCGGTGAATCGGTTCCCAGCCACTGATGATCCAGCGGGTTTTATCGGGAGACGATGCAATGGCATACCCGGAGAGAAACTGCTTGTTGTCATTCGTTTGTTGTTCGAACCCTTTCGCCCCTTTCAGCATCACACAGTTCTGAACTCGCAGATCGCTGAGTTTTGCTTCCGTGCCGTTCCTCAGCCACATCTTCATTTCGATGTGATCTGAAAACGCTGCTGCCGTGGTGCCGAATTCAATGCCGTTGGGAAGCCGGCGATGAAGATGATAGCTGCCATCGTTGGCCAACGCCCATTCCTGCGGCTTAAGCTGGACACCCTGCAGATCCCAGATTGTCTTCACGTGTGTATGGGCCAGATAGGTGAGCCCAAGATTGGACCAGATCGCCTCCGGAACATCCATGACGACATAGCTTTGCTCGTCCCAAGGGCAGAACACACTCAACTTGGTTTCACGCTGTGGCTCAATAGCACCGTCAAGAAACCCGATTCGAGGGTGTCTTCCACCCGGGTACGGCAGCATCAAGAGTTGTTTGTCTGATCGCGAAGGCTTCGTCGCGTCTGAAATGTTGAACTCTTTCAACTTTGCGACGACCTGAGCATCATCGAGTCCGGTGACCTGACTGACTTCCTCGATCGAATAGCGGTGATGCCAAACCATGTTCTCAAGCCACTTTCGCAGCTCGTGTTCATCGGCTGCGGGGCGAGTTTGGCCGTCCGAGGCTGAGGCTGTGGCGATGGCGCAGCAGGAAATGATGGCAAACAACAATATCCGTGAAGTTTGAAGCATGGTCGTGGCCGGCTGATCGAAGGTCTTTGTGAATACCTGTGCAATACCGCGTGTTTGATACTCTCAGGCCGTTGCTCTTTTCTGTGGCCATGCAGCGCTGGCGATTGCACCGATGAGTATACCGGTCAACAATGAACAAGGCGTCATCCAGACGAAACTGATTCCCAGAGGAAGCCCGAGATCTTTTGCGTAGGCAATCGCGATCGCAGCCAGAGTGCTGGAAATGAGGCCGCACCAGGCTCCGAATCCGTTTGACCAGCGAACAAACAGAGCCAAAAAGAACAGCACGAACAGAGGAGCCGTCAGCAGATTGACGACTTTGTAACATCGTTCGATGATGTTTCCTTCAATGAGCGTGTTGACAAGGCTGAGTCCTACTGACACTGCCGCAATGATCCATGTCAGCAGGACCAGCCGTCGCAACGATGTGGTCTCAGGCGTGGTCCCTGCCTTATGTCTTGAAAGAAAGTCTTTTTCAACCACTGCACAGGCGGAGTTCACACCCGAGGAAAGGCTGGACAATGCTGCAGAGAGAATTGCCGCGAGGACTAATCCAGCCAGAAGGTCGGGCATTTCTGACATAATGAACTTCGGAAACAACTGGTCTCCGATATCAACAATTGTGACATTGGCTTCAAGCTGTGGCGGATGTGCCTGATAGAAGCCAAGAATCGCCAGCCCGGTGATCGACAACAGTACTGAAACCGAAACATCAGTGATTTGAGAAACGGCCAGTGTACGTCGTGCGGCTTTGGCATCACGAGTCGCCAGGAAACGCTGAATCGACATCTGGTCTGAACCATTTGTGCAGACATACCAGAGAGTTGTCGAGACGAATAGCATTCCGAATGACACTCGGGCATCAGGATCAAAACCCCAGTTGGGCGTCTGCCAGTGTTGAGGCCAGGACTTTGGCCACCACGCGCTGACACCCCCCATGCGAACAGTAATGACCGCCAGGGTCACGATTGCCCCGGCCAGCATGGTGATGGACTGAATGGCGTCGGTCATGACGACGGCGCGCATGCCGCCGGTGGAGGAATAGATCGCTGTCAGAATTCCCAGAAAGATACAAAGCCATGGGGTCCATGAGACATCCAGCCCCAACAGCGGGACCAGAACACTCTGACTGGTTGCGAACAGAATGGTCGACATCCATCCCAGCCGCAATAAGAGAAAAACTGAAGCACCTGCCAGTCGGATACTCGTCCCTAGTTTTGCTTCCAGAATCTCGTAGGCACTCGTAACGGGTTGTCGCATCAGCAGCGGAATTAAGCCAAAGCCGACGATCAAAAAGACCAGCGGATGAGCGGCACTCTGAGTCATCATCATCGGCCCGTGAGCAATCATTTCTCCCGGGCCACCCAGATACGAAAGCGTACTGACAAGTGTTGCAAAGAGGGAGAGCCCGACCGCAATTGGCGACATGCGACGCCCGCCGAGCAGATAGTCATCCGCAGTTTGGTTCTTGCGCGAACACCAGACGCCCACTCCGATCATCAGACCTGCATAGAAGGCAATGACGAGCCAGCCTGCAATGCCCATCGCTTCCATCTCCTGATCGAAAAAGAATTCTGATGCCCGAACCTGCACGACTGAGTCTGCGTTTGAGCGGCCCTGGGGAGTGATCAGAATCGGAAATCAACGGGGACAAGTCCAGCGATTCGCTTTATGACTTTTGTCAAAGTCTGACACTTGAGGTAATAGTTCGCGGTGCGTGAACAGACAGCCATCCTGGGGATTCTGAGAGATTTGTCTCTCTACTATTCAGGACGGCGTCCTGGATCTCGACGAAGTAGTCCGTCTCCTTCGCGAGGTCTATCTGATCCCGGACCTTGTCCGGAGGCAGGTGGTGGTCCGATGCCAGGACCTCCGAAGCCGAATTGCCTCCGCAGAAAGAGCTGTCGATCTCGAATAAATTTATTGTATCGATTCACCAACTGCTGTTCTGGTGACTGGTTACGAGTCGTTTGGGCCAACAGCTCCAGACGCTTTCGCGCTTCATCCGAGGGCATTGTCATCAATGCTCGTTGAAACGATTTGTCTGCATCCGTTTTTTCGGGGAGTGATTCAAAGGCCTCCACAATCTGCTCTGAAGTTACAGGGAATTGTTTTCGCAGATCATCGCCAAGAACAATTGTTGCCCTGTCGAGCACAGACGAAGCCGTCATAAACATCCAGGCTCTGGCGAATGGTTTACGATCAAGATCGTGAACCATGGACCGGAACCTGGCCAGCCACACTTCGTCATCAATATGTCTCAACATTGCTGCCTTCAAAAGCTCACCCGATTGCTCAAGCTCACGTCGCTGGTTCGGGTCGCTGAATCGCTCAAAAATCGAGAGTGTCAACAACAGTGCACGGTCTTTATCGGACTTGAGTTGCTCCAGTTCCTTCCGCAGAGCGTCATCGCGATCCTCGTTGGGAACAGTTTCAGAGATGATCGACCAGTAGTCAGCAAAGCTCAGTCGCAAAGTCGGCATACGGACTGATGATGGACCGGTAAATTCAACAACGATCTCTTCAGGGGTGGCTTCGGTGGACTTTCTCCAGCGAGATTTTACAAATGCCAGTCGCTCTTCAGCGCTCAGTTCTTCAAAACTGTCCCATTCCGCCTGTGACAGCGAGGACCACCATTCAAAATAACGATTCATCGTCTGCAGCAGTTCGGGATTCGCCCGCGTCTGCTGATGAATCTGTTCTATCTCTGTCTGCTTTCGAGCCGGCATGGACTTCAGCATCGCGTAGCTTTTTCGAACGTTATTCTTCTGTTCAGTTTCGAGGCTTTGATACTCCTGAAGTTGCTTGCTCAGATAAGCTCGCTCATCGCTGCTTCGTCCCCACATGAAGATCGACAGACAGGCACCAAAGAGCAGGCAAGTGATAGGAAGTAACACTGCCTGAACTGTTCGCACGAGACTCATGGCTTGCGATCTCCTTCTTCGGGCATCGCATCCGAACCGTCCTCCGATGAGTCATGATCGATCGCCGTAACCTGCTCAAGAAACGTGGCGCTTCTTGCCGCGTGAAGGCGAGGAAACTGCAGCAGTAAATCCAATTGTTGCAGCAACTGCACGTCTTCGGAGTCTGCCTTCGGAGACTGACTGGAACGTCCGAGAAGAAGCCCTGCCGAACTGCCAAGGAAGCCGGTCAACATCCACAGCACGATCCTTGTTGCCGGGATCTTGCGAACCCAATCAGTGCCCCGTTTAGATGACGGCATCTGATCGGCAAACTCTTCATGAGAAATGGCTGAGAGTGACGCGAGAGTTTTCTGGGTAAACTCCCCACTTGCTGTCGCTTCGCCCAGTGTATCCAGCAACTGCCATGTGCGATCCAGAGTCTCGGCATATCCTCGCAGCGGCGGATTCTCGGCAAGTTGTCGTTCGAGGCGATTGCTTGCTTCTTCGTTAAGTTCGCCATCCAGATAGGCAACGAGTTCCGTAAGCTGAGGATCATTGGCCTCCTCAGGCTCATCGGAAATCTCGGTGTCGTTGGGACGGGACATTTCTGTCAGCTTTGTGGTCAGAGCAAGGGGCGATTCAGGGCAGGGGACAGTCAGAGAACAACAGCATAGTGGATTCTTTCGACATCGCCGAAGTTCAATTCAGCAGTTCGATCTCGGTTTGTGCAACATTCAGCAACGTAGGTTTTCAGACGAACCGTTCAAGTGCCTCCTTCAGTTTTCCACGTGCGCGGGAAATCAGAGACTTCACGGCGACTGGTCCAAGTCCCATCACGTCGCCGATTTCCTCGTAACTCATTTCTTCAAACTTGTGGAGGACCACGGCCGTTCGCTGTCGTTCGCTAAGTTCATCAATGGCGATGCGTACAACCTCTCGCAGTTCTGAGGAATCAAGTTGCCTCGTTGGCATAAGGGCAGATTTTTCTGCGAGATTCTGTCCCAGCGACGGCAAGTCATTAGCACTATTGCCAGACGCCAGCGGAATTTCCCGCCGACGAGCAGCACCACGTTTTTGGTTGCTTGCAAGATTATGGGCAATCCGGAAAAGCCAGGTAGAGAAGCGAGCAGTGGCTTCATAACGCTCTCGCGAGCGGAACACTCTCAGAAACGCTTCCTGAGCCAGATCTTCTGCCGTAGTCCGATCATGCACCAGATGGAAAAAGAATCCCACGAGGCGATCCTGGTACCGAACAACCAACTCTTCAAACGCGGAGTTGTCACCCGCAGCGACTTTCAGCATTAACTGAACGTCCGGGTCAGAAAGGTATTGGTTTGTCAGGGACTGAGAGACCAAACGGGCACTCCGCAGTGCAGATTCATCAAAAATTGCTGCCAGAATCGCGAGCCGTCGAGGTCTCAATCTGGTTTATGTGTGACTTCTATCACCCGGACGACAGGCCAAAAACCCCAATTGAATACCGCCGGGGTCGGGTCAATTCGCTGCCGGTCCAGCCGCTGGAACTGTACGCCCGGAATTGCGAGCCAGGCAAGCAACCCTGACAGCAGTGTCCGTACATTCAGCCGCCGACGGAGGCCGACAATATTTCTCTCAACACAGCAGGAGTCCGAACGGACCGCGTTTTTGCGTGAAGTTTTTCCCTGAGCCGCAAAGTTATGTCCAATTTCGGCGATAGTGTTTCAACACTGTTCCCCAATCAGGACAGTCGCTGCTTCCACTCGGCTAGTCTTGCAGCGACAGATTCTTCGCCGCCCGACCCATAGCTCTGCAAGGCCTTCATTGCGTTCCGAGCCCCCAAAATCCCTCGGACGTCTTCTTCAATCACCGAGCAGGCCGTCTTGAGGTCTTCCAGCGACAGATCTGCGAGCCGGCATTGCCGAGACTCACAATGCGCCACCAGCTTTCCGACAGTCTCGTGACCGGTCCGCATTGGGACATCCTTTTTGATGAGATATTCCATCAGGGCCGTGGCGTCCAGGAAGCCGTCCTCAAGCCGCGATTCAATGTAATCTCGCTTCAATTCTGCACCGGCCACGATGGATGGCGTCAATTCCAGGCAAGCCCGCAGCGCATCGTAGGCGGAGAACATCGCCAGTTTGTCTTCCTGCAGGTCTCGGTTGTAGGCCATAGGAAGACTCTTGATCAGAATCAGCAACTGCGGCACGGTCGCCATCACTCGAGCTGTTCGGCCTCGGATCAGCTCCAGAACATCAGGATTCCGCTTCTGCGGCATGATTGAAGAGCCAGTTGTGTAGGCATCCGGAAGTTTCAGGAAGTTGAATTCCGTCGTGAACCAAATAATCCACTCTTCAGCCCATGTGCTCAGATGAGCAGCCACCAGCGAAAGGCAGAACACGAACTCAATCAGGAAATCGCGATCGCTGCTGACGTCGAGACTGTTGGCAGCAACGGAATCGAAGCCCAGTAATTTCGCGGTCAGTTGGCGATCGATCGGTAACGTTGTTCCAGCCAATGCCGCCGCTCCCAGCGGACAAACGTTGAGGCGCTTTCGGCAATCCGCCAGTCGTTCACGATCTCGCTGAAACTTCTCGACATAAGCCAGCCAGTAATGCGCGGCCAGCACAGGTTGAGCGCGCTGAAGATGGGTATACCCGGGCAACACAACGTCAGCGTCCTGGTCACAACGAGCGACAAATGCCTGTTGAATTTCAACAAGCAACTTGTCGAGATCGTCGATGGCATCGCGAGTGTAGAGTTTCAGGTCCGTGGAGACCTGGTCATTGCGACTTCGCCCTGTGTGCAGCTTTCGACCCACATCACCGATCCGCGTGATCAACGCGTTCTCGATATGCATGTGGATGTCTTCGAGATCCGTACGGAAGGTGAATTGTCCAGCCGCAATCTCTTCACCGATCTGGTCAAGATGATCACAGATGCGATCTCGTTCGAGGTCTGTAATCAGCCCGGCATGAGCAAGCATTGTGGCATGGGCCATGGAGCCGCGAATGTCGACAGCGTAGAGCCGCTTATCAAAGCTGATCGACTCTGTGAAGGCTTCTACTCGCGGATCCGTCGCCTGATGAAATCGTCCGCCCCATGCCTTGGCCATGTACATTCTCCAGTCCTGAATCAGTTCGAACCTAAGGTCGCGTACCGTGTTCAACGATCACTGTCGTGCGAATACCACCGCGAGGCGTAAAGGCGGCTTCAATTTTCATCCAGCGTGGCTGAGTAACCGCGACCAGATCATCCAGAATCATGTTTGTGACGCGTTCATAAAACGCACCATGATTTCGGTATTCTTGCAAGTAAAGTTTCAGTGACTTCAGTTCGTAGCAGACTTTGTCCGCAATGTACGTAATGGTCAGCGTTCCGAAATCCGGGTGGCCAGTTTTCGGGCACACAGAGGTGAACTCCGGAGCCACTGTTTCAACAACAAAATTTCGCTGAGGAAACGGGTTTTCAAATGTTTCCAGAGTGTCGCGAGACGGATCAGACATGACGACAACAGTCCTTCAATTCGATTCAAGGAGAAATAAACAGGGAGGATCGTTCGACGATCTCCTGCAGTGAGGTTTGAGAATTCATTCGCAAAGTCCGCAAACACATTTCGCTGCGGCCAATCATAGACGTGTCCTGATTCGCTAACGACTTTGCAGTGGCCAGAAACAGTGAATTCTTACCCAAAGTGACCGTTGTTGGCCGCTCAATCCCACATTTTCAGGCGAACGTTCAGCCTTCGGAAATTTGAGAGTGCCAGCCGGGACGCTTGCCGACAGCAGAGAAGAGGCGATTAACGTGGGGCTGCCGGAATCGGTACCGGCACATCATAAAAATACTCAGACCGAGCAAAAGCAAGTTCGGTCAGTATCCATGCCTGCATTTGAGTTTGGCGAAAGGTGACGTTCTGGTCCGCGCTCCCCGCTGATCCTTTGAGGGTTCCGCTGCCATGCATCCGGATATTGACTTCCATCGACTGAAAGTGGACGTCTTTCTGATGCGGAAGGATTTCTGGCCGCAACTCAGGAAGATCACCGTCGGGCACAAGTGTTTCTTCTTTTGGTTTCTCCTGAGCAAGAAGGATCTTTCCTGAGTACTCATCCAGTTCTGCCGTAACATTCTGTAGTGGAATCTTTGACGAGATCGTTTCCCGATTTGGCACGACCAGGGGAACAAAACGCCCTTTGCCGGTCACGGTTATCGACTCTTCATTTTTGTCAGCTGCGTTTGGCTGAAGCTCCAATGTGGTCTGCATGACGCCAAACGGCCCGATGGCGATGGAATCTTTTCTGGTCAGCGGAGACTTTTGCTTCTCCTTCTGATCACTACCTTGTGGAAGCTCATCAACCTGGCCTGTGAGCCCGGCCCAGAAAGGACGGCTCAGCCAGGCAGCGATCACATCATCGGGACAGGAATCACGTAGCAGTTGAGAAGTCGACACATCCAGTCCCGAAAGTGCGACGAGGACAGCGTCTCTGTCTCGTGCGGTGATTGTCAGAATCTGTCCGGTGGAATCGATCTCAAATCCGATGCGAAGATCTTCGAGAGCTCTGGCGGAACGTGCTGAGGCCTTCAGTGAATCCTGAGATGCCTCGCCAACATCCCGACTGGCTTTCCGGATTTTTGCCGCAATGACCGCATCGCCTGAATTTCGCACTTGAGTAACACGGTATTCAATCTCAAACCGATCCCGAGTGTCCGAGCTGGTGGCTGGCTGGTCACCGATCGTCACTTCGGTATGCTTGACTGAAATTAGGCTCACCACAAACCGATCGCCAGCCTTTAGTCCCCAAACCGTTTTCGTTTCATCAGCATGTGCCGGAAAAACTGCGGCTGAAAAAGTCCCGGTGAACAGGAAGAGATGCAGAAGGCATCTGAAAGCACTCTGACTGTCTTGCATACATCACTCTTTGACTTTGCGTGAACTCAAATCGGTGCGGATCCAACTCAGGCATATTTGGCTGTTTTTAGGCTGCGAACCTACACGCGACACAGCCCGGAGTGCGTAGTATGACAGGTCGGGCGGCGGAATTCGAGATGGTTTGAGTTCCGAAGCCTGTCATCGGCAATCTAAGAATTCAACAGACTTTGCACCGCCGCTGAACCGTGATCAGCGAGAGGAATCGGGCGGCCGATGTTGCTGAGGTTGGTAGATTCCGGATTCAGCGCGAGGGCTCGGCAGATCGTGGCCATGAGATTGGGGACGGTCAGTAAACCATCCTTGATTTCCATGCCGTCATCGCTGGTGGTTCCGTAAGCCTGACCGCCTTTGGTGCCGGCTCCGCCGAGTACAGTGCTCCAGCTTCCAGGCCAATGATCGCGGCCGGTGTTCTCGTTGATCTTTGGCGTGCGTCCAAACTCGCCCATCCAAACGACCAGCGTATTCTCGAGCAATCCCCGCTGCTTCAGATCGGTCATCAACGTGGCCCACGCAGGGTCAAGAATTCCACAGAGACCTTTGACGGCGTTGAAGTTGTCCTGATGAGTATCCCAGCCGGCTCCGCCAAGTCCGTCAACGCCATTCAGAGAAACCTCGACAAACGAGACGCCTCGTTCGACAAGACGACGAGCCAGCAAGCAACCCTGTCCAAACGCATTTCGACCGTAGGCATCTCGGAGTGACGCTTCTTCCTGTTCCAGATCAAATGCTGCAACAGCCTCCGACTTCATCATGCGAACGGCCTGCTCATAAGACTGCAGATGACTGTGTCCCGGGCCATCGGGACGTTCTGATAGAAATGAATGCTCCAGAGTACTCAACAGACTCAATCGCGAGTCGACCTGAGCCGCTGGTAAGCGATCCGCAGGCTTGAGATTTCGCACTTCAAACGAAACGTTCTGCTGCTGATCCATTTCTGACGCAACAACTAACGGAGACCACGATGGTCCGAGGAAACCAGGCCCGAATGCTCCCGGGCTGAAGGCTCGAAACGGATTCACGGCGATGAATGATGGCAGATCACACTCCGGTTTCTTCAGAGCCTTCCCAAGGAATGAACCCATCGCTGGGTACTGAATGGGACCCTGCGGAAGATACCCGGTTCGCATGTAGTAGGTTGCTCGGGTGTGGTCGCCTTCTTTCGTCGACATGGAACGGATCGGCACCAAATGCTCCATTACTGTGGCGACCTTCGGCAGGTTTTCGGCGATGCGAATTCCGGGCACGCTGGTCTCGATGGCCTTAGTTGGGCCACCGTTCTCCTGACCCTCCTTGGGGTCGAAGGTCTCCATCTGGCTTGGCCCGCCGGACATCCATAACAGGATGCATGACCGAGGTGCTTTGGTGCCGGACTGCTGAACCTCGGCTGCCAATCGGGGAAGCCATCCGGACATCGACGAGCCAAGCAACGAGAGCCCGGCATACTTTGAAAAGGTTCGGCGATTGATCATGTTTAGGTCCTTGCGAGTCGCAAGCGAACGGTCGATTTATTCGCGTATCAAGCGTTTTCGTTTAATGGCCAGCCGTAGGCGTATGCGAAATCGGGCGCCGCCTGTGGCTTGCCGTTAAACGATTGAATCGACTGTCTGCATCATGTTCCGGTTTATCTGAGACTCAATGATTCAAAAGAAATTCACTACTGTTCAACAGTGCCCAGAAGATATCGGCGAATGCATCTTTGCCATTGCCCGATGCACCGCCATCAGAAACGTATTTGCCGAAGCTGGTCTTCTCGTCGTCCGTGGGGCGACGACTGAGAGCTGCGATGAATAATGTCTCCAGGCGTTCCTCATTGGACATCAAAGGAAAGTCGACGACAGCTCGAAGTGTCTGACTATTGTCGAGGGTCGTGGCGTTGTCGACAAAGTCGCCATTCATCATCGCCAGAGCCTGCAGGATCGTTGTCTCCTTCATCAGCGGAGACTCATTTTCGTCGCGAAACAATTCCAGAAATCGACCGCGTGGCGAATCGGCGTCGATCACAAAGGGATTGTCCGTTCGAAACGGCTGATAGTATCCCGTGGCTTCGGCCAGGCTGTCAAAGAATTGCTCGGGCGTCAGGCCGCGCAGGGCCATGCGAGCAAACTGATTGGGATCGGCCTGGCTGGCATGAGTCTGGCGACTGGTCGTTTGATAAACTCGAGTGGCCGTGATGGTGCGAACCAGATACTTCAGATCAAAATCATGAGCGGCAAACTGTTCGGCCAGCAAGTCGAGCACCTCCGGATGAGAAGGCGGATTGTTGTCCGAAAAATCATCCACCGGTTGGACAATTCCCTGACCCAGAAACTGAGCCCAAAGTCGATTCGCTGCCATCTTTGCAAACCACGGGTTGTCTTTCGATGTGACCCAATCGGCTAACACCTGTCGAGGTACCGATTCTTCGGTCCATTCGGGTTCAGTGCCGGTCAGAAACATCGCCGGAACGACATCGCCCGTGGAAGGAACTTTGATTGATCGCGCCCCCTTGACTTCATTCATGGACATCATCAACGCATTCTCCGGATCAACGCCTTCGGGGCGTTGAAAGCCGGAATAGAAGGCCGCCATACTCCAGAACTGATTACGCTTCCATTTGTCGAACGGGTGATCGTGACATTGAGCACAATCCAGGCGAACCCCAAGAAACGCGCGAGAGGTTCCGGTGGCCAGGTTTTCTGGTTGCAGTTGGCGAACAATAAAGAATGCGCTGGGGCTGCTGGCGGCATTGAGAACGTTGCCTGCATTGTCACCGAAATCGATCGGAGTTGTGATCAGCTCGTGGACCATGCGATCGTATGGAGTCTCCTCCGAGAAGTGTTTCCACAGCCAGGCTTCAAACCCCGGAACAAGACCACGAGTCTGCAAATCGTTAAAGGCTTGCGGGATCAGTGCATTTCGCCAGATGATGGTGAAATGGCGCACGAATGCGGGGCCGTCCAGCAAAGACTCTACCAGTTCCGTGCGTTTCTGGGGTGATGTAGTCTCAAGGAACTCGCGAGTTTCTGCGGCGGCCGGGATTCTGCCAGCCAGATCCAGATACAGCCTTCGCACAAATTCTTCGTCGCTGGCTGCTGGTGCAGGCTCGACAGACTGTTTCTGCCACGATTCGGCAAATAGCCGGTCAATTTCAGTCGCAGTTTCCTGAGGCGACAACAGGCGTGATTCCTGAGCAAATGTCGGCGTGATCAGGGCGAAGATCGCGACAAACGCAGAGATTGAAAGACTTCGAATCATCGAAGAGGGTCCTTGAGATCACGATGATCGGCAGCAAACGCGTTGTGGTTGGCAGATTCAATCCCAAACTGCAGTCAGGTTAAAGCCCCGGCTGCCTCTTGATGAGTTACGAATAACGCTGGAACTCGTACAGGAAGAATACCCTGACCGCAGAATTATCGCAGCCTCAGGAGACAATCGGCCGCCTGTTTTGTCTGAGGAATCCACCGAACTTCTTCTGGAGAAGTTGAAATCCGGCGGATCAGGAAACGCAACGCACGTTTCTGGAATCTGATGAGATCAATGATCTTTTAGAAGGGGATGACATGGTCAGGTTCTTTGGGTTGCTAGTCGCTGGAATGCTCAGTTTCACACCGCAGACTTCTGCTCAGGAGGTCGCTGCGGCGGAAGCCATTCAACCGCTGGTTGTTAAGTTCTACGACATTACCCCGCTGGTTACGCCTCGCCAGCATCACCGGTTCAATGCTGGTTCCTCTCAGGTCACAGGGGTTGACCTGGGGCTCATTGGCGGCGGACAAGGTGGATTTGGTGGCGGCGGTGGCGGGTTCTTTAATGTACCGGCTGAACCGGTCCAACTGGGCGGGCTTGGTGGTGGGGCATCTGGAAGTGTTTTTGTCCGTGGATCCGTCGACGAAAGCGAAGAACCGAGCCTGAAGAGCTATTTGGCAAATACGGATGGACTTTCCATCGGTGATCTTATCAAGGACGCGATCGCCAACGAGTCCTGGGAGAGTGAAGACGGGTACGACCTGATTCACGATCTTGGTAATTCTCTGATGATCCGACAGACAGAAAAGGTGCACGCGGAAATCGCAGAATTCCTGAAGGAACTGACATCGTCGGTTGTTGGAGGTCAAACCTATCGCCTGGAAGCATGGTGGATTCCCGTGGATATGGCAGATCGTGGAAACATCGAACAGATGATTACGGGTGCGTCCGAGGTTGAAGAAGTTCGGCAGCAACTCACGACACTGCAGGAAGCCAAATCTGGGCATCACGGTACTTTGATTTGCCGAGAGCGGCTCACCAATCACGTCGCCTCCGGGAATCATGTTCCTGTGATCTCGGGATCTGTACCTGTCGTCGGGCAGGGAGCCACCGGTGACCAGCCAATCGTCAGGACGCTCTTTCTGGGACTGATGCTGGAAGCGAAAGTTCAGACGGTGCCTGAGTATGCAGTTGCGAAGGATGCCAAACCATCCGAAAAGGTGGATATCACTTTTCGAACGTTCGTCACAAGTCGCGACGACAAAGGACAGGACACGGCGAATGCCGGGAAGATTGATCGATACTCTCTCGCGAAAGACGCTGCAGAAGGAACCTGCCGAATCCACGTTGGACACCCGACTCCTGTTTCATCGCTCAGTAAGCGTACGTCAGAGAATTCTTCGTCCACCGAACTACAACTGATCATGCTGCTCACAAGAATCGACGAATAGCGGATTGATGGGGACCGGGGATCGCTCTTTGGACGTGGGGCAGGGCAGGGGCTACAATCCTGACCCTGTCAATTACTGAAACCCCGGGCTCCTGTTGTTCTTCCAGTCGTTACGATGAATCCTGAGCGAATTCTTATCACGGGCAGTTCCGGCTTTTACGGTCGATCGTTGGTCAACGCGATTCGGGCAGCGTGGCCGGCGGCTCAGATCCTTGGCCTGGATGTCGTCGCGCCACGAAGCGATGCTCCCGATCGATTTGAGAATTGTGACATTACAAGCTCAAGGCTTTCCGAGCACGTACAGCAGTTTGACCCTGATACAATTCTTCATCTGGCCTTTGTCGTAAATCCCATGCGCGACGAAGGGCGGATGCATCAGATCAATGTTGAGGGCACCAGGAATCTCCTGACGGCTGTTTCCAAATCCAGAGCGAAGCGACTCTTTGTGGCCTCGAGTGCCACGGCATATGGAGCATGGCCGGATAACCCAGTGCCGATGACAGAAGAGCAACCGTTGAGGGCTCGAACGGACTATCGCTATGCGGCCGACAAAGTCGAGGTCGAACGATTGCTGGCGGAGTTTTCTATGGCTCATCCAAAGTTGATCGTGAGTTGGGCTCGACCGTGTATCATCTACGGCCCCGGTGTCAGCAATTTCATGATCCCACTGTTTACGGTTCCGCCGGTTCTGACATTGCCGGGCGGTGATGATCCTCAGATGCAATTTGTTCATCTCGAAGATGTCACTCAGGCGACACTGGCGATCTTGAAAGCGGAAGCTCGCGGACCATTCAACGTGGGCCCACCGGATATGGTCACCATGAAAGAACTGGGAAAGATGAGCGGCCGAATTGCTGTTCCTGTTCCCTACTGGCTGTGCCGACTTGTCACAACATGTTGGTGGGCCTTACGACTTCCGATCTTTCGATTCCCCGCGCCTCTGTGGAGCTTTATTCGCTATCCCTGGGTCGTGTCGTCTAAGCGGCTTGTTGATGAAACAGGCTTTCAGTTTCGCTACTCCAGCGCGGACGTGATTCGGATGTTGCTGGAAGATGCTGGCAGGCTTCGGAAGTAGATTCTCGGACGCGAAAGAGCCCTCTTGGTTGTCTGGTTCCGTTTTGTTCGCAATGAGGGAGCTCGGAGTATTTCGCGATTCTGGACAAACTTCAGTAGCCGTCTCGCTCCGTCGAGACGAGCCTTGCAAGTTTCACGTTCAACAAAGAATGTAGAACGCTATGTGCCAACGCGTGTTGCGGGTCTCTGCGGGCCAGATAATACAACGCTGAGCACTGCAAGGCTCATCTCGGCGGAGCGAGACGGCT
>CAIXQV010000717.1 GCA_903921605.1 uncultured Planctomycetaceae bacterium | reverse complement strand
GCATTGGTTATTGAATGTGAAACCTGCAAGGCACATCTCGGCGGAGCGAAATGGCTACGTTGCTCCGCCGAGACGAGCCTTTCAGGGTTCAGCGTCGCGTAATCATGCCCGCTGATCTGTACTACACGTTGTGGGACATTGGGCTCTGCATTGGTTATTGAATGTGAAACCTGCAAGGCACATCTCGGCGGAGCGAAATGGCTACGTTGCTCCGCCGAGACGAGCCTTTCAGGGCCCATCGTCGCGTGATCATGCCCGCTGATCCGTACTACACGTTGTGGGACATGGGGCTCTGCATTGGTTATTGAACGTGAACCCTGCAAGGCACATCTCGGCGGAGCGAGATGGCTACATTAGGAGGCTGGTGAAAGCGGCTTGGAGTAATGCAGATACTCAAGCGGAGCTAACTTAGCTTTCACGCCGTTGTTGGAGATATACCGCCGGAGGTGGAGAAACTGCTCTTCTGATCTCACGAGATGATCGAAACCGTCCTGTTGCCAAAACCGACCTTTCGTCTTGAGTTCTCGATTGATCTTGTGGGCGGTGAAGTGTTTCCACGAATCACACTGAGCCAGCATTGCGGTTTCGTTCAAAAACGCGACCAGCACGTGGGCATGATTTGGCATTACAATGAAGTCGAGAAGCTCGTATCGATCACCGTCAAAATGATGCAAACTGTTCCCCACGATTTCTGCAATATCTCGGCAACGCAGAGCGCAAGCTCCATGACATGCATCAAGATCGTCGTGCCAGCGTTTCGAGAAATGGTCATAGAACTCCTCTTGAACGGATTTGTCCAGTTGCTGAAGCTGGTGTCGCCAATTGGAAGCGGTGGGATTGATCCCGTGTAATCGCAGCCAGCGTCCTCGCTCGCTCCGCCATCGTTCAACGACCTCCAACGGAATTGAATCGTCCGTGCGAAATGTCAGAAAACAGACCACTCCGGGCTGAAGCCAATGAGGCAATCGCCGCTCAATGACGGTGTACTCTGCCTTGCGATCGAAGAAGTGCAGTTCCATGTACTCCAATGTAGCCGTCTCGCTCCGCCGAGACGAGCCTTTCAGGGCCCATCGTCGCGTAATCATGCCCGCTGATCCGTACTACACGTTGTGGGATATTGGGCTCTGCATTGGTTATTGAACGTGAAACCTGCAAGGCACATCTCGGCGGAGCGAGATGGCTACGTTGCTCCGCCGAGACGAGCCTTTCAGGGCCCATCGTCGCGTGATCATGCCCGCTGATCTGTACTACACATTGTGGGACATTGGGCTCTGCATTGGTTATTGAATGTGAAACCTGCAAGGCACATCTCGGCGGAGCGAAATGGCTACGTTGCTCCGCCGAGACGAGCCTTTCAGGGTTCAGCGTCGCGTAATCATGCCCGCTGATCTGTACTACACTTTGTGGGACATTGGGCTCTGCATTGGTTATTGAACGTGAATCCTCCAAGGCACATCTCGGCGGAGCGAGATGGCTACGAGAAAGCCCAGGGCAGAAAAGAATTCAGCACTGACTGGAGCCGTTTCTGCGTGAAACGTCAGGCCCGCGCGGGGGCGAAACTTTGTTGCAGGAAGCTTGCCCGGCCTACGTCACACTCTGGCGTGCCCGGGATTGCCTGTCAGACGGCGAACGACCACAGAAACGGCAGCCATCGCGAAGGCGGCGGTCATGAAGGTCGCTGTTCCATAGATCACTCGGCGCTTTTCGCAGGCATGGGGCGAATCGGCTCGGTGAGGACAAATGCATTGGAAGCCTTTTTCAACATCCCATTCAGGAACCTCGGGAGCTCGAACTTCTTCCTCAGAGAAAACAACGGGAAGCCCCACATCGCCTTCGGCCGCGAATCCTCGTCGAGCCAGTTCCTTTCTGAGTACTCGTGCCAAAGGATCGACTTTGGTGCGGCTGAGATCGTCGATGCGAATCTGCGTGGGATCCATTCTCGCACCGGCACCGGTAATGCTGATGACAGGAATGCCCTGCTTGAGACAGGTTTCCAGAAGCAACACTTTTGACGTGACGTTGTCGATGGCGTCAATGATAAAATCAGGGCGAGGCGTCAGCAGAGCATCAGAAGTTGATGCCTCATAAAACGCCTGAATGGGGTCGACCCACGCTTCTGGATGAATCGCTCTTACTCGCTCCGCAAGCAGCTGAGCTTTCGACTGGCCAACCGTCGCGGGGAAAGCCTGAAGTTGCCGGTTGACGTTCGTGAGGCAGACATCATCAAAATCTACGAGCGTCATTCTTCCAACGGCGGAACGCGCCAGTGCCTCGGCCGCATAGCTGCCAACACCGCCCAGTCCGAAGATAGTGACGTGAGAGTTCAGCAGTCTACGAATGCCATCGTTGCCCACGAGACGAATCAGGCGATCCCAGCGTCGGTGAACGCGTTCGGGAGGGGCCGGTAAGTCTTCACGATTTGGCCGTGAGCCGGCTTCGAGCGAACCTTCCCAGGCACGGATCTTTGTCTGCCGCGGCAGCGCAGCGCTGAGTTCAGGAATGGCAGAGCCTGCTGTTGATTCACAGGAACCGGATTCGCATTCTTCTCTCGCCTCATCATCATGGTGATGGTCGCAATGCTCGTTCTCTGCACATTCTGCCTGAATAAAGGTGTCTTCAGGTCTGATCGCACGTTCAGTTGAGTGGCTCAGGGCTGTTTTCTCCGGCTTGGGGATTGAATTGACAACGGGATTGTAATCACAGGAATTCCAGAGTCACGAGAATCTGAAAGATTGGGCGACACTCAAACGATGGAACAGTGTTTGCGTCCTGAAGCCTGCAGTTAAGTACTTGAAGAAGATCGAATTAAACACCTGAAGCCTGCAGGGGATTTATGATGACGACAATATTGACATTTGCATATCTGGACCCTGGTACCGGCAGCATGTTGCTCCAGGCGATCGTTGGTGGCGGTGCGGGAATTGTGGTTCTCGTGAGGCATTTCTGGCGAACGATGCGGGTTTCGCGAGAACCCCTTAAGCCAAATACTTCGGGCGCCGATGCCTGACAGCCATGGTGCCCACACAAGAGTTTGCCCACGGGTCTTTTCGAGACCGATCTGCGCGAGTGTTTTATAGCGAGGGCCTGATCTGTCGGGCGATTGATGCCTCAGCGCTTGAGGAATGGACCTGGGTTTCATCCCGGCCATTTTTTCCGGAGGCCATGAATGCGCAGAAGATTATTCGAACGAGTCTGGCGTCGACAGAAAAAAGCCTTGTGCCAAACACTGGCTACGTTGCCACACTCCAGCATGAACGTGTGCCGTTAATCACGTGGCCCTATGAATGGTGTTTTTCGATGCTGCGCGAAGCCGCGCTGCTGCAGCTTGAGCTAATGGAACGGAGCCTGAAGGAAGATTGTATTCTGAAAGATGCGTCAGCGTACAACTTTCAGTTTCAGGGAACTCAGCCGATCCTGATCGACACACCGTCAATCGTTCGAATGAATCCCGGGACGCCCTGGGAGGGCTATCGTCAGTTCTGTCAGATGTTTCTTTATCCGCTGATGCTGCAGGCCTGGAAGGGCGTTCATTTTCAGCCGTGGTTGCGAGGCAGTCTGGAAGGAATTCTGCCCGAACAGTTTGCGCGAGTCTTGTCGTGGTTTGACCTGTTTCGTTCTGGCGCAATGACTCACGTTTGGCTACATGCTCGCCTGCAGGCCGTTGCTGAAACGCAGGTTTCGACAGCATCGTCATTGCAGGCCCACGGCTTCAATAAGCAGATGATACAGAACAACGTTGCAGGGCTAACACGCCTGGTGGGCCGCCTGCAATGGAAAGAAGCAAAATCGGTCTGGTCTGACTATGACAACGTCACAGGGCCAGTCAGTCGGGACGGGCACGAAAAAGAGCAATTCGTTGAAAAGGTCTGTGCGTCGGGCCATTGGAAGACCGTTTGGGATCTTGGCTGCAATCAGGGACGTTATTCGCGGATTGCGGCGAAGCACTCTGAAGTCGTTGTGGCGATGGATGCTGACCATTTAACGATTGATCGACTCTATCGAGCTTTGCGTGAAGAGAAGAATCGCATCATCGTGCCGCTCGTGACAGACCTGAGTGATCCTTCTCCAGGTCTGGGGTGGAGAGGGCAGGAGCGGTCACCACTGGAGCAACGTTCTCGACCGGATCTTGTGCTGTGTCTCGCGTTGATTCATCATCTGGTGATTGGACGCAATCTGCTGCTGAGTGACGTTATCCGTTGGCTGGCATCGCTGCAGGCGACAGTCGTCATCGAGTTTATCGATCGGAACGATGAGCAGGTTCAGCGGTTATTGCGAAACCGCACTGATGTCTTTACTGACTACAGCAAGGAAGAGTTTCTCAGACTTATTGAGAGCCACTTTGTGGTGCAGGAGCAATTTGGATTACCGTCGGGCACTCGTACTCTGTTCCGGTTGAGGCCGCTGAAACCATAAGCATTTCGGACACTGTGTATGGACTCAATGGAATCAGCATTCGACCGTCGGGCACAGAGCTACCGCCCCACTGTGGTTCAGGAATTTCTGCATCTGTCCGCGTTGAATTCGTTTGCGGTCGTGCAGCCGATCCTCGACAGTCTTGTCAATAATGTGGCCTTTCTCCGGTACTACGATTACTCACCAGCCGCTGTCCTGCTGGCTGTCGTACTGCTCACGCTGGGGATTCCCGCTTCGTTTCTTAGTCTACGTGTTGTGCTGCATCGTCTGGGCTATCCGAAGTTCGCAGATGTGATTCGCACGATCCTGATGGTCGTGCTGATGTTGCTCGCGCTGTTGTATGCCGCGCGATGGGCATCAGCCACACTTTGGCGAGCTCTGTATAGTCTGTCGGAGGACGTTTTTTTTCTGCCCGTGATATTCACAGCGGGCTGGCTGACAAGACTTTACTTTCGGGCAGAGATCTTTCGACAACTGCTTTCTACAAGTGCTGCTGGCGTTCTCCTGTTTCCTCTGGTGTTTTTTCTGAACCCCGCCGTTCAGGAACAAGTACTCATGGTACCGGCTCGCGAATATTTTCAGCCGGTCATCGCTCGCTCGCCGACTACTGTGATCTTTGTAGTTTTCGACGGGCTGAGTGGGATGGCATTGCTGGATGAAAATCACGAAGTTGATCGAGCGCGGTATCCGTCGTTTGCAGGACTGAGTGATCGCTGCAACTTTTATCGCAATGCTTCAACGGTACATACACGAACGGATCATGCGCTCCCCGCGATACTGTCCGGCAGTTTTCCGACTGGAATTCAACGTCCTCTGGAAAGTGAGTACCCGCTGAATCTGTTCAGGCTCCTCGATAACTCGCGACAATTTCAGCAGTCGATCTTTGAACCGTACACTCAGCTTGCTCCGGAGCATCTTAGGCGGATTGATCGCCAGGCGAGTATTCCCCGCCAGACTCTTGATTTATTGG
>CAIXQV010000716.1 GCA_903921605.1 uncultured Planctomycetaceae bacterium | reverse complement strand
GACGGCATCGCGACGTTCAACTTCTGGAATGAGCTGCCCGAATCCGGGAAGGTGATCGGATCGTCGGGTCCGCTGTTCAGCGGCCGATCGGTTCATGCGCTTGCCTACACAGAACTTGGCGTTCCCAAACAACTGGCATCACTCGATAAGTGGTTTGTCGTCGATCGTAGGTACGGAGGGGGCTTCTACGACCGTCTGGGTAACCGCTGGGATGACTACACCAATCTGAACCATCAGGCTCCGCTGCCGTTGAAACTCGGTGCCGATCCGGTGTGGGTCGAGGTGTATCTGGCCGACGACATCGCCGCCCGAGCGAACCAGGTCGATCGACTCGAACTCCGTTTGCAACTCTCCGCGGATACCGCCCCCGAACAAATCGCAGTCAAGTTCAACGGAATCAAGCTGCGGCCTCAAAAGCAGGAAGGCAACTGGTGGGTCTCTGCTCTCACACCGCACCAGACCGCCACAGGACGCAACCTGATCACGATGGACCTCGCAGATCGAGGTGAAATCGAGCAAGCGATCACGCTGGAGAAGGTCGAAGTTCATGTCCGTTACAATCCGAGCAAGCTTGGAGACTAAACGGACAGAGTCACGTTGCCCCTCGGGGACGCCTGCATTTTCAGGGCGAATACGTCGCGTCAGGAACGGAAGCGAGTGGAACGAAAACCTCGTTGCGCAATGCACTGTGAGAATTGCCTCCTCTCGCTCCCGTCCGTGCAGTTTCAGCCACGTTCGTTAGATTTCAGTGGGGGAACGGCTCACACTGCCGGGAATGCCTAAAAGCCCACTATTCCCCGTCGTCCTTCCGGGCTTGATGGCCAGCAACGGTTGCATGCAATCAAGTCCGCACGGCTCGCGAAGTAAATGGACTCCGTGAGAGTCGTTCTCAGAAACCAGAGAAAACCCGTATCGACTCGCTTCCTGACCCTGCGACTCACAAGTGCCGTAATCCTGTTCGATCGACCATTCCAGCGCCAAAGATTCCATCGTCGTTCCTCCCTCAGGATGAACCGTCATGAGGCAGATGAGATCTCGTTTTCATTCTACTCCGATGATGTCGATCGACCCCCCGAAACAGCACTTCATACATTGCTCCGGTGGTCACGACCTGAGTGAGAAACTGGCATGTGCTTGCCTGCGTCGGTCCGACACACTGCTGCAGCATCAATCTGATCAGCGGCATTGCTCATATCCCATCCCGACGCGCGGTCAAAAAGACGACACAAGCCGATTGAAGTTAGCCGCATGAAATTCGCACAACACCTTTCGGCATCAACGAAAGAATCACCCTTTGCCGGTTTTATTTGGGAGCAGGAAGTCGCAGTGCTCAACGCCTTTCGGCATCAACGAAGGAATCACACAAGCCGAGCGGTTAATGCGATCGCTGGAAACATGTGCTCAGCCCCGATGTCTCGCTGGAGACTTGAAAAGATCGTTTCTCCGGGCTGATATCATCCTCTGGGACGACATCATCGTGCAGGCGGCGGCCCGCGTAGACGTCAGGATGAGCAACGGAGATTTGTTGAACTTCCTGAAAGTAGAACAGCCGCTCGCAGCATTTCATTGCGTGGAGGGACTCAATTCGGAGCGGCGATTCCGGGAAAGCAGGACTTGCGTCGTCAGGATTTTCGCTCGAGTCTTCAAAAATCAACGTGTCAACGCGAAGATCATGCTGATCGCGACGTGGTTCAGAAGATATCTGCAGAGACTCTTTCGCAGCGTAGACCTCGATCGGAATTTGGCTGGCCATAAAACGACTCCAAAAATCGTGGTGACGAATGGACGTCGCCGTGGTTACAATATTACTCCGTCCTATCGGGTTATCATCCAGTCAAGGTCTTGCAACCGGAGATCCATAATGTCCGTTGTTATCCCCCCTGAGTTCCAGCCATTTGTGGTGGACGGAATTGCAAGTGGTCGGTTTCGGTCTGAAGAAGAAGCTGTGAAGGAAGGATTAACCTTGCTCCGCAGTCGCGAACAAAAACTTGATGCACTCCGTAAAGATATCCAAATTGGACTTGATGATCTCGAAGCCGGCCGGACTTCACCGTTCGACGTTGAAGACATCATCAAACGTGGTCGCCAGAGACTCGCAGCTTCCCAAGCGACTGAGTCATGAGAGAAGTTCACAAATCGCGCGCGGCAAGTATCGATCTGGACAACATCTGGTATTACATCGCTGCTGATAATCCCGATGCCGCTGATGCGTTTCTTTACCGACTGTTTGCACGGTGTGAATCGTATGCCCATCAGCCGAGCCTTGGGGAATCTCGCCCTGAATTTGGGCGTCAGGTTCGTTGTTTCTCCGTAGAAAAGTTCGTTGTCTACTACAAGCCGGTCACGGAAGGCATCGAACTCATCAGGGTGTTGCACGGAGCTCGCGATATTCAGCAACTCTAAGTTCTAATCTGATGTTGGACCGTTTTCATCGCGATTCGCCGACCTGAATCCATGCATTGTCTGGAGGAGTCGCACTGGATTCTGTTGTCGGTGCGAACAGGCCGGATGTCGTTCACGAAAGGTCGGCTTGGTTCACGGTGATAGTCGAATCTCGCCGCCCGCTCCCGCATTCCGTCTCCTGATGCTGGTCCGAGTTGTTCGAGCCATCGCGTTGGAATGGCAGTAGGGAACGATCCCCGCTGCTGACGTTCCACTACGAGTTTCCGACGCCCCGGCCATAATCCGCAGGAGGAATAAAGTCGCGCCATTCGACGGGCCGCAGTTCACTGGTGCGACCTGGATACATCGCAAACGCCATGGTCGTCAGATAGACAGAGGACAAAACAACCCAAGCGATTCGGTCGGCGGTGGTGGCAAACAGGGCTCCCTTCGGCATTTCGTGAGCCAGAATAATAAGCGAGTCAATCAGAAGCAGCACGAGAATGGCAAGACACAGGGCGATGATCTGAAAACATCGAACAAGGTGCGTACATTGATTCGAGTTAATATGACGTTTGGCGACAAAGAACCGGACGAAGAATGCCGTGATGGGCAAAATCATAGCCATTACTTCCATGGCCTCGCGGCGATTGGGGAACTGCAGTTCCACAACGGTTGGTGCAAGCAGGACAACGACGGGCAATACGCCATCCCAGGCAACAAGCTTCAGAAACCACCGACCATAGTGGACGCGCCGGAGCGTCGTTGTCTCACTGGATCCCATGCGTTGATCGTTTGTAAAGTGATTCATTCGCTCGCCTAACAACTACTCGTCCCCATACCCGGTGGCCCACGGTTGCGACTTGAGTTCTTCGAACTTTCCTGCGGCCAGAAGCCGCCACAGGCTGATGGCTTCTTCGGGCGACTTGCCACTCATGTGCCACGGGCCCTCCCCGGTTTCGACGTTCTCGAGTACCACCAAGCCGTTCCCGAAGACGCTGGCTGACCAGCCTGATTCATGGTTGAGCGACACATCCGGGTGTTCGGGACCCTGCACCGCTAATGACCCGAGGAGATTACGCATCGCCACCTCATCCGGTGAAGCGATCGCGTTGCCCATCCGGTCGTACGCGAAGTAACTCATGTGGTGCCTAACGACAGCCGTAACCGGGCGGCCGCCAAAAGACTTTAAATTCGAAAGCCGCGTTGTCGGCCGCTCCGGTTCACGGCCTGTTCTACCACGTTTCAGCCGCCCCATTAATCTCCGGAGTAGTTGTACGAGTGGTTGTGAATGAAAGCGAGCGCCGCCAATAGCCGGACATCATCAAGCGCAGATTCAGTGAGCATCACCCCTATGAATACATGCCGAACGAGGTTACCCACAGAAGTGCCAGTAATACGAGAGTCACAGCGCCAATAAGTGCCGACAGGCAACCGGCTGGCTTCGGAAGCCCATTGCGAATGATTCGTCCCGCTGTCGACTCGTATCCTATCTTGCGTTTGAACCTGCGTTTTAGATTGGTCCACCAGCGGAATGGTTTCAGTAGAGCGGTGATTCCCAGTGCTTTCTTGACCTGCTTCTTCGCCTGCGTCAGGCCCAGAATTGTTTTCCAGGATGGTCGGCGATAGCGGAAGAATTTCATGGGGTTTTGCCTAGCATTTGTGTTCCGCTGGGGATCCACTAGAGACTATCACGGTCAGGCCATGATGCAAGGGCCAGAGCATGAAAACTGGTGCAGTCGAGCGCCGTCAGCGGAATGATCGTTCTCATTTCGGGATGGGAAACTTCGCAGTTATTCCCGTTGCACAGGACTGAACTCCGGACAATCTGGAATCGCGATGATCTCCGCAGCGGTTGATGGTGCAGTGCTGTAAACCATTGTATCCTGGGTCGCAATTCGCAGATCAGCATCTTAGCGGCACAAAAATACGCATGGAGTACGCTCTGACAGTAAGGCGACGACACTTGCCGCGATCGCAAATGGGTTCTGCGTCGCCATAAAGCAGCAATCACTTACTTCACCGGACTCTGCGTTTAACGATGATCACTTCAGACACCTGAATCCCGGGTAACAGCGACCGATGTGGCGAATCGGAGTTCACTTCGCTACTCCGGTCCGACACCCCGAGGCGACATCGATTTGATTTGCAAAGTCAGCGGTACTGCATCAACTGGCGCAGTCAAGTTGACTGCAGGTACAAGTTCGTTGAGCTTGGAAGTGATCGCGAAGTCGGCATGAAACCTCTCCAGTCCAACTCACTCAGGAGCGCGTGTTCTGCGTGCCCCGTTTGATACGTCACAGTGTTCTCGGTAGAACCTCTGACTGCTCTACCGGATGAACACGGCAGCGCCGTTGTGTCCTGATGCTATGCTGGAGGCGTTGAGCAGACTGGCCGTCAGACAGCATGAAATGGTTCGATGGCCACTACAAATGTGCCATCGGCCGCTGATGAACACCCGGAGAGTTGATGCTGAGTTTGCGCAAAGGCCAGAGACAGGAAATGGATAAACGCTGGTCGCTTCGACGCTCTACGTCTGCACTCGCAAAGTCAAAGCCTTATGTGCGATTCGCGACATTGAACCACATGCAGACTACGAGCTAATGCTCGATAAAATAGAGCCCGTCAACCAGCGGCCCTTCTAGCCAGGCCGTGCCCTGCTCCTTCGCCATTGTCACCATTTCGGTGACATGGTGGTCTAACGTCTCATCTTCGCGTCGTGCAAGACGAACTTCGGGTATTTCGCACGCAGCCACAATCCACGATTCCCGGTGAAATGCTATTCTGACGACAATGTGGTCCTGCTCGCTGCTTCGAAAGTAGCACGTGGCGACATCTTCCCTGCCTTCCAAAACAACGATTTCAGTAAACCACAGACGCCACTGTCTGGGTTGGATGTATTTTTGGATCGTCCGAAACACTTCGTCGCGTTCCTCGCCGTCGAGCTTGTTGAGACTCGCGATCGCTGGCCGCTGTGCAGGCAGTTCATCGGATGAGAATGCTGACACAAGCTGTTCAGCGAGCACTTCAGCAGCGTGTTGACTCGACCGGTTTTCTGCGTCGGGAGATTTCTGGGACTCGTCAAGCGTCTTTTGTGCCTCTGCGGTCGACTTGCGAATGAGCTCAAGCTGCTTCTGCACTTCGGCCGTAGATTTCCTGCTGGACTCAATGACCTGTTGAGGATCAGGGGAGTTATCGCACCCAATGAACAGCAATAACAGAATAACGGGAAATCCACGGTCCATTTCTTCTCCAGTGAGCTTGATTCTCGCTTGGTTCGATTGACGCATTCCACACGACGCATGACAAGTAGTTTATAGATCACTCGATTTGGAAAACCCGTCGGAAAGAAACGGGGCGGTATCACGCTGCGACGGATATTACAGGACAGTCAACCTCCGAGGGCGAATCGGGTAGCCACAACCTACAAAAGAACCATGCACCTCGGCCCGCAGAGCCAGAATTCTGGAACTCTTTGCTCGACAACAGTGTTCTGCTGCAACAAGAATCTTGAGAGTATAAGTTCCATCTGTCTTATTCGACAGGATGTTGAGCAGGAGGCAGTCACGTGTTGCCAGCGATTGGGAATAGCATGGGGGCGGTCTGGCAACATTGGAGTTTGTCCAATGTCGACAACACTGCAGAGCGCCGTTGAGTCGTATGCACGAGCCCGGAATCTCTCACGCGGGACTCGCAATGAGTATGCTGCCACAGTAAAGAAGTGGATCACATGGAACCATGCCATTCCCATTGAGCAGCTTTCGCGGAAGGATATCAGAGAGTTCCTCGACTGGGTTCACGAGCAAGCAATCGCAGAAGAGGGAACGAATCCTGGCCGCACGTCAAACAAAGCTCGGGAAAACCTTCGAGCAGTCCTATCCTGGGCATGGGAGCAGGATCTGCTTGAGGCGTTGCCGCGTTTTCCTCCACCGAGAGAACAACGCGACGTCGCTGGTCGGCACTACCTGACCAAAGCAGAGATCAACGCACTCTATTTCGCAACCTATCAACTGAAGCGTCCCAGAGGCTGGTCTGACGCTCTCCCGATTGAACGATACTGGCGAAGCGCTTTAGCTCTGTTCTTTAACTACGGACTGGACACTGGAACGATCTGGAAGTCGACGCCGATTCATGAACCGATTCTCTGGCGACACATCACCTAGGACAAGTACGCTCCTGATGGACGTCAGAAGGACTCATGCCGATGGGGATGGATTTATTTTCGGAGAGTCAAGACTGGCAAGACGTTCTACCGACCGATGAATCGAGTCGTCCACGAACACATTCGGAACATTATGCCGCAGTCGCCTGAACCCAATGATCCGGTGTTTCTCGGCGGAGGTTGTCGGCCCAATGCAACGTTTGTCACTCTCTGTCAGCTCGCTGGCATTTGCCCGAAACTGGACATCGAAACTGGCCAGCAGGTCCCATGGCACTTAAAGGATCTCCGCAAAACGTGCGCGACCTACTATGACGAGCACATTCCGGAGTCTTCCATCGAAATACTTGGCCATGCCGTCGGCGGAATCACGTACCGTCATTACGCACACCGTGATCCACTCGCGTTTCGAGCCATCATGACCATCCCGCAGCCCTCAGCATTTCTCGCACTTGTCAAAGGCCACGACGGTGAATGCCCGTGCTGCAGACGACCATTCGTGACTGCAGATTGAAGTCGCTGGATGTGACTTACTCCCAACGGTCTCAGCAACGCGAAATGCACGAGTATTTCATTACCTCGGGGTGTCGGTCCGGAGCAGTGAAGAGAACTGCTGTAAACGGCGGGGCGCAACTATCGACTGACTGACGTGCATGGACGAGTGGTCAAGGAGATTCTGTCATGACCAATTACTTCGACGGAGTCGGCAGGACGATCGGTCGCTCGATGGCAAACGCGGCTTGGTGTTGGCGTCGGTAGTTGAGTGGTGTCGTGCCTGTAAATTTTTTGAACCGCTTCACAAAGGCGCTATGGTCGTAGAAACCGCAGTCGATCGCGATCTGCGTAATGCCTGTTGTCCCTTTCTTGAGCGATTCCATCGCGTGATGCAGACGGACCTGTTCCACGAAAGAGTAGGCCGTCATTTTTAAGCGTACTCGGAAGATCCGCATAAAGTGACTGGCGGAAACTCCACAGAGCGCCGCGAGTTCCTCGATCGTGATCCGCTGCCCGAAGTGCTTTGAGACGTGATCGATCGCCGGGAGCAGCTTGACCAGTTCCGCCTGTTCGCCCATCACCTTTTCGTAAAGCTCATTGATGATCACCAAGCCGATGATCCGGCCGTTTTTGTCATGGATGGGGAACTTACTGGAGAACGACCAGCCGGGAGCACGGTTATAGAAGCAGGTGAGATGCACCTCATCGAGCAATGGCTTTCCGTGCTGGAACACCGATTGGTCATTCTGGCGAAAGGACTCCGCGATGATTTTTGGGAACAAGTCGAAGTCGGTCCGGCCAACCACGTCGCTTGACGCGTCGACTTGAATCACTCGTCGCAGCGCCGAACTCATGTAGATGTAACGGGATTCCAGATTCTTGATGGCAAACAGCGCTCCGGGAAGTCGTTGCAGCGCGTCCAGAATCTGTCGGAAGTCTCCCACTTGAGACAGGAATTCAGCGGAAATGTC
>CAIXQV010000715.1 GCA_903921605.1 uncultured Planctomycetaceae bacterium | reverse complement strand
TCGATTCTGCCATCGATTCTGCCATCGCTTCGGGCAATGCGTCTGTCGCGGTCAGGATGTAAGTCTGATCGTCTCGCTTGACCAGCACTCCGTTGACGGTGAATTTCTGAGTTCGTGAAATTCCGAGCAGGCTGGTTCGACGAGATCCCTGGATGATCAGTGTCGGAGGCAGATCAAAATCGATCAACGGCAGCGAAGACGCGGTGCTGAGCCATGCGGCTTCTGGTTTATCATGCAACTGAAACATTTGCCCGGTCGTGACCGGCGTCTTTTCTTTGCCGACTGCGAGCGTGGCAAATGAAACGCCTCCTCGAACAATCGTGCTCAGTGAATCCGCATTCAGACGAACACCGCTCAGCCCCACGTCGATCCCAAGACCACTCGTGACCCAGAATTTCGACGACGTACGCAACAGACGCATATACTCAGAATTGATCCGCGCGTGGATGTCGACAAACCTCGCATCCGGGGACAGATTGATGGAAAGAATCTGTCCGACATCAACTCCGCGCCATGTCACCGGAGCACCGACTGTGACACCATGCTTTGAGTCACTGCGGAGAACAACATCAATTCCTTCGCCACTACTCTCATCCGGCGGTGCCGCGCCGAGCCCTTCAAAGCGACTCTGCTGCGGTGCATCGGGATCGCCGGGACTCACGCCGATGTATTTTGCTCCCACAGCGGTGTCCAGTCCGCTGACTCCAGCCAGACTCAGCTGAGGCCGCACGATCCAGAACCTCGCTCCTTCACGAGCCAACCCTGCTGCGCCGGGAGTAAGAGTTACGGTCGCGGTGATCTGAGACAGATCGTCACTCAATGCCACACTCTCGACGATCCCCGCTTCGATTCCTCGATGACGAACAGCATCACCGGCCTTTAAACCATGTCCATCCGGAAAACGAATTGTGATCGACGGACCAACAGATGGAATCGACGTCCATGTCAGCCAAAAGGCCAGGAGGAAGCACGCAACGGTCACCCACCACAACTTTGAACGCAGGAACAATGCCGACGTCACAGCACGGACTTCGCGAATATCAGCCACTGGAAACGAACTCTTCACCTCATGAGAGATCGGCGGAGACGGTGGCTGTTGATTGCGGTTCGAAGTTTCTGCGTCCACGATATTCCTCGGTGTACTATTTTCTGGCGCAGCAGAATTTGAGGGAGATGACTCAGAAGCAGCATGAGGTGTCATTCACTATCCTCCCAGATCGCGTGAGGATCAAAGGATATGGAGGCGACCATGCTCATCGCTACGCAAAGCACAAAAGCGATCACAGCCGGTCCAAAATGAAACTGCACGATGTTTCCCAGTTTGACCAGCATGACCAGAAACGCCAGCAGCATGACATCCATCATGCTCCAGCGTCCCATGTGTTCCATCAGTTTGAGAGACGCAGCTTTGTGTCGCCTGTGCAGAAACTCCAGCAGGCTCAGTTCCAGCAACAGGACAATTTTCGTCAGAGGAAATATGACAGAGAACAGCAGAACAACTCCGCCCACCAGCCAGTTGCCCTGCTTCAGCAAATCAATCGCGCCGCCCAGGATGCTGGATTGTTGCCGCATCCCCATCTTTTCGATTTCCAGAATGGGACACAGCACCGCCGGCCAGAACAAGACTAATGCCGCTACTGTTGCAGCCGCAGTTCTGCTGGAGGTGGTCCGTCGACACCCCGGCGGCGCAAAGACTGTGCCGCAACGAGTACAAACTGCACGCTGCTGCCCCTGGAGAGTTGGGATTTCGTGGATCAGGCCACAGCAACGACAGGAAAGGTTTTTGCTCATGGTGCAGTGACTCCAGACCTCTCACCCGACGACCGTTTATCCGCTGCAAAGTCTCGCCTGCTTAGCCGTCAAGTTTAATGATTTTGAGCCGAGCAGTTGGCTGGGAGGTCCGCAGCAGTTGTTCGTACCTCGGGTGATATCCCTGGCGGGTAGGGGGCTGAATCTACCAGATAGTTGGCGAAAACAGCAATATTTGAAGCCGCTTGCAGGAAATCACAACTGCTTCACTGTGCAGCCATTGGTACTCATGAGGGGCATTTTTCCGCTCAGCATTACCTGCAGTCTTCCCCAGATTCCGGGACGCCGACCGGCAAACGTCATGCGTTTGCGAAATGAATGGGCATCGAGGTTCTGCGGAGGGCTGACGTCACTCGGGACACGAAAGGTCACATTCGAGCGAAACTATTGAGCCCCACGGCCTGACGCTTTCATCTGATGGGAAAAACCAACGTGCGAGTGAGCCCGTGTTGCATTCCACCCTGAATTGGGTTCGCGTCGTACAGATTTGTTCAATGGGTTGTCGCAGGGACTGAAGGATCCGTCGACAACTGCGTTCAGAACAGCACAGGGATGTTGGGTAAAAAGATAGCACACTCTTCGCAGGCCCAGGAGTTCATGGCAGAGGACATCTCAAAGGTCAGTTCTGCTCCCGAACCACATGCGAGAATAAAGCAAGTCTTACTCTTCGAGCGACATAAATTGAGGCCGGGTAGTCTCGGGATACATCAGTCAGATCATTGCCTCAACACGGGTAGCACAGAACGAATACTTTTCGCGGGCAAAGAGTATTCGTCGTACTTAATAACCGGCGTTTCAGGGGTGAAGTGGCACGTCAGATCTGTGACCCAAAATTCCATGCTCAAATCTGCATTTGGTGCAACCGCGGAGGAAAAGGATCTTATCTGCGGCACCAAATTCGGCTCGCCAAGAGCCTTAACTAGCCACCCTTCTTCAAGTCGAAGTCGGCCTTGTTTTCGCCGTCCTTAACGACAAAGGACATCGTGCTTGAATTGGTCGACTGATACTTCTTCGGAATCGGGCCCTCGTCAGCAGTTTTCATCTTCGCGCCAACTTTCATGGACGCGGCCATCTTGCTGGGGTCAACTGGGGCGGCTGGAGTCGCTGATCCGGGTGCAACAATTGGTGCTGTGAACTGAACTTGGTATTCAACAGCGGGCAGCCCTCCACCATCAGGATACTCGAGTGTATACGCACCACCGTCACCGATCACTCCGGCTGCGGTATATCCGCCGGTGGCCGAAATGAAGATAATCTGACAACCTTTCTGCAGCGGCTGCCCGTCGATCGTGACCTTACCATTGACCTGGCCTCGGGAGCCCGAATAGCCATCACCGCGGCTACCACAACCAGAAATTGTCAAGCAGGCAAAAGACATCACCGCAAGCAGTGTGCAGAATTTATTAGACATCATGCTTCTCGAAGGACAAATTGTATCACGATAAAAAAACCCTGGAGGCAGATTTTTGCCCCCAGGGACTCAAGTCAGTCAACTGCAGAATTAGTACTCGCCAACTACTTTGTCGTCATCGCGAACTGACAGAACTGTCAGGGTCAGCATGTCGATGTTGTCACTGATGAACCGTACTGAACCGTCTGTCAAAGTAACCTGTACGCCGCCAGTGTGAGTTGATGAGAGCGGGCAGTTGCTTCCGGATGCATCGTCCCAAGCACTCCAAACCAGTCCGTTTGCTCCAAGTACTCGTGCATTTGGTGCGTATCGCACGCAAACATTGGAAACCTGCGGAGCCCAATCACGCCAGCCAGTGAGACCACCCATCGCCCAACTCCAATTTCGTGCAGGGCGTCGATCATCCTTCGAGTTGCCCGTTGCGTCGAAAATGAAGTTGCTGATTTCGCCTTCGATAATCGTGTTGGAAGTACCGTCTGTACAAGAGGAAATATTCTTTCCGCCGAACACCATCATACCTCGGGCCGACGTGTATCCCCAGTTCCCTGTTTGATCGTTAAGTCCCTTGGTGTCAGTCCACGTACCTCGTGGCACAGCACCACCAATCCCGAAGTAATGGGCAGTCGGGAAAGCATTTGGGCTCAGCTTAGGAAGGTTCGATGACGGACAACGGAGCATAGGCAGGTTAGCAGCTCTGGAAATTGTAATGTTTCCATCCCAGCCTTCATTTGGAGCATTGAAGTTCCACTGAGAATAGAGATTCGCCTGCTCCATGTAAGGCAACAAGGCAACCCACTGTGAGTGCCCCCAAGCCTCACCACCACCACGCAACGCTGAAATGCCGAATGGGCAGGGAAACTGATTGTAGACGTCGTGATAGTTGTGTAGTGCGAGACCAATCTGCTTGAGATTGTTCTTACACTGTGTTCGTCGAGCAGCCTCACGGGCTTGCTGGACTGCTGGAAGCAGCAAAGCAATCAGAATAGCGATGATCGCAATCACCACCAACAGCTCAATCAGCGTGAACGCTCTTCGTTTACGTAAAGGCACCATGACAGACTCCAAAAAATTCCCAGAGAAGAAATGAAAGACAATAGCAACGTGTGCCACGAGTCGAACTCGGGCTCTACTTATGTCTATGGGCTATCAGCACAAGTGTCAATATTCTTAACAAAAAATGCCGAAGAAAAAGGCTTCCGTGTTCTGAATTGACCAATAATTACACCCTAGGTGTGTATTAAAGTTGACGTATATTGCTGGTGGACTCAGCACGCCAGTGATGCCTCGAATGCCCAACATGCCTCGCGAGAGCCCCCGAGTTTCTGGTCATCGCGATATGTCGACGATGAAAATGAACCTCATGAAGTTCTGTGCCATAAGTGGCCGCAACACGACCACAAAAACGAAGATCGACTGATGAATCCGCTGCGGCATGATGAATCATTTTGAAAGACGTTACTGACCGTTGCTGGTGGCGGATTGCCTGCAACTCCTGTCCCAAGGGCCCAGCTTCGTGAAATCGCCGATTTTTTTCCTGCCTTGAAAGTTGTCACCGAAGCTGTTTGACTGTGGCTTAAGTGACCAAAACCGGACGCTAATGTGTTCCGGCTGTTTAAATCTGCACCCTGCGAGTCCGTAACCGCTGTCTGCCCTGATGAGCACTGAGACTGGACGGCGATCGCAGGTACTCGAACGGCTTGACTTTAGATCTCTTTTCCTAAGCTTCCCGTGAGTCAATCACCGCCCAAACTCAGAATCCCGGCCTCTCGCAGACCCCTGTTGTGGAAGTGGGCTGGCGGCGCATCTGCTCTTGTTGTGATTTGGTATTTTACCCAGCACTATTCAAGAGTTGCACGGGCCGAGAGGGCTTATGCACAGGGAGACCTGGAGGCGGCGATGCTGTTGGCCTCTGAAGAGCTGGAAGTCCGCCCCGATTCAGACCGAGCCCGAGTTATTACGTCATTGGTCTACATGGCGATCAAAGACTATGCGAATGCACAGGGCGAATTGGAGAAAATCTCACCTCAGGTTCCTGAACGATATTCGATCGCACGGAGAGAGTTGGGGCGGATCGCATTTGAGTTCGGTCAAGCCAGTGCAGCCGAAAAATACTATCGCCAGTCGATCAATGCGAACCCTCAGGAGTCTGAGTCGATCGACAAGCTCATCTTCTTGTTGACTCTGGAGGGCCGCTCGCGCGAGGCGCAGAAGTGGGCAGGGGAACGGATTCAGGCGGGCGTGGCTTCGCCCAATTACCTGACGATTCTGGGGGTGCCGCAGCCAAGTCTCGACGCCTCAAGTGAGTTCGCGCAGCGCTGCCTGGCGGCAAACCCTGGTGACTCGCTGCCGAGGCTTGGCCTGGCGTACAAGGCGTGGCGTGATGACCAGCTGGACGAGGTTCGCGAACAGCTGCAACCTGTTATCGCACAATACCCGGAGCTTGTGGAGGCTCAGGCACTTTGGTGCCGGCTACTGGTTGAGCTCGATGATTTCGACGGATTTGTGGCTGCGAATGACAGTTTGCAGGATGAAGCGGAAGCCAACTCGGAGATTTGGCTTTCGCGAGGAATCTGGGCTGAGAAACAGGGCCAGCTTCCGGCAGCAGTGCGTTGTCTGGGCGAGTCGATTCGACGCGCCCCAAATTCGCAGCCTGCGCAGCACCGACTCTCACAGGTTTTGGCCGCACTTGGCAAGCCAGAACTGGCTCGGCCATTTGCTGAACGATCTCAAAAGTTAACGGAACTCGTGTTGGCCATCGGACAACTTTCGCGGGAGACTCAGCCTGACAAATATCGGCCAATCGTTGAACTGCTGGAGCAATTGGGGCGTTACCGAGAGGCCGCTGCGTGGTGTCAGCGGATCGCAGCGCAGTCCAGTCCGCCGCGCGATTGGGCCACAGCTACTCAGGCACGACTGACAAAACAGTTCAAGGGAAGTGATCTCCTGACCTCTCCGGAGTTCGACTTGTCACAACAGCTCAGTCTGAACGATTACCCTTTGCCCAACTATCAAGGATCGCAGGAGAATCACGTCGCGAAACCTGAGGATCCAGACGATCACGCAATTCATTTTGAGGATGAAGCGGAACAGCAGGGGCTGATGTTCACCTACGTGAATGGCGAAACCACCGGAAATACTGAATCGATCATGCAGATGAACGGCGGCGGTGTGGCGGTCATCGACTACGACCACGATTCTCTGCCCGACCTGTACTTCACACAGGGTGGCGAACTGCCGCCGCAGCCGATCTCATTGAACCATCGGGATCAACTTTTCCGAAACCGTGGAGCAGATGCCGGATTTTCAGGGACCACAGACACCGTCGGGCTACATGACATCGACTATGGACAAGGCGTGACCGTCGGAGATTTTGACAACGACGGCTTTGCAGATCTCTATGTGGGCAACATCGGAACCAATCGACTCTATCGAAATCATGGAGACGGGACATTCAGCGAAGTGCTGGTTGCAGCCAACAAGGCCACCGCACTATGGACTTCCAGCACTGTGATGGCTGATCTCAATCAGGATGGGGCCCCGGATCTCTATTCTGTTACATATCTGGGCGGTGACGCATTGACACGAGTTTGCCTGAAGACGTCGAACCCAAGATGCAGTCCACTGCAATTTGCAGCAGAACCGGATCGCATGTACCTCAATACGGGCGATGGACGGTTCAGCGATGTGACTGGCCAGTTCGGACTGGAGGCTCCCAATGGCCGTGGGCTGGGGATCGTGGCAGGAGACTTTGATGGCTCGCGAAGGCTGAGCCTGTTTATCGCGAATGACATGAGCGCGAACTTCTATTTTCGTAACCAAACGGAGGTTGCGGACGTTCCGTCGTTTCAGGAGCAGGCGATCCTCTCAGGCCTGGCCCACGACAGCGAAGGTCGGGTCAAGGGCAGCATGGGAGTTGCAGCAGGGGATTCGAATCGCGATGGACTTCTTGATCTGTTCGTGACGAACTTCCATCGTGAATCGAACGACCTCTTTCTGCAGCAGGCGGGAGGACTGTTCCGAGAGAACTCTCGAGGAGCTGAACTTTATCATCCAAGTTTTGAACCGCTCGGATGGGGCACGCAGTTCCTGGATGCGGACCTTGATGGCGAACTGGATTTAATCGTCACCAATGGGCACGTTTATGACCCGCGGGATCCGCGCATCCCGTTCGCGATGTATCCTCAGTTCTTCCGCAATACGGGACACGGACAATACAGCGAGATTGACTCCGCGAAACTGGGACCTTTCTTCCAGCAGGCCCGACACGGCAGGGCTCTGGCTCGACTCGATTGGAACCAGGACGGGCGTGAAGATGCCTGCATTTCTCATATGAACCAGCCAGCAGCTCTGCTGACAAACCGCACCGCTCACACAGGACATTGGATCGCCTTTCGTTTGGTCGCAATCGACAGTGCACGAGACGCCATCGGGACAACCATTCGACTGAACACTGGCTCCAAAACATGGACGAAAACACTGACCGCAGGGGACGGATTTCACTCCAGCAATGAACGACGCCTTGTCCTGGGGTTAGGGGATGACGCGATTATCGATTCAATGCAGGTCATCTGGCCCTCGGGAAGACGGCAGGAGTTTTCAGGTCTGGCGGTCGACCGTGATTGGCTGTTGGTTGAATCCCGAGAACCGCTGCTGATTTCCCGTGAAACTCGTCTGGAATGACCCGGATGTTCGTGATCGCTCGTGGCCCTCAACGACGCGGCAATGTTAAGCAACTGGGGGGCGGTCATCTGGCCATTTGCTCACGCCCCCTTTTCTGACGTTCAACGGCACACTAAACTGCGGGGCAAGTTGTGTCTTCTTTCAATCAGTTTCTACAAGGATCAAAAACGGCTCATGTCCGAACAGCGATTGTCCCACGTCGTGTTTTTTACTCTGAAGGATTCCTCAGACGCAGCCATTCAGACATTATTGGACGCCTGCCATAAATATCTGAAAGACCACCCAGGGGTTGTCTACTTCGGTGCTGGTA
>CAIXQV010000714.1 GCA_903921605.1 uncultured Planctomycetaceae bacterium | reverse complement strand
GCATTCACTCTGCCTTCTTGAAGCCTGCTTCTATAAGTCGATCGTAGCCCGCTTTCAGCGGTCGAATGTCATAGCCTTTGTTCTGAGCAATTTCGGCAAACATCAGCACTCGACCGCCAGATCGACAATGAACATAGATGGGGCAATCCTTCGGCAGGGGAGCCAGAACTTCTGCAACGTTGCTTGCTTCCTTCAGCTTGCTGAGCGGGATGAATTCAGCGTCGGCCAGGTGTCCAGCATCCCACTCCGCCTGTTCTCGCACATCAAGGATCACTGCTGATTTCTCTTCAACACTTTTTTTGACGACATCGAGTGAGTCAATCGTGTGACCAGCTTCGGTAAACATTGTTTTCTCCGGTTTTGTTGAAGTTGCTGCGGTCTTCTTCGTTCCCGCAAAGACAGGTGCATCCGGATCGCCACCGGACTGCAAGTAGGCAATGAGATCCAGAATCTCATCTTTATTCAGTGTATTGATCAGGCCATTCGGCATCATTGACGTTTTGGAAACGAGAGTTTCTTCAATCTCTTCACGGTTGATAACGGTTAGATTGCCGGGCTCGAGCATGTTCTCGGAAACCATGATGGTGTCGTTATTCAAGTTGACAACTCGTCCCACAACCTGCTTTCCGCTGTCGAGTACGAAGACATTGCCCTGATACTGATCAGAGATCACTTTGCTCGGTTCGATAATTGCTTCGAGCATCGTGCGAGCATTGTAACGACGAGCAACCGCTGTCAGTTCGGGCCCAACGATTCCTCCATCTCCCGCGAAACGATGACACTTAAAGCAGGCTGTTACCTGAAACATCTTTCGGCCAGTGTCAAAGTTTCGGCCGGTCAGGCCCGCTTCAACATCGGCCAGCAGATCATCGACAGCCCATTCTTTGACAACCGGCCGAGCTGCCGCTTCCACCAGAGGAATTCCTCCGGTTGGTTGAGCTTCCAGGACATCCTTCAATGCAAGCTTTTGTTCTTCAGTCAGTTTGTCGATCGCTTCCTGGCGAATGTTCTTGATGAACCCGGAGAATGAATTGCCGCCTCGCAGAGTTACAGAAGTCACAAACCACTGGAAGAATTCTTTTCTCTGATCCATGGTCCACTGATCTTTAAGTGCTCGCAAACAGTAGACATAGTGGATCTGCTCTTCCTGACTCGGGGCTTTGGCCAGCAGGTCCAGAGTTTTCGCAGCCACTTCACTGTCGTTGAGGTACACCAGAAGTCGGCAAAGTTCCCGATTAAGACGCGGGCTCTTTGCAGGATAGGCCTGATTCAGTATTGCTGACACAGCACGGGCCGTCTGCGGCTCAGGCTCTCCCATGCGAATAAAGCACAGTCCGAGAACTCGTAGCGCATCCAGCATCTGACTTTCTGTCAGTTTCGCTGAATTCAGTTCTGCCAACGACTGCAATAGAGGAACCTGCAGATCCTTGCTGCCACAGCGAGCGAGGCCAAGCAATGCTGTGATCTTTGCATCTGAATTCGTGTGGATTTTCAGCGCCTGATCCTGCCACTTTGCAACAGGCTGATGTTCGAGTGCCGTGCGAGCCGCAAAGCGAATGCTGCGATCAGGATGGCCAAGTAATGGCATTGCTTTCGCGATGGCTCCTTCTGCCTCACCTGAATGCAATGCTTCCAACTCGTGTCGAATCTTCCGAAGCTCCTCGCCCCCATCCTTTTCAGGCGCCACGGCCGCAGTTGACTCGGTACCCTTGTAAGTGACACGGTACAGGCCTGATTGAGTTTTTCGTCCGCCGATCATGAAGTACATCGCTTCGTCAGCGGGATTGATCACCATGTCCGTTACGGGCAGAGGAGCTGCTGCAATAAATCGCTCGGCTTCACCGGTGTAGGTCGAACCGGAAGGTGACATGTGTACCGCGTAAATGACGCCATAGCTCCAGTCGCTAATGAACAGAGCCTTTTGATATTTCGCGGGGAATTTCGCTCCGGTTCCAAACGCGATGCCCGTTGGCGAGCCTGGTCCGATGTCAACCACAGAGCCAAGGCTGTCTGGATAGTAGGCTGGCCACTTCCCTGTGCCTGATCGCCAGCCATACTCTGCGCCGCTGGTAACATGGTTAACACGAGTTGGACGATACCACGGTGAGCCAACGTCCCATTCCATGTCGGCGTCATAAGTGAACAGTTCACCGTCCGGGTTCAAGGCAATGTCGTACTCGTTGCGGAAGCCGCTGGCCAGCAATTGCCAGTCTTGTCCGTCCGGACTGACCTGTGCAATCCAGCCACCGGGAGCCATAATTCCGACAGCATGTCCACCTGCGTCCCACATGCGTGGCAGGAGTTGATCTTCGTCCCAAATGCGTGGTACACGAGACTGTGAGAAATCCGTAACCGGTGTGTGGTTTCCACAACAGACGTAGAGCGACTTCTTGTCTGGCGAAAGAATAATGGCGTGTGGACCATGTTCATTTCCACCATTCAGTTTTCGAATCTGCTCGCTGGTGTCGTATTGATCATCGCCATCGGTGTCGCGAACGCGATGCAGGCCAACACGAGCTTCTTCACCGCTGTTCGTCATGACATACAAACTGTCGAACGCACACAGCAACCCCTGAGCCATACCGACATCTACATTGATTGTTTCAATGCGAATGTCATCCTTAGAACCTTTGGCGGGCGGAGTAACACGATACAGTTTTCCGTACTGATCAGAAACAATCAGTCGTCCTTTCGGATCCGGAGTCATGCAGACCCACGATCCCATTTTGTCTCCTGCCACGGAGTACAAGAGTTCCACATCGAACCCTTCGGCAATCTTCATGTCTTTAACAGGAGTTGCCGTCGGTTGCGGAGCTGAATCATCTGTCAGCACAATCGAATCGATAATCATGTCACCTTCAGCGCTCATCGGATCAATTCTGAGCGAAGTGACTGGCGACGTCGTGGAAAAATACAACTTCGCAGATCGAGTGTCTTTCTCTGATCCCCTCAGTTGCGTCTTGATGGACTTGTCTTCCGACAGTTGAGGTTCCGCCTCTGTTGTCCAGAAAACCTGAATATCGACATTGCCGCGAAATCTGGCGTTGATCATCAAAAGCTGGTCGCCAGTCTGACCTTCGACGTTACTGCTGAAATATGGATCCGATCCTTTTGATTTCAGATGTAATGAACCGTCCTTCACGGAAAGTTCCAATTGATCATTGGAAACCCAGCCGGAGGGATCCTTGTCGAATTCCCATTTGGCGATTTCGTCTGCAGAGAGATTTGCAGGCATCATGGCTGGGATCAAACCAAAGAGCGAGCAGAGCGTGATGAGTTGGCGATGCATAAAAAAGAATCCGGAAGGTGATCGTATTGCGGCCGGGAAATGGAACCGCATTTTTCACTGAACGATCAGAAGATGATGGTAAGGGAGGACATTAAGGAAAGTGCGATCGGGCCGCTTGTTCAGGGGGGTGATATTTCAGGCCAAAAACAACGCAATCGAGGACCGCCCAGGTTCATTGAGCATTCCGACGTGTCTTTAACTTTCCTGGGCAGTCTGACGCCATCCAGCCCCGGATTCAAGGCATTGCTTTCGTCACGGACTCCAGTGCCGTGGAATGAATGTTTTCGGAATTCGAACATCTGGTTTCAGAGTCGCATCCAGGGCTGATTTCGTTATCCTTTCGCGGCAATCTGGAAGATCGTTTTGGGCTAATTCCTTAAAGCCGATTTTCTGTCGTTCAATGGTGCTTTGGTCAATTCTCATTTTCTGGTTCTCAATCTGTTCTCGAAAAGTACGCGTCACGATGTCAAAAAAGTCTGAAGTTAGAGTTGGTCTGGTCCAGATGATCTGCAGTGAATCGCCTGCAGTGAACCTGGAACGCTCGATTGAAAAGATCCGCTCCACTGCCGCAAGTGGTGCTCAAGTCATTTGCCTGCAGGAAGTCTTCAATACTCAGTATCCATGTCAGGCCGAGGAGCATTCTCGCTTTGAACTGGCGGAACCGATTCCTGGTCCGACCACCGCGGCACTTCAGAAGATTGCGAAGGAATTGAGTGTTGTTATCGTTGTTCCGTTGTTCGAAAAGAGAACTCACGGTCTGTATCACAACTCCGCTGTGATCCTTGATGCGGATGGATCAATCGCGGGCCTCTATCGGAAAATGCATATTCCGGATGATCCGCTGTATCTGGAGAAGTTCTATTTCACACCCGGAGACCTCGGGTTCCTCGCGTTCCCCACGAAGTATGCGAAAGTCGGCGTCTGCATTTGTTGGGATCAATGGTATCCCGAAGCGGCTCGTCTGACCGCAATGCAGGGGGCGGAATTGCTGTTCTACCCAACGGCCATTGGCTGGATTCCCGGTGAACGAGAGACCTACGGAGCCAGTCAGTATTCCGCATGGCAAACGATGATGCGAAGTCATGCGATCGCTAACGGGCTTTTTGTCGGCGCGCCGAATCGTGTTGGAGTCGAAGGTGAGATTCAGTTCTGGGGCGGGAGTTTTCTGGCCGATCCTTATGGCAATGTTCTGCATCAGGCCGTTCACGAGGCGGAAGAGAATGTTGTTGTGAACTGTGATCTTTCTCTAATCAACACTGCTCGAACGCACTGGCCCTTCTTCCGCGACCGCCGAGTCGACGCATTCGCTGATTTGCAGAAACGTTGGATCGATCCTGCGTAATGCGGTTTGCTCGTCGCAATCGTTTACAAGGCCGTCGTCTACCACAGCCTATTCGTAATTGTGACATTCGCCGTTGATAACAACTCGCGATCGGTTGGGCTTCGATGAGAATTGCATGCACTCACCGCGCGCATTGCGGCTCGATACGTCAGGAGTAGTGAGACTGCAATCTTCGCGATGAACCGATCGCATCCAGAATTCCCTGCCAGGTGGAATTCCGGGCGATGCATTCAACAGTTAACCCACAGTCGTCTGCGGCTCTGGCTGTCACGCTGCTGATCGCAGCGATCTTTGTCGTCAACTCAGCCGGAGAAATCTCTGCCATCTTTAACAGTTGGGCAAACTGGCGCGCAATCGATGGACTGCTAAGCCCAATCCATTGCAATGTACCAGACTTCAGGCGACCAACGACGTCCGAAGAAAATGCAGCGACATCACGGTTCTCGTAAACCACCAATTGCTCAAGATGAACTCCTGCATCCTGAAGCAACCCGGGAAGAACATCGCGTCCGCGACTGGCACGCACCCAAAGCACGTTCTGTCCCTGAGCACGTTCGGCGAGGGCCGTACCAAGCGCCTCTGCCCGAAACTCAGCGGGCACGAAGTCGGCCTGAATTCCAAACGATTTCAGCTTCAACGCTGTCGATGTTCCGATTGCAGCGATTGCTGCTGCATGCAATGCACGAGCATCCCGGCCGGATGCCTGAAGGTGGCGAAAAAACTCACTGACTCCATTAACGCTGGTAAAGACAAGCCACTGAAACTCATGCAGGCGTTCGAAGGTTTCCTGAATCGCAGGTACTTCAGATTCCGCCACCGGACCGACTTCGATCATCGGCATAATGACTGGTTCGCCACCCAATCGCACAATCTGCGATGAGACATCATCAGCCTGTTCATCAGGACGAGTCACCCCGATAGAGACCCCAAACAACGGCAACTGCTCATACCACGACAACTGAGCCCGCTGTTTAACACATTCGCCCACAACGATCAAAGACGGAGGTTTTAGTTGTCTCTTCGATGCCGCGTGGGGGATCGTAGCCAACGTGCCTTCAACGACCTGTTGTGTTGCCAGCGATGCGTGACAAACTACCGCCGCAGGAGTCGTCTCCGGCATTCCGGCTGCGATCAACTGTCGACAGATTTCTGTCAGTCGATTCAATCCCATGTAGAACACAAGTGTTCCGGGAAATCTGGCCAATGCCTCGAAATCCAGTCGGCTGGCATCACGAGTTGGATCTTCATGACCAGTGACGAACGCGACTGCCGATGAAATCTCTCGATGAGTAAACGAGAACCCGGCATACTCGCCGGCCCCGGTTGCAGCCGTGACTCCAGGAATCACTTCAAAAGGAATTCCCGCCGCCTGCAGCGCAGCGGCCTCTTCGCTGCCGCGCCCAAAAATATAAGGATCTCCGCCTTTGAGACGTACCACAACTTTTCCCGCACGAGCCTCGGCAATCAATCGCTCATTGATGTCCTGCTGAGAAACAATCGTAGTGCCATCGCGGCGAGTTCGCGCGGTTCGTTCGCAGATTCCGCGAGTTCGACGCAGCAGCAACGGATTCACCAGACCGTCGTACAACACCAGGTCGGCTTCTGCCAGACATTCTGCCGCGCGGAGCGTGATCAGCCCCGGATCTCCGGGGCCAGCTCCGGCAAGGTAAACTTTTCCATTAACAGAAACGGATGGCATCGCTTGTTCGTGAGTCCTTGTTCAGATCTGTTCTTGATACTTTGGCGCAGTT
>CAIXQV010000713.1 GCA_903921605.1 uncultured Planctomycetaceae bacterium | reverse complement strand
TTTGATTGGTTTTCGAGTATCGCTGGCGGTTGAGGCGGTGCGAGAGACATTGAAACGCACAGTGGGCTCGCCCACATCAGACGGTCCCAATTAAAACACTTCGATGTTAACGTCGCTGGCTCCGGGTTGGCTTGATCGCGTCTCGAAACTCTCACCCGAAGAACAGGTCACCGAGTTCACGGCCGAGATGAAACGCCGCAATCCTGAATCGGAGGGTGTTGTGACTCCGACGATTGCCGATGGCCAGGTTGTGGGGATCACTTTCGATTAACTGAATGTTAAAGACCTTAGCCCAGTTATTGCTTTCACAGTTTACTTCGACTTACCTTTACAACGCCTTCAAGTCCTGGAAGCTATGGGCTCCAGCAGGCCGTAAGAGCTGCACGTGCGGGGATTCAGGATGGCTGGGAATCCCGTGCGAATTCATCTCAGTTTCAAGAAATAGGTGGGTGCTGATTCAGGACCCGCCGCACGAAGCATGATCGCAGGTAACATTCAGGTCGTGGAGAGCGAACCGGAACGCATCTTGTGTAGTCCCGCATGGGATTACATTGAAGAACTATGATGGTACGGTATCGCAAACTAAAGCCAGTGCTTGTACGCAGACTACTCGGTCTGTCTGTGCTGCTTGGTGTTTGCGCGATGCTTCTGCCGCTACCTATGGCGATGCCGCCTGTAAATCGGCCGGAAAAAGACCAGTCTCAGCCATTCCCTTGTCAGAATCGCCCATGCGGTTGTCGGTCGGCCGAGCAGTGCTGGAAGAAGTGCTGTTGCTTCAACAACTCGCAGAAAATTGCGTGGGCCAAATCGAACAAAGTCAAAGTTCCAGACTACGTGTTAACAGCAGCCGAAAAGGAAAAGCTGACAAGCGTTGAAGTTTGTTCTTTGCCAGGCGAACAATCGCCAGACAACAACGTTGTGGAATCCAAACACTCCTCTCCACGTTGTGAGTCAAAGGCCAGTGGTAAGCAAAGTGTTGCGTGCGATCGCGAACACTCTCATGCTGTCGTCGGTTCCAGGACGGAAAAATGCAGCGAACGTAAGTCCGACGCTGTAAAGCAAACTCTGCCTCGTAATTCGTCGTCCAAATGGGTCATGGCTGTTTATTCTGCCGAATGTCAGGGTCAGGGGCCTCAGGTCTATTGTTCGATCTTGCTCGTCATACCGAGCTGGCAAGCATTGGCTCCTGCGATGCCTTCGATGATCGAAACATTCTCGATTGAGTCGGAGCGAATACTGTCTGCATCGCTGCGGCCTCCAGTCCCGCCGCCAAAGATTGGTGCGTCGGGCTTTTCCGCCTGAAACCGTCTGCTCTTTGCTTAGCGAGTCTTCGTTTCACGGAAATTCCTGCTTGTCCGGCATGGCGCATCATTTACGTCTGAGATCTTTCTCAGCCGTCCGCTGATCGTTCGCCCCGTTACTTCCCGGAGGTGACTTCGCTGGAATCGTCTATCGCGCAGTATTTGCGCCCTGCCGTTCCTATTGCGATGTCATCGTGAAGCCTGCGAGTGAATTGGAAATCGGCGGAGAGTCATCGTTTGGGGCAAGAACCTGACCGGGCTTACGCAACGTCCTGAATTCTCTCAACGCAGTTGTTTTCCTGGGAAAGGTCACTCAGCCCATTTTTGCACGCTCACTCGAATCATTTGGTTCGCTCTCCACAAGTCCGACTCCGGAGATCGAGTTGAGCGTGCAAACATGGGCTGCGGGATTCTTCTTTGCCTGCGGAATCCAGCTCACGATCACTGTGGCGACGCCCGAGCGGCTCATCCTCGGGGATTCACAAGAGCCATAGCCACGTCATTACTCAAATCTGCACAACAGAAAACTCATGGAGACAACAGAAATGCTTACTCGTTTCCGCTCACGTGGATTTACCCTGATTGAACTTCTGGTCGTGATTGCGATCATCGCCATTCTGATTTCTTTGCTGCTGCCTGCAGTTCAACAGGCCCGCGAGGCAGCTCGAAGAACGCAGTGCAAGAACAATCTGAAGCAGATTGGGCTTGCTCTGCACAATTACGAAGGCACGCATCGCATGATGCCTTCAAACTACGCACAGGGGACTGCCTCGAATGCAGGCAACTACTCAGTCCACGCTCATCTGCTGCCTTACATGGAGCAGGCGAATTTGCAGGGGTTGATCGACTTCAGTATTCGGCTGCAGGTCGGATGTTGTCCCGGAGATGTTCATCCTCGAAATGTGGTCGCTGCTGCGACTGTGATTCCCTTCTTTCGGTGCCCAAGCGATCCGGGGCCGGATACATTTCAGATCAAGTCCGGAACAACAGGAGGTGCCACGGGCGGAACATTCACTTATGCGGCAAATAACTATCACATGAACAACGGCACGGCTGTCGGGAAGCTTTATGACGCTCGACTACCGACCGACGGGATCCTGTGGACGAACAGCAGCGTGAGGTTCCGCGATGTTACAGACGGTTTGAGCAACACTTCGGCTTTTGCCGAATCGGTGATTGGTCTGCCAGGTACGCCTCAGCCAGCTCCGACATCTCCAAAGTCCCGCCGCAGGACACATATCAATGTGGCCTGCGTCTGGACATCGAGCACCTTTCCACCCGCCACCGCCGGTCTCGCCAATGGATACACGGCACCCTGGGATCCCGCAGGATATGAAGCCATGACGATCGCGATCAGCCGAGGTTATTCCGGGGAGCGTGGCGCAGGGTGGATCAATGGTCGCGAATACTGGACCGGCTATAACCACTATCACACTCCAAATAGCACTCTGTTAGATATGGGGACTTGCGGAAATGGAATCTTCGCCGCGCGAAGTGAACACACGGGCGGCATTCAGACTGTTCTGTGTGACGGCAGCGTACGTTTCATCAGCGACAACATCGACCTCACGCTGTGGCGTTCGTTGGGCACTCGCGCCGGTGGCGAAGTAATGGCGGAGTTCTAGTGCTCGGTTAATCATCGAGCGAGGAGTGGTGCTCAGAAAAGGTCTGATGGATTCAGACCGGACCGAGCGGAGCGATTCGTTTGACTTACATGGATTCAAATTTGCTTGCCCGGGAGTTTCCTATGTCCACTAAACATGACGCAGCTATCAGCAGTTCAGACGCCGCCAGAGGTTCGCGAGAATGGAGCACGAAGGCGTTCCTTACGTTTCTGGGGATCACGAGTCTCTTGTACGCAACGATACTGATTTATCATGTCGCCACGCCTCCCGATGAAGTGGTCGATAAAGACGGAATTCTGGAGCAATGCCGACAAATCTGTATGCAGTATGGCCTTGTCTCAACAGGCCATGTCCGCAAGGATGCGGAGGCGTATCTGAATGTGGTGCAGTCTCACAAACTGACCGAAGGGCTGGCCGTCATTCTGGCCGACAACAGCTTCAAACCTGTGGAATCGCAGCCGCTTGAATCGCTTAACCAACCCGCTCCCGAGTTTGCACTGCCTGATGTGAATGGGCTGGAGCAGAAACTCGGCGAACTCGGGAAGGGACGCCCAGTGGTTGTGGTCTTTTATCTGGGCTACGGATGCAGCCATTGCGTCGCGCAACTTCTGGCTCTGGACAAGGATCTGCATTACTTCAGCGAGCTGGATGCGGACATTGTGGCCATCAGTTCCGACAGCCCCGAGCATACGGCCGAGAAGTATAAAGAATATGGTGAGTTTCACTTTCCGGTTCTGGCGGATGTCGACTATGCCGTCTCTCAGAAGTGGGGCGTTTATCAGCCCGAGAGCGAGGACAAGCCTGAGTTCATGCATCACGGGACCTTCATTGTCGACTCGCATGGAAAAGTCATCTGGGGAGCCCAGGGCAAGGAGCCTTTCCTCGATAACAAAACGCTGCTGTATGTTCTCGCGAAGTCACAGGGGCTGTTGCCCTCGCAGGACATCGCCAAATCCGAAGAGCCCGTCGAGGGCCAGAATTAGTGCGGTGTGACCAAGCTACACGGTGTCATCAACCACGCGATTTGTTTTCTCTATCCGCCACCGGGTTCACCCCGGTGGTTTAACGGCTTCTGCACTACTCCTGCATGAGCACTGCATCGCCCACCCAAACCACGGAATGAATTTCTCGCGATGTCCTATCGACTCATCCCCTTGAGCCTTGTCCTTTCCGGTATTCTGTTTGGATGCTCCGAACCCACAGTCAGTAAGGACGGATCTGTCGGAACGCTGAGATTTGGTACTCAGACGCTGGGCGACATTTGCGTCGTCGTTCACAAGAAGGACGGAGCTGCATTTCAGCAGTTAGGCTTCGGGACAACCGATGGCACTGGCAATTTCATTCTGCTGAAGACAGGTGGCGTGGAAGCATTGATCCTCGAACCCGGCGATTACTCTTTCACGCTCGAACCTGTCGGTCCCCAGATCGCTTTTCCTCCGATCTATCTGCAGCCGGAGAAATCGCCATTGAAGACAACCTGGACAGCCGACATGACGCGGCTGGATTTGAATGCTCCCGAAGAATTGCTGAAGAACTTACCAAAGTAGTGGCACCTCCGGAGATCTTTCGAAACAACGGCGATGTTCACTTTCGCCCTCAATAGTTCGCTCTATTCAAACTCTACTTTTTTAAATGGACTAAAGTTATGAAAGCCATCCGAATTCTTTTTGTTGCGACATTTATGGTACTCTCGTTCCCAGCGAATGCGCATGACACCTGGGTCGAGGTCAATTCCACAGAAGTGCGTCTGGGCCAAGTGGTGCATGTCGACCTGAAACTTGGCAATCACGGCAACAACCATCGTGACTTTAAGCTCGCCAGCAAGATCACACTCGCGCCATGTACGCTGGCCGTTGTTGGACCTGACGGACAATCTCACGACCTGAAGTCGAAAGTTGTCGACACGGGATTTGCCCCGAAAGAAGGCTTCTGGACCGCTCGTTTCGTTCCGACCTCGAAGGGTGTGCATGCGGCATGGCACACGCTGGATACGTTGCATGGCACGATACGAGCGATCAAGAGCAGCAAGAGCTATTTCGTTGTTGGTGATCCTGCACAGCACAAGGGCGACACGAATTTCTCAAAGCCGTTGGGTGGTGCCATTGAAATGGTGCCGCTGACGAACCCAGCGCTCACGGCGGCCGGACAGCCAATTGCTGTGCAGGTCCTCTTCAAGGGCCAACCGCTGAAGAATGCTCACGTGACGTTCGTACCTCGTGGACAAGTTCTGGCGGAAGGCTTTGATGAGAAGTTTGAACGCAGGACCGACGATCAGGGACGCGCTGAGTTTACTCCTTCGGAGGGCAACTGGATTCTGGCTGTCGTTCATCATATGGCCGAAGACGAAAAGGGTGAGAAGTTTGACAAGACGGCTTATTCTGCCACCATGACCTTCAACGTGGCGGAGTCCTTGCCGTAGTGCGTGGCCGGTGATTTAATCGTTTACCACCCAGCCGGAGGCGCCGCGCTTCTCGCGGGCCGCCGCTTTCGGCTGGTCAGTAAACGGAATTGCTCTTGGTGCAACTCGGCGACACTCCTTCCATTGTTGTCGTCGGAGATGTATTTTGATTGCTCCGGCATTCGAAACAGAATTCTTTCCTCGTACGGCAAAAAAAATTTTCGAATCCTCGGCTCCCCTCAAACAGGAATTCATCCATGCTTTCTTCTCTGCTGTTTATCACCGCCAGTTTTTTTGCAGACCAGCCTTCGTGGCCCGCTTTTCTGGGGGCTGGTGCGTCAGAGATTGATCCGGCCACCATTCCGCTCAAATGGTCGCCAACTGAGAATGTGGCGTGGGATGCATCATTGCCGGGACATGGACAATCGAGCCCTGTGATCTGGGGTGAGAAAGTCTTCGTGACCACAGTAGAAGGCGACAATAAAGAAACGTGTCACACTGTTTGTCTGTCATTGAAAGATGGAGCGATCCTGTGGGATCACAAACACGCTTCTACGTCTCCGGATCCGAACAGTGTTTACATCAGCCGAGCAGCCCCGACGCCGGTTGTCGATAAGGATCATGTCTTTGTGTTCTTCGAGTGTGGCGATCTGATTGCGTTGACTCATGACGGCAAAGAAGTGTGGACAAAGTCGTTGTCGAAGGAATACGGCAAGTTCGTCAATAAGTTCGGCCTCAGCAGTTCACCAGTACAGACCGAGTCATCTGTGATCGTGCTGATCGACGACGAAGGCCCGTCGTATCTGGTTGCGTTCAACAAAGCGGATGGCAGCATTCTGTGGAAGACGGATCGCCCCAGTCGGACAAGCTGGAGTAGCCCGGCGATCCTGCCCATCAACGGTCAGTCCCAGGTGATTGTCAGCTCGGCTGGCACTGTCGATGGTTACGATCCCGCCGCTGGAAAGCTGTTGTGGACCTACGCGGATGTGGGTGGAAACACCGGAACAACTCCCTTGCCAGTGGGGCAGGACCAGTTCCTGATTGCGGCATCACCAGGCCGATCGGGTGAAAACTCAGAAGGCGCGAAGAAGTCGAATGCTTTGTTGAAGGTCACTCCTGAAGGTGACAGCTGGAAGGTTGAAATGGTCTGGGCGGCTGCTGAGGCGACTCCATCCTGGGCATCTCCTTTTGTCCATCAGGGTTTTGCGTACTGGGTGAATCGAGTTGGCGTCGTCTATTGTATTGATGTTGCCACCGGCGAGCAGAAATATGCGCAGCGAACGAAGCAGTCGTGCTGGGCGACGCCGCTGCCTCTTGGTGATCGCATTTACTTCTTCGGCAAAGACGGGGTTACGACAGTGTTGGCAGCCGGGCCCGAATTTAAGGAGCTGGCGGCGAACGAATTGTGGCCTGTGGATACTCCGCCCACCGACAACGGCGCACCGAAGCCAGATGAGACCAGCACAGAACGCAAACAAGCGTCTGCGATGTTCTCCGGGCCTACTCAATACGGAATCGCCGCCGTTAGCGGCAGCCTGCTGATTCGTGTCGGAAGTCATGTGTACTGCGTGAGGGAAGCGGCCAAGTAAAGGTCAGGTTGCGACCACTTTTGTTATGACCGCGTATTGAACATGCGATCCCGACGGCAAAAGTGGGCAGCAAAATCGATGCAGTGCGCAGTGAGTAAAGTTCGAATCGCTTCATTTCAAGCTGTGTAAGCTGGACCGAGCAACGCGAGTTCCGGCGGTCTCCCGGAACGGACCTGCCTCCATAATCATCAATCATCAGAAGCGTCCACGGCAACACGATTGAGATCGGTGTCGTCAATCCGTTATTCGAATCTCTCCGTGACATTTTGATAGCGGCCCAGTGATCCAAATGCTCGTGGATCAAAGGGGCCTCGCTCAAAAATGGACACACGTGCGTCAAGAATTTGTCCGGCTTTGGTGCGTGCGGCAGTGCCCCAGCCGGATTGAGTATCCTGAGTGGCAGACTCCGGGTGGACTCGATACTTCACCAGAACCTCGCGCGAGATTGCGAAGCGGGTGCCATGAAAGAGCAGCCTCTGCTGAAACTCGGAATCAATGCTGGCGCGATTCATCAGCCGATCGCCGAAGTCCGCGAATCCTCCCAGCATTTTGAACATGTCCACTCGAAAGACAGCTGTTGGATTCTCGAGGAAGTATCCATGTCGACCTCGAAGCGGAAAGAACGAGCCCCGGATTTTTACTCGCGGCTCTAGAACGCGGGGTTCAGTACTTGTGAAAATCGGGCGAATGACGTGTTCGTCTCCGAACAGTTCGACCGTCGCTCCGAACACATCCGCATCGGAATAATGCAGCATTTGTCCGGCCCACCACAGGCGGTGTGGCAAGCTGATGTCGTCGGCATCCTGAACGGCACACAAGGGAGTCTCAAAGTAGCGAACCACGTTGTTGAACGACTGGAACTGTCCGATATTTTCTCGATTCCGATAGGTTCTGATGTCGCAATGCTTCGACCAATGCCGCAGAAAATCAGTCGTGTCTTCGGGGCTGGCATCATCGATCAGGTGGATCACGAGATTGCAACGTTCCTGATTCAGCAAGCCTTCAAGGGCCTGATCGACGTAATCGAGATGCCCGTGGATTGGCAGAACCACATCCACCTCAACAGGAACTGCGGGGAAACCTTTTCCACTTTCTGAGTCGGGAAGTATGTCGCCGCTCTGGATTGGTGAAACGGTGATTGATGGGAATGATGCAGTCTTCGGGAGCAGTTCGATCAGAGCCTCCGGGCTGATGGTGATTCTTCGCTCCTGCCGATGAGCGCGTTCAACAAAACTGACCAATTCGTTTTCAACCCCCGCGATGCCTCCCATATCCACGAACGAGCAACGTCGAAAAACCAGCGTCGCCGGATTAAGCTGTCGGCTGTTTTCATCCGTCAGGGTTTCATCCGTCAGGGTTTCATCCGTCTTCAGAGTTTCCTTCGTTTGTATGGGGATTAGGGCGGACGTTTTTGTGAAAACTTGAGCCGCAAAGATTTCCGCGCCCTCGGACTCAAGCTGGTTTATGGATCTTGCAAGGCGATCAGACGTGCTGACACCGTCGGCGGGCTGAATGGCAATCAACGATGTGGACATTGATTCGATCAGTTCATGCACCGCCGCCAGCGTTGAAGTTCCGGATGGTTGGCGATGACGTCGCACGTTCCAGCGTCCGGAGAACTCGTTAAAAGTCCTTGAAGCGTCGCCGGTATCAACGAGATGCAGAAAAGGCACAACGCCTTCCTGTTCGAGAATACTCACGATGGCAGCATGGAGGCGTTCATTGGATTCATGAGCACAAAGGATGACGTCGCAGGACGGAGTGGACTTGGGCTGGATTTCACGCGGCGATGTCGTCAGCGCTTCCATCGCGGTATTGAAGACCCCATTCAGACGGCGTTCTTTTTCTGGAGTGAGCGTGCCCTGCTGAGTGGCATTTTCGAGAGCTGTCTCGGAGATCTGCAGGAGCATCGAAGGAAACACTGGATGGCCGTGAAGAGATTGCCCGCCGGAATGTTGCAGGCAGGCGGTGCAGGCATCTGCGGGGACTCGGAAGTTTTCACATTCCTGCCCGACCATCTGTTCCAGAAGCCGACAACGAGCAGTCTCCGAAGAGCCGCTACTGGCCGGTTGAATAGAAAACCGAAAGGCACACTGCACAGGAAAATCCTTCCGGGGCTTCAGGCAGATCTTGTTGAGGCAGGAAGTGAGGCGGAGTCATCAAGTCCAAGCCGACAGACAGCCAGAAAAGATGGGTCAAGGCCATAGACGGCCAGAGATCCATCGGCTTTCTGGAGAGCACCGATCCGCGACCATGGTTTTCGATTCCTTTGCCAAACAATCAGTGTCAGGACGAAGGCAACCAGAAAACTTACCAGCGCGATTGCCCTGAGCGAGAAACTGGGCGGAAGTGTCAACATGGTTAGTGCAATAATGACCCCAAGGGCGAAGTCGAAAACCAGCACGCGAACGATAGACCGACGTCTGCGAATGAAGACTGCATCCGAGTTCTCCCGGAAACCGATCAGAGTTATCTTCTTTGAAACAAACAGTATTCCCACAAAAATCAACACTGGTGCTGTGACGCCCATCAAGACTCCCGCAATCGGCGGCACGAGCCATGTTGGTGCCGTGAGTTGCAGTCTTTGTATGGCCATACTGCCGGCCAACACGATCATTTGCATACAAAACATGATCAACGGCATCACATAGTTCCACCACTTCGGCATCACCTTCAGAGGGATCTCGCACTTCTGAAGTTCCTTTCGATCGCCCGTCAGAAAGCACACTTCAGGCAGAACAAACGGCGGCGGCAGAATCATGACGTTCTTTTCAATGCGATATTCCTGTGGGCTATCTCCGGGTCTGGGTGATGCTGCTGACAATTCCGTTGCTGGCGGAGCATAGGGGTTAGAATCTGGATCGTGCATCAAGTTGACTTCAAACGATGATCTGCAAAAGTAAATCGAGCTGAAGACAGAATGAATTCCTCAGGGATTCATTGTCAGCGATTCCATGGGAATTGAATCAATCACAAGCCTGAATCCAAGCTTGGAGGCTGCTGGCCTTTCGGGAGGTGTCGAAAGGGGAGGGAGTTTCAGCCGACACTTTCCTTCTGGTGCCATGACACTGTCGTATCCTGGCTCAAGCAAAGACGCAAGCTTTCGACTGGCAGCGTTTTGAGGAGAGGAGAGTCCCTCGCTGACAGCATCCGCGAGATTTCTGATCCCCGTTTGAAGTTCCGGATCTGCTCGTTGCTTCAGCAGGCTGTTGATTCTCCACTCACTTGCGTTCCCCACCATGTCAAAAAGTCCCCAACCGTTGGGCAGCCGAGTGGCGCAGGATTTAATGATCTCGTCGCCCTTAAATTCGTCCTGGGAATTGTTCACATACCACACATAGTCAGCGAGAATATCACGATCGCCCAGTTTTGCGAATTCACCAAAGTGATGACGTTCGAACCCTGAATTTGCGCGGCAGGCATGCTCCCATTCGTGGTCGCTTGGCAGTCTGAATCCGGGAAGGTTTCTTTGGGGATT
>CAIXQV010000712.1 GCA_903921605.1 uncultured Planctomycetaceae bacterium | reverse complement strand
TGGGTGAATGCGGAGGGAGAAGATCGCTTTCGGCGAGCCCTCTATACGTATCTCAAACGCACCACACCATACCCTTCGATGACGACATTTGACGGAGGCAGCGGAGAAGTGTGCCAGATTCGCCGCATACGCACGAACACGCCATTACAGGCCCTGGTGACTTTGAATGATCCGGTTTATCTGGAAGCCGCTGGGGCTTTGGCCGCAACGATGTCCATGGTCGAAGGAGATGCTCAGACGAAAACGACTGTCGGGCTTAGGCGAGCCGTCATTCGTCCGCTGCATGAGGGAGAAGTCCTGCCGTTGATCAAGCTGCATCAGGACGCGTCACAGCAATATTCCGCTCTGGACGAAGAGGCCGCAGCGTTGATCAAATCAGCCGGAACAAAAACTCCGGAAGGCATGTCGAACGCAGAGTTCGCGGCCTGGATTGTCGTTGCGAATACGATTCTGAATCTGGATGAATTCCTGACGAGGAATTGACGGCACTTCAGAATCCTTTGTTTCGCGGCAAGCCGCAGCCACCTTCGCCATCGCGCTGAGGCTGAAAACAAAGCACGATTCATTCAGCCCATAGTAGGTCGGGATACATGCCCGACACAGGGAAAAGGGACAACTGGGTCGCAGGACCAAGGTCGAAGTCGTCGAGTAACTTCGGGTTAAGGTCCACTGAACCAGACACCGCCAAGTACTCGCGACACTAGTTCTCTCGGGGAATAATGGTCTTTGAGAACGCTTCGAGATGGCGAAAGTTGTCGCAATAAGTGGTGTATCGCAGTAGCGGGCGAATGTCTGCCGTCAGCGCCTGGCCACCGACAACTAATACGCAACCCAGGGAAGTGGCCGTGTCGAACAGCACGTTAAAATTGGCCACGAATTGTTCGGGAGATCGGATTGACGTTACGCTCAGCCACATCAGGCGGGGGCGATCAATCTCCACGGCTTTCATGAGCGTGTTGAACGGCAGCATGTTCCCCAGAGATAAGGCTCGCCAGCCGCATTCTCGCAAAACGACTTCTGACATACTGGAAGCGATCGTGTAAGGATCACCGTCCAGAGTTCCACCAATCGCCACCGGCCCGTCTGACGGTCCGCTTCCCACAGCTCTGCGGAGTTCATGAATGACTCGCGAGCAGATTTCGCACGCGCGGCGTTCCTGATAGACTTCGAGCGTGCCGCAGTGCCAAAGATTTCCGATCTCACTGAATCCCGGCAAGATGATGGAGTCGAAAATCTTCGCGACGCTGTAGCCGTTCAGAAAAGCGTCCATCACGATTCGGCGAGCTGAAGGTTCATCGCCGCACAGTAGAAACCGCAGAAACTCGTGATGGTCAGAATCATTGGACGGTGGTCGTCGACCTGACTCCGCCGGCAATCCGATCGCTTGTGGTTCACTGAGGGCTCTTCCTTGTTCCCGGAGAAATTTGAGCACAGCGTCCAGACTCATGCGTCGATGGCCACCGCCGGTTTTTTCCGCAGGAATCAACCCTTTATCCACCCATCGTTTGAGTGATGATTCGCTGACACCGATTGCAGTTGCAACCTCTTTCGGTGAGAAAAAGTCGGTCATGTGGAGCCCTCCGTCGAAGTTGATAAATCTTGATGAACGTTTCTAGACGAGTGCTGGATCCGGGCCAGTCAAAATACCACAAAAATGAACGATTTATCGATAGGAGGATCAAAAATGGCCTGATATTGTTAACCATATTCGATCACTACGGTTAAGAAAAGAACGTTTTGGCAGTATTGGGCGTTCCGGTGCACAGTCAGGAGGGGTGATGAAGGTCGCGATTATTGGAGCCGGGATTTCCGGGCTGACCTGTGCATGGCTGCTGCATCCGCACCACGAAATCACGCTTTACGAATCGGAATCGGTGGTCGGGGGTCACAGCAATACGGTTGAGTTTGACAGCGAAGGCAAGACGTATCGAATTGATACCGGTTTCATTGTTTACAACGATCGAAACTATCCCAACTTCATGAAGCTGCTAACTCGCCTTGCGATTCGCGGCGTGCCGACGGAAATGAGTTTTGCCGTTCGCTGCGATCGTACCGGAATTGAATATTCCGGGTCAGGCCTCGCTGGAGTGTTTGCTCAGAAGAGAAATCTGCTTCGTCCGTCATTTCTTCGTATGGTGGCCGATATTCTGCGATTCAATCGCGCCGGAGCGGAGGATGCCGAGCGAGATCTTGGGACGATGACGGTGGGCGAATATCTCAGCCGCAATGGTTACGGGACTGCATTCTCCGAGCATTATTTGTTGCCGATGGGGGCCGCGATCTGGTCTTGTCCCACAGGCACCTTTGCTGACTTTCCGATCCAGTTCATCCTTGAATTTTACCGCAACCACGGTCTGCTGAGTCTGACCAATCGTCCTCAGTGGTACACGATCCCCGGCGGATCACGCCGTTACGTAGAACGCATTTCCGCACCGTTTATGTCCAGAATTCGCACCAGCTCTCCGGTGCAGCGAGTTGAACGGGATGCTGATGGTGTGACCGTTTCTGCAGCGGGGGATGTTTCGCGTTTCGATGAGGTGATCTTTGCCTGTCACAGCGATCAGGCACTGAGAATGGTAGGACAACCCTCGGGGCTTGAGGAAAAAGTCCTTTCTGGTTTCCCTTATGAGATCAATGAGGCTGTACTTCACACGGATAGCTCTGTGTTGCCTCGCTGCCGAAAAGCGTGGTCGGCCTGGAATTATCGCATTGGACAGTCCGGCGGCGATGCGTCTGCGGCCACAGTGACCTACAACATGAACATTCTGCAGCATATCCAGTCGTCAAAAACGTTCTGTGTAACACTCAACGACTCGGATCAGATTGCGGAGTCTGCAGTGATCTCCAGGCATCGTTACGCCCACCCGGTCTTCACCTCTCAACGAGCTGTTTTGCAGTCGATGCATGAACAATTGATTCGCCGCAATCGCACCTCATTCTGCGGTGCCTATTGGGGCAATGGCTTTCATGAAGATGGCGTCAACAGTGCTCTCGCGGTTTGCCGTCGGTTTGGTGTGATGGACATTGATGGTACGCAGGATGCAAATATCTCTGAGCAATCCTTGCTGAGACCAGTCGACACAACTCGTCGTTCAGCAGCAGCACCGGGAGGATCGCATGCATAGCTGTCTGTACTCGGGCACCGTGCGTCATCGGCGATTCACCCCGGCTCATAACGTGTTCCGATATTCGTTGTTTCAGATGTACCTCGATCTTGCCGAGCTTCCGGAAATCTTTGATCCGTATCTTCTTTGGTCCGCTCGACGTCCGGCGGTTGCATGGTTTCGCCGCGAAGATCATTTGGGTGATCCGGAAGTTCCGTTAGACGTCTGTGTTCGCGATGAAGTTCAGCGACAGACGGGGACTCGCCCCAGTGGTGCTATTCGGCTGCTGACCAATCTGCGGTATTTCGGCTATGTGATGAATCCCGTCAGCTACTACTACTGTTTCGATCCGGGTACCGGTCGATTGCAGACGGTGCTTGCGGAAGTCCACAACACGCCGTGGGGTGAGCGACATTGCTACGTTCTTAAGACTCCGATCCAGCGTCCCGGCGGCGCGTCTTCCGTGCTGTGGAACGATAAAGAGTTTCACGTTTCGCCGTTCATGGGCATGGGGCTGCGTTACCGCTGGCGTTTGTCTGAACCGGCGGAATCGCTTGCTGTGTCGATTCAGTGCCATGAGATTTCCAATCTCGCGACGGATTCAGATTCGCCGCCGGAAAGTGGGAATAGTGAGTTGACCGAGCCAGCGACCTCAACGTCAATAACTCGCCGTCCGCGTCCGTTCGATGTGACTCTGTCGATGCAGCGGCAGGAGATCACAGCGTCTTCACTGCGACGAATTCTCCTGCATCATCCGTGTATGACAGCCAGTGTCACTTCCAAAATCTATTGGCAGGCGCTGAAACTTTGGTGGAAGCAAGTTCCTTATGTTCCTCATCCACGTCAACGGCGAACAGGAGTGATGCAGGATTCCACTGCGACTTTGTGATTGTGCTCTGCCGTTTTTTGTCTCCGATACTTTGCTGAGTCCCGATATTTTGCTGAGATTAAGTCGATGCCAACATCCCTGAAATTAAAGTCTGCTTTCGGATGCGATGACATTTCTCTCGTGGAGCCTGCTCGCGACAGAAGTCTGTCCGAATCCCCGAGCAACGGCGCTTCGGGAAGTTCGACGACTGTGAAGTCGCACCGCAAGTGGCTGTGTATGTTCGAGCGACTCTGCCGAAGAATTCTCCGCAGTAACCTGAACCGGATCTCCACCGGCGAAGTGGTACTTGAATACGGCAATCATTCGGAGCGATTCGGTGACCTCGAAACCAACGAATTGATGGGGCACGTGCAGGCTCTGTCGCCTCGTTTCTTTCGCAGCGTTGTCACCGGCGGCGATCTGGGCGCGGCCGAATCTTATCTGGAAGGCGAGTGGGTTTCGGACGATCTGACGGATCTGTTCCGAGTTCTCCTGAGAAACGAAACTGTTCTGCAGACTTTCCGCAGTCCCCTGACAATGTTGACCCGCTTTATCAGTCGGTTGGGGCACTTTAGAAATCGTAATTCACGCGATGGCAGTCGGCGGAATATTCATGAGCACTATGATCTTGGGAACTCGTTCTTTTCGTTGTTCCTTGATCCCACAATGATGTATTCCTCGGCGCTGTTCGCAAACGAGCAGGCATCGCTGGAGGAAGCATCGCTGGAGAAAGTTGATCGAGTCTGTCGAACGCTGCAGCTGTCGCCCAATGATCATGTGCTGGAGATTGGCACGGGTTGGGGCACGTTTGCGATTTATGCGGCTGGGAAATACGGCTGTCGAGTCACGACGACCACGATCTCCGAAGAACAGTTTCGCATGGCCACACAGCGAGTGCAGGACGCGGGACTGTCTGATCGCATCACGATTCTGATGAAAGACTATCGTGATCTTGAAGGTCAGTATGACAAGCTTGTGTCCATAGAAATGATCGAAGCCGTCGGGCAACAATATCTTCCTGAATACTTCGCCACCTGCGATCGTCTGCTCAAAGAAAACGGCGCGATGATGATTCAGGCGATCACGATGCCGGAGCAGCGTTACGAACGTTATCGTAATTCGGTGGACTTCATCCAAAAATACATCTTCCCGGGAGGTTTCCTGCCGTCTGTTTCGGTCATGCAGGAATGCGTCGCGACTCGCACTTCCCTGCGAATGATTGAGATGAAGGATTTTGGTATGCACTACGCCCGAACTTTGCGGCTTTGGAACGAACGATTCCACGAACGTCTCGACGAGGTTCGAGCCCTGGGGTTCGATGACCGATTTATTCGGATGTGGAGATATTACCTGTGCTACTGTGAGGCGGCATTCCTTGAACGTGCAATCGGTGTGTGTCAGGTGATGTGGGCGAAGCCTGGCTGTGTGCTTGGAACTGTCGGTAACACTTGATCGTGAAAGATCGGATGGCCATGTTGCATGTTGTTGCACCGCTGATTGGATTTGCCGAACAGGGGAAACTGCCGGACTGGATGGTTCGGAAGGGAATTCAAAGTCTCCTGAAGACTCGGTTGAAAACGCTTGAGGGAACATCTCTGGAAGCTGCTGGTGATTCGTTTCGCCAGTTTCTTCGGGAACTGTCGGTCGGCCCGGTAGCCTGCGTCCCGGAGAAGGCGAATGAACAGCACTACGAAGTTCCGCCAGCGTTTTTTGGAAACGTTCTGGGGATGCATCGGAAGTACAGTTGCTGCTACTGGACTTCAAATACGCAGACACTCGATCAGGCCGAAGCGGAAGCTTTACGGCTGACGTGCAAACACGCTCAGTTGCAGGACGGTCAGACGATTCTTGAACTGGGCTGCGGTTGGGGATCGCTAAGCCTGTGGATGGCCGAGCGATATCCGAGGGCCACAATCCTGGCGATCTCGAATTCGAATTCGCAGCGTGAGTACATCATGCATCAGGCGAGTCTGCGAGGACTCCTGAATCTGGAGGTCAGGACCTGCGACATCAATGACTTCTCCGCCGATCGCCGCTTTGATCGAGTGGTGTCCGTTGAGATGTTTGAGCATGTGAGAAATCATTCCCTGTTGATGCAAAGAATCAGCTCATGGCTTAAGCCTGACGGAATGTTATTTGTCCACATCTTCTGCCATCATCGTTACGCCTACCCGTTCGAGGATACCGGAACAGCCAGTTGGATGGCACGCCATTTTTTCTCCGGCGGAATCATGCCCAGCCAGAATCTGCTACTGAACTATCAATCAGATCTGTTGATCAGTGACCACTGGATCTGGGATGGAACTCATTACGAAAAGACCAGCAATGCGTGGCTGGAGTTGATGGATCTGAGAAGCAACACGGTTGAACCGATCCTGAAGGCCGCTTACGGTCAGGACTGGGAGATCTGGCGTGGTCGCTGGCGAATGTTCTTTATGGCCTGTGCGGAGCTGTTCGGATTCCGCAATGGCTCCGAATGGTTCGTGTCGCACTACCTGTTCCGACAAAGAGGCTGATCAGTGTCGACAATCCTGCTAAGTACATTGGCGTTGGCCATCTTCTATGTGGTTCTGGTCTGGCTGTTGAGCCTGAAGATGGGACGGTGCGGAATCATTGATGCCTTTTGGGGGCCAGGTTTTGTGCTGATCGCCTGGCTGGCATTTTTGAGTTCCGACGTAGCAAGTTCAGATCGATTGGACCTGATGTTTTTATTGGTGATGGTGACTCTGTGGGGACTACGACTGGGAATTCATTTGTCGATTCGAGTCTTCAGTGATCCGCACGAGGATCGTCGTTACGCCGCCATGCGAGACAAGTATCAACCACATTGGTGGCTGAAGAGTCTCGGCATCGTGTTTCTGTTGCAGGGACTCATCATGTGGTTCGTGGCTTGGCCGGTGACGACAGCTTTTGTCGGCGGTGATGGTAAGTCTTTGGCGATTTTGGGATCTGTCGGGATCTTCCTCTGGGGCACAGGTCTGATCTTTGAAACTGTCGGAGATCTTCAACTGGCCCGCTTCCGTGCTGATGAACAGAACAAGGGGAAAGTACTTAATACCGGACTCTGGGGGATGACTCGACATCCGAATTACTTCGGAGATTTCGCCGTGTGGTGGGGACTGTGGATGTTCAGCGTCTCCTGCGGCGCACCGCTGTGGACGATTGTTTCACCGGCCGTCATGGGATTCTTTTTGATGAAAGTTTCCGGGGTCACTTTGTTGGAAAAGGACATCGCTGAACGACGGCCGGGATACGCCGACTACATCCGTTCTACAAATGCATTTTTCCCGGGACCTAAACGCCGTGGAAACTAAAGAACGGATCGATCAGATCAATGATCATCAAATGAAGAGAGTTCCCGTTTGAACCACGACTTCAGTGGTCATGGATTCGCAGCCACAACATCCTCCTGATCCAGCCAGCTAGGTCCGATCGTCACGTCGACGTCCAACGGAACATCCAGCGTCATCGCCCCCTGCATCTTTTCGCGAATCAGTGGAATCAACGCGGCCGTGTCGTCGCGATGACATTCGAACACCAGTTCGTCGTGAATTTGCAGCAGCAGAGTGGCTCGCAGTGAACTGGACGTTAAGGCGGCATCAACATCCAACATGGCTTGTTTGATCAGGTCGGCCGCTGAGCCCTGAATGACGGTATTGATCGCCGTTCGTTCGGGCATGTTGCGATTGATGCCGGTAGTACGACGAATCCCGGTGATCGCCCGACGGCGATTCAGAATCGTCCGAGCATACCCAGTGCGAACGGTGTCCGTAAGAACCTGTTCGCAGAATGACGCGACGCCCGAATACTTCGCGAAATAGTTGTCGATGAATTGAGCGGCTTCGTCTTTGCCGATTCCCAATGCAGCTGCGAGGCCCCACGGAGTCTGCCCGTAGATGACTCCGAAGTTGACGGCTTTGGCAATGCGACGGAGATCGGAATTGACCGCTTCGACTGGAACGCCAAAAACTTCGCTGGCCACGGCCGAGTGAATGTCAACGCCCTGTCGAAACGCTTCTCGCATGGCCAGATCGCCACTGAAATGAGCCAGCACGCGAAGTTCAATTTGTGAATAGTCGGCACAGACAAGCACCCAATCCGGATGGCCGGCACGAAACGCTCGACGCACCTGGCGACCTTCCGGAGTTCGGATCGGAATGTTCTGCAGATTTGGATCGCTGGAACTCAGCCGTCCTGTGGCCGCCACGGTCTGATGAAACGTCGCGTGGATGCGGCCGGTCTGATCATTAACCAGCACAGGAAGAGAGTCGAGGTAAGTGCCCTTGAGCTTAATCAAATGGCGGCGTTCCATGATCTTCGCAGGCAGAGGATGCTGATGAGCCAACTCCTCCAGAACTTCCTGATCCGTGCTGGCACCCGTTTGAGTTTTACGAATCACGGGTAACTTCAGATCCGTGAACAGCACTATCGAAAGTTGCTTCGGCGAATCGATGTTGAATGTCCGGCCTGCCATGGCGTAGATCTCACCAGTCAGACGATCGATTTCAATAGCCGCAAGGTCGCTCTGACGTTTGAGTTCCGGAACGTCGACACTGATGCCGGCAAATTCCATCTTTGCGAGAACTCGAATAAGCGGCGATTCCAGTGCATCATGCAGAGATGCCAGGCCATCTTCCTGCAATCCCTCCTGCAGACTTTTAGCGACCGCGGTCAAAAGTCGAAGTTGACGTTCGCAGCGGTTTGCTGATTCCTGAAACGGATCGACGGGTGCCACTGCGACATTGTCATCCTCTTCAAACATCGTCTTCTGACGGCCTTTGCGAGAATCCGCGATGGCCGCCTTCTTCACTGATTCTGTCGCATGACGATCAACGATTTCCGCGAGCTCATGATTCCTCGCGCCAGCATCCAGAAGATAGTCGGCAATGGAAGCGTCAAACAGTTGAACGGGAAGCGGCAATCCAGCGGACAGCAGAATATGACAAAGCGGCTTCGCGCTGGAAATGATTACTCGGCCGGGGAATGCAGAAATCCATTTCAGCAGAACTTCCGAGGCGTCTGCGGATTGCGTGCCGGACAAATCCACAAGGATGGTGCGTGTCCCGTTGGAAACGCCAACGCCCGTGAGCCGTTTCTGGCGCACGCCATTTCCGGACGTCATGAGTTCGACGAAGATGCTGCCGAGTGAGTCGAATGACTGCAATTCGGTAGACAACGATGCCGGGGTCTTGACGGTGATCGTATCATTCGACTCCGCTGTCATCCCGACTGCAGCACCAAAAGCAGCCACAACACTGGACTCACTACTTGGTGATTGTTCTTCTGACAGCAGCAGCGATTTCTGGCGAGTACTCTTTTTGTCAGAACTGTCAGCGGATTTACCTTCAGCCGATTTTGTTCGTTTGTTGCCAGATTGAGCAGTCGCACTGTTCGCCGACTCGTCTGGCTCGAGCACCAGCTTTTCACGCATCTCCGTCGCGTAACGGCGAAACCCCAAAACCGTGAAGAGATCGTAGAGAGCTTGGAAATCGGGATCGCATATGGTTGCTGCTTCGAAATCCACCGCGATCGGCAGGTCGGTCCGCAGACGAACGAGTTCTCGACTGAGTCGAGCCTGATCGGCAAACGTCACCAGGTTCTCCGCCAGCTTCTTGCCGGGCGCTTTGTC